>JBIKZJ010000059.1:0-19292 GCA_044354755.1 Schlesneria sp. | reverse complement strand
TGATCAACGGGATGTTTCACATCCAAAACAACCCAAACGGTGGTACGCGCATCTTTTGTCAAATTCCCATAGGAGGCCATCATGGTCCAACTGACTCAAACACCTAAATCCCAAATGCCTGCGCGCCTATTGATTGTCGACGATCATCCCATCGTTCGGGAAGGGTTGACGGCTCTGCTGGAAGTTCAATCCGATCTCACCGTCTGTGGTGAGGCCGAGGATATTTCGAGTGCCTTAAAACGGTTTGATGAAACCGCTCCTGATGTGGTTGTCACGGATCTCAGTCTCGCTCACGAAAGCGGACTCGAGTTAATTCATCGGATCAAATCCCGTAATCAAAACATTCCAATTCTGGTCGTCTCGATGTACGAGGAAAGCCTGTATGGTGAGCGTGTGATCCAGGCTGGAGCGATGGGGTACCTCAACAAACACTCGGCATCTCGCAACATTGTGTCTGCAATTCGCCGTATTCTCGAGGGAAAACACTATCTCAGCGAGGAACTTTCCGAACGGTTGCTGCTGCAAAATATGCATGGTAAACACGCTGTACCCCGCATCGGGGTCGATAAACTCTCTGACCGTGAGCTGGAAGTCTTCCGCGGCATTGGTTCCGGAAAAACCACCATCGAGATTGCTGCGAGGCTCCATCTGAGCGTCAAAACCATCGAAACCCATCGCCAAAAAATCAAAACGAAACTGAATCTGCGGAACACCGCAGAACTGAGTCGGGAAGCCGCACAATGGACGATGCAGAATTCCTGAGCGGAGGGTTGCGATGGGGCTACGCGTGGATCCGAAGATCCGTTCGTGTTCCGCGCAGATCCATCTCGTATTCGATCTCGGCGATCGGTGGTTGACTGAAATGCCACGTGGCACCATGCAGACTCGCGGCACCAACACGCCCTAGCACGATCTCGGCAATCAGCGGTGTCAACGAATGCGCCGTGTAGACATCAATGGTGCTGACCGCCGGCCAATCGACCCCCAACCCCTGTAACCGTGACTCCATCAAATCCATCACAAATCGGGATTTGATTTTCAGCCCCGCTTCTGAAGTGTCCCCTAAGGCGACGATCCCTTCCCGGCACAGCACCCCTTCAGGAAGTTCCCCCGCTCCCGCGACAACAAACGTCGAGGGAAGCTCTGGCAGCGACGCGAGCGTGAATGAGAATCCATACAGCGAGGGCTCTTTGGGAGCCTGCAAAACGGGGGCCACATTCGTTCGGGCCACCGGATTGACTCCCTCAACAAAAATTCCCCAGGACTCGAGGATCGCCGCGTATTCGGCGTTAAATTCCGAGAAGCCGGCAAAGGTAAATGGCTTTGGCGACCGAAGTTCGATGGCACACAAGGCGGCCAGGGGGCGACCTTGTGCTTGCAGAAAGTTCTGGATTACGGCCAGGCCACGCTGGTACGCAACCAACTGCTGAAAGGTAACATGCACGATCTCGTAACCGGGGCTCGAGACCACCCCGCAGGAATAGGGGGCAATTCCAGGAAGAAAACGATAATTCCCAACGGGATGATCGACGAGTGGCATGGGCAGAATTCCTCTGTCTGGGATAAGTCGGATTCGTGGTTCCATCATGCCACAGTTGGGCACAGCTTGGTATGTGACCACAAAATATCGATTACCAGCGCTGTGCGAAAGTTGATGACCGCGACTTACGCGGATTTCTTCATCACAAGCCCGCACAACGCAAGTCCCCATGACAGCGAGCCCCCTTAACAGTCTGTTGAAAATTAACAGTCTGTGGAAAATCGGGGAGTGGCTCCGACCGAAATCAAAAATCGACTTGAAGGATACGCAGTGCGAGGTCCCTGCCCCTCTTTTTCAACAGACGGTAACAAACGGTTAAGCGGCTCCATTCAACCCGGTTTGCGAACCTGATAGAGTTTCCAAGTCGAATCGATCAGAATACGGTCTTGGTGTTGTGAAATTTGACCGGCGGCGGACTTCCCGTCGAGGAATGATCCTGGATCATTCCCATTCCGCATTCATTCCGCAGGAACTCAACGATGCACACAAGTCCCCAATCCAATCCACAGCAATCCAATCCACAGCAACGCAATCCACAGCAACGCAATCCACAGCAATACAATCGTCGGCAGTGGATGCGTGCAACCGCCGGGGCGTTGTCGCTGGCAGCACTTCCCCAGCCCACAAAAAGTTTTGCCGCTGTGGCGAAACGACCGCAAATTGCGGCGATCATTACCGAGTTCAGTTATCGCAGTCACGCCCATGTGATTCTGGAAAACTTCCTCGAACCGTATCTGTTTAACGGCCAAGTAACCGATCCAGGGATGGATGTCGTCAGTCTCTATGTCGACCAATTCCCGGAAGGCCGCGATATGGCTCGGGATGTGGCAAAACAGTATGGGATCGAAATTTTCCCGACCATTGCCGGGGCGTTGAAACGAGGTGGCGCGGACTTGGCTGTCGACGGAGTCGTCTCGATTGGTGAGCATGGGAACTACCCACTCAACGAACGGGGACAGCAGATGTATCCCCGCAAGCGATTCTTTGACGAGATTGCTGCCGTGTTTCGTGAAAGTGGACGGGCGGTCCCCTTGTTTAACGACAAGCATCTCTCGTATCGCTGGGATTGGTCTGCGGAAATGATGCAAGTTGCGCACGAGCTGAAAATTCCCTTCATGGCGGGAAGCTCGGTCCCTCTGGCTCAACGTCGCCCCCCGTTCGAATTTCCCGCAAATGAGGTGTTGACGGAAGCGGTCTCAATTCATAGCGGTGGACTGGAATCCTATGACTTTCACGCTTTAGAGGTGCTGCAGTCCCTGGTCGAATCGCGACGAGGGGGTGAAAGTGGTGTCAGCGAGGTACAACTACTGGAAGGAGAGGCGGTCTGGCAGGCCGCTGAAGAGGGACGCTGGAGTCTTTCACTGGCAACCGCCGCGATGAATGCGGCCGAAGGAAAAGAGATTGGGTCGCTCAAAGAGTTTCTCGAACCGGCCGATGGCAAACAACACCCGGTCCATGCCATTCTGATCCGATACCGCGACGGACTGCGAGCGACCGTGTTACGGGTCGGTGCCAGCTCCACGCGATGGTGTTTCGCCTGTCGACTGGCGGGAAAGCCCGAACCACTCGCCACCAGCTTTTATGTCGGCCCCTGGCAAAACCGAAATCTGTTCAAAGCACTGTCGCACGCGATTCAGACGCATATCCGGACGGGAAAAGCCCCCTATCCCGTGGAAAGAACACATCTGGTGACCGGGGTTGTCGCGGCCGCCATGGATTCGCACTTTGAAAAGAATCGCCTCGTCTCGACACCCCACCTGAATGTCACCTACCAGCCGACCGACTTTCGCGCCATGCGCGAAATGGGGGAAAGCTGGAAAATTATCACCGAAGCGGTCCCGCAACCCCCCGGAATCGTCAAGGGGGGAATCGTGAAGGGAGGGACACTGCGGTGATACTAACCCAAACGTTCTCGCAGCACGTGAGCCCGCTCTGCAAGTGAGAGGATCTTCAGGCCCCTTCTTCCCCCCGTGCATCCTTCGCAGGATCACCGAACAGTCTGTTGAAAAACAGTCTGTTGGAAAAGAGACAGGCACCCTCGCACTGCTGATCATTCAAGTGGATTTTTGATTTCGGTCACACCCAGTCCCCGTTTTCAACAGACTGCTAATCCTTCATACGATCACGAAGCAGCAAGGCTCGTTCGTTGTCCGGGTCTTGCTTGAGGATTTCTTTAACCAGCCGGCTCCCTTTTTCCTGCTGATCCGTCATCAGACAAGACTCGGCCAGTCCGAGTTGGGCTTCAAGATCTTTCGGTTTCAACTCGATCGCAATTTCGTATTCCGCAATCGCCCGGTCAAACTCTTTTCGCCCCGCCAGCGCATCACCAAGCATCCGATGGACTTCGGCATCCAGCACATCAATGTGCAGGGTCCGTTTTCCATAGTGATAAGCCGCATCAAAATTTCCCTCTGACAGGGCGAGTTCTGCCAGTGCTTTTCGAGGGGCAGGATCATCCGCTTCGATCTGAACCAGTTTTTCCAGGGCGGCTCGGCGAGTTTCCGTCGCT
Organism: Schlesneria sp.; assembly: GCA_044354755.1. Lineage (GTDB taxonomy): Bacteria > Planctomycetota > Planctomycetia > Planctomycetales > Planctomycetaceae > Schlesneria. Next base: position 15,243 of record JBIKZJ010000059.1, on the reverse strand, counting down.
CCGGTCATTTTCGCGGCGGCGGCAGTCCCCTTCCACCAGTCGCTGTCGTACGGAAAATGTCGCTTGCCCAGTTCGCTCAGGACCAGAGCCGCTTCCGGTTGCTCCAGTTTCAGGCGGACTTTCATCAGCAGTTCGATCACCTGCTGATTTGGGTGCTCTTGCTGCAAGGCGGGCTCTAAAACTGCTGCCGCTTCGTCAAATTTTTCGTCCCGAAGCAAAAGGAGGGCCAACACGGCAGCCGCCACGGGCTGGGCAGGATCCTTCTTCAGCACTTCCTCGGCAATCTTTTTGGCTTCGTCCCGTTTTTTGATCATCAGCATCAGTTTGGCATAATTGGCAGCCGCCTGGGGATCGTTTTTATTTTTCTCGTACGCTTTTTCAATCTGCGAGGGCCGTTGTTCGGGGCTGGCCGAATCGTCACTGCTGCGCAGACCAGCGACCACCTGATCGAGAAATTCACGATAACCCTTTTCGAAATCGGCTTTGTCAACTCCAAAGACCGCAGGTACCGCCTGATCGGTCGTCTGATTTTTTCGGTAAGCCTCGAGCAGTCGGGCCAGTGACTCTTCGCCAAATCGCTCGGCCATGTAATCGGCGTACAGGACACTTTGGCAATACGCAAAATTCCAGTTCTCCTGGGTCCCCGCCCTGATAAATCCCATGCTCAGGTTATCCAGGTTTTTCAGTTCTCCCTGAGGGACACGATTCAGTAGCAACGCATTCCACTCGACCGGCCGGGGATACCCTTCCGAGCGGACGGCGAGTGCTTCCGTATACCAGTGCGGGATATTAAAATCCGTTTGCTGCAGCGTCAGAATGTGGACAAATTCATGTTTGAGGACGCGTGCCCAGTTCAGCGGACGGTCCATCGAGCTGGGGCTCTGCATCGCGATGATCACGCCGGTCGAGGCCCCTATCGTCTGGACCCAGGGAAGCCCAACCATTCTTGCGCTGAACCACTGGTGTCCCGACAGCCCCTTGGCGGTATTGTAAATTTCGATCTGCGTTCGGGACTCGGGCTCAAATCCGAAGAGGGTTGTCAGTTCCGGATAGATTTCCTCGAGATACTCGGCCATATAACGGGCGAGTAATCGATCAAGCTTGCCATCGGCTCGAACTACAAAGTGCTCGGTGGTGACCGATTCATAATCGTCAAGAACCTTGATCACCTTCCGCATATTACTGACGCGGACATGATAGGGGTCCGCCTTGAAAGCCTCATCCAGTGTCTTCCGCGCCTCATCAATCTGCCCCGTCTGCATGTAAAGCTGACCGAGTCCGTTCTTGGGTTGTGATAACTGGGGCATCAGCAGAATTGCCTGCTTGAGCAGTGGTTCGGCAACCCGATGCTGACGAAATCGGTCGACGATTTCTGCCAGCGAGGCCAGAAAGTCGCCTGGCTTTGGATTCCGCCGGGCAACGTCGATCAGCACCTGCTCGCACCGGGTGGGGTTTTCGAGCTTGAGGTCGGCGATCTGATCCAGATGACTCACAAGGTGTTGCCAGCGGGCGGGATCAGGCCAACCATCCTGCAGCATCCGCAGTGCGGCCAGTAGGGCCAATGTTTTGGTGTCGATGGGGTTCTCGTCGAGTGCTTCGGTCAGCAGCTTTTCGGTCGATTCAAAATCGCGAAAAAAGAGTTTTGCCATGGCGAGTCCCTGTAATGCCCCTGGGGAATGGGGAGCAATTTCGAGCGCCCGCCGGGCCGACTCTTCGACTTCATCCCAGTTGTATTCACTGATGGCCGAGAGTGCCATTTCCGTATGGACCTCCGCCGCGTTCGGGTTAATCGCCAAGGCCGATTTCAATTCCGGTCGCCCTTGGGCTTTGTTGTATTTTTCCAGCAACAGCTTTCCCGAGACTAGATGCGCTTGCCAATAGGACTTATCTCGTTTCAAGGCATCAACGGTGACGGTATTCACACAGAAATCGAAGATCTGTGACGAACTATGCCAGCGAGCGTACTGTGCTGCCCCCTGGGCGACGAGGATCAGCGACTCGGGATCGGTTGGCTGAGCCCGATTGTAATACCGCACGAACCAGCGAAAACCTTCGTCCGCCTTTTTAAGTTCCCCCTCTTCCGTGAAGATCTGTGCCTGAACCAATCGCGCCAGCAATTGATCGGGGTTCAGCGTCATCGCCCGAGTCGCCGACGCTTTGGCCTCAGGATAACGGCCCCGCTCAAAATGTCGTTTGGCCAGTTCCGCATGCAGTAAGGCCGAGTCATCATGGTCCTGCAGCGCTTTGATCAGCACCTCTTCTGCAGCGAGTCGCTCACCCTGAGCCTGCAGTGCATGGCATCGTAACAGCGCCAATTGAACCGAGTCCAAACCCGTCGGCGGCGTTTCGCTCAGCTGATCCAGAGATTCAATCGCTTCGGCATACCGCCCCCGCTGGAAGTGCTGGCGTGCCGTTGCGAGCCGGTTGTCTTCAGCATCCTCTGCCAAAAGGAAGGGAACATTGGCCATGCTTGCCAACAGAAAAACCGCGACAGAGAAATTCGGATACATCAGGGAAACCTAATAGCGAGTTGCAATGTCTGTCCAATAAGGAAAAAACAGTTCCTCGGGAGCCGTCCGCACATTTTTCCGGAGAAACCAAACCCAGGGGATCTTCTGGCAATTTGGCCCCCAGAGATTTCACGACCGAAAAAAACACTTCGATCTGAACGCAGGTGTTTTTGCTCGCTGAACCTACCTCAATGCAAGATTCTACGCAACGACGCCCAACGATCTGCACAATTGGGTTTACGCGATTCGTAGGTCGACTGCAATTCTTCGGATGGAAATCGAACAGACGAATCCGCATTCGGCTTGATCGACAGGATCTACGCCCTTGCCTGCGATTTCAACAAATTGATCGGAATTCTCCCAAATGCGTGATGTACCGAGGGATCCCTTTTGCGAGCAGAAGGATAAGCCAGACAGCCATGTTTCGTTGTGACCAAAATTGGAGCGATTCCGAGTGCGCCGACAAGATGTGCTGCTGGCGAGTGAGAATCGAATTTCAGCCAAAAACAGCTGAGTTTTGATCTGGTATTTCGTCGATGAGCGGCCGCTCGCGAGAAACCTCTCAGGCCTGAATAGCATGATCCGTGTTGATCAATCGAAATCGATTGACGTTGAGTTTATTGGAAATTTTGCTTCGTAAAAAATGGTTTCTAAAGGGTTTGGTGCTGGTATGATTTGTCGTTTTTCGACGTTGATGTGTCTTCTCGCCTCCATGGTTTGCGTAATCTCCACGAATGTTGCCAATGCAGGCTCCCAGACTGTAAACGTGTCGCTGGATACGTCGTACTTTCTGGGAAAGTCGGGAGACGTTGAATTTCAACTGGGTGCGAGCGCTGGAGGTGTTCCGATTACGGTGACGATCACCGCCTATTCGAGTACCGCAGAACTCAACGGGTCCACGTTTAATAACACGGCGATAAATCCGAACAATCCACCGCAGACGTCATTTACTGGCGACCTGGCGTTAAACACGCTGAGTCTCTACAACGACGATTCCGCGTTTCAGTTTGCTGAAGCCTTTCAATTAGTGTACACATTTAGTTCATTTATGAACTTTGATATCACATTTACAGGCGATTCGATTGGAGCCGCTTCTGCCAGTGCGCCTTCCTTGACAATTTTTGTTTACGATGGAAATCAGCAACCTTTAACCGTTGGCCCTAACGGCGAAGTTTTCGTTTATCAGGTTGATTCAGCAACCGGGAATATTAATGAGATCTCTTACGGAGCGGTTCCTGAACCCTCGACGTTCCTATCATTGGCAACCGGTATTGCAGGCATTGGCTTGGCGATTCGCCGTCGTCGCTTGGCTTGATTTTTGGAAACCTGACCGGGCATGATCCAGCAGGGCCCGCACGCAGTACGCGTGCGGGCCTTTTCAGAATTTTACGGGATTGCAGATCCCCGTTCCACCAAGCAGCTCAGGCCAGAATTTCCAGAATCGGTTTTCCGTGATCGATGTCGAGACGCTTGCGGCCTGGGATTTCTAACTTCCGTGAATCCAGCCCCATTTGACGCAAGAGGGTGGCATGGACATCGGTCACATAATGACGATGCTCGATAGCATGAAATCCGATTTCATCCGTTGCCCCATGCACAATTCCCCCCTTGATCCCGCCACCCGCCATCCAGATGGAAAAGCCGTAAATGTGATGATCGCGCCCATCCGCCCCTTGCGTTCCCGGAGTTCGCCCAAACTCACTGGCAAACAGCACGATCGTCGAATCGAGCAGACCTCGTCGCTTCAAATCTTTCAGTAATCCGGCGATCGGTTTGTCGACCCCTTTAAAATTCCCAGAGTGATTGGCTTTCAGGGCTGAATGCGCGTCCCAGGCCCCTGCTCCGCCAGCACCATGCTGCACTTGAATAAAACGAACCCCCTGCTCCACAAAACGACGTGCCGCCAGCATCTGCATGCCGAAGTCACGGGTTGCCGGTTCATCCAGCCCATATAACTGCTGCGTCTCTTCCGTCTCGGCCTTGAGGTTCAAAATGTCGGGGACCGAGGTCTGCATCCGAAACGCCAATTCATAGGCTTTGATCCGGGCTGCTAAAGCCGGATCGTCGGGATATTCGATTCCCTTCAGCCGATTCAATCGCCCAACCAGATCAAACCCGATCTGTTGTTCGCCACGCGTCTGACCACTTGCCGGCGTCCCAAAGTCTAATGGATTTTCCGGATCGACCCGAATCGGAATCGCATCATGTTCGGGACCAAGGTAATGTCCATCTTTTGCGTTCCAATACTCCCGTTTCCCCATCGAAATGAACTGCGGCAAATTATCATTCAGTGAACCCAGCCCGTAATCAACCCAAGCCCCCAATGTCGGAAATTCACCATCCAGCATATGTCGACCAGAATGAAACTGAGTCTGGGCTCCATGGTTATCATCGGTGGTATACATCGAGCGAATCACCGCCAGGTCATCCACGCACCCACCCACATGCGGGACCCAGTCGCTGAGCTCAATTCCACTTTCCCCATATTTTCGAAAACCGACCTGCAGCGGATAAAGCTTATTCCGCTGCTGCCCGTTGGCATCATTGATGACGGTCACGCGAGCAAGTTTCAGCTTATCGGGATTCTGCACATCCCGATAAGGGGTTTCATTAATCGACATCCCCGCGTAGCGCGTCAGTTCCGGTTTCGGATCAAAACTCTCGGCTTGGGAAACCCCACCATTCATAAACAGCCAGATGACACTTTTGGCTTGCGGCGCAAACAGAGGACGTCCCGTGGGAGGCTGCCAGACAGTCGGGGCTTCCGCACGACCAACCCGCTCTTGCGCCAGCATCGCCCCCAGCGCCATGCCGGTAAACCCCATTCCCATATCAGACAAAAACACGCGACGTGGCAAGCCGCCCGCGGAACCGTGATTGCAAAAGGAAGGCATGGGCTAAGCTCTGCAGAGGAAATTTTCTGGATGGAAACACTACTCACAGGGAAATCGCACGTTGGAAGCGGACGTCGAAATTGTACCACCCCGTCATACAGGAGATCAGCGGACAGTCACAAAATCATGATGGTTCAGTAACGCCTGTACAATCCGCACGCGGATATCCCCCTCGGGGTTCGGACGCTGAGCCAGTCGTGCCGCTGCAGCCAAATCTCGCATCGCGGTCATCACCGTCGATTCTTCCGCAATCGAGGGGACCACATTTAACACGGTCATAAACGCACGCTGAATAAATTCGTGATCGTCCAGGGGAGTCATTCCCGCCACAATTCGCCCCGTGATCCTCTCGGCCATTTCATTCGCGAGCGGGCTATTCTCCAGTGCTAAGGCCTGCTGTGGAATAATGCTTTCCGAGCGACGGTAACAGTCCAGCACACTCGCATCATCGAACATCGAGAGAAATTTCTGGTGCTCAACATTTGAGTGCACAAAGTACAGACTCCGACGGCGCGAGGTTTCGTTGCTGATCGGAATCGAAGGCCCTCCCATTGTCAGATCCAATTCACCCGCCAACGACAACAGCGCATCGCGCACAATTTGCGATTCCATCCGAATCGGGTTCATGCGCCAGAGGAAACGATTTTCCGAATCTTGGACCAGATTTTCCGCCGCAGCACCCGCGCTGGATGAGGTCATTCGGTAAGCATTCGAGGTAACGATCAAGCGATGCAGGTGCTTCATCCTCCACGGCCTGCGTGGCGGTTGCTCTTCCGCAGACTTCCCCGCAGGCAATTCCGTTGGCCCACCCCCCATCAGTTCCACCGCCAGCCAGTCAAGTAACTCGGGATGCGTGGGAGACGCCCCCTTCCGGCCAAAATCGAAGACGGTGGCAACCAGCGGACGACCAAAGTGACGTCCCCAGAGATGATTCACCGCCACACGAGCTGTCAGCGGATTTCCGCGATCCGTCACCCAGTGCGCCAGTGCCGTCCGTCGACCGGTGCTGGTCGACGGAAACGGTTTTGAGCGGGAATCTTCGGTTTCCAGATTTGACTCTAAGGCTTTGGATGCACCGCGTAACGAGCTGAACGATTCACTCGGTTCATCGATAGCCATTCGCCCTTTCTCCAACGCAGTTCGAGCGGTCGAGACCTTGGCTTCTGCTTCCGCTTTTTTGTCCATCGCCGCTTGGATCAGGTCCCGCTGGGCCCGCGACAAATCCTCGTCCGCTTTCGCGGCCGCCACAATCCGTTCGGCGCGTGCTGCGGCTTTCGCCAGTTCAGCGACCCGCGCTCCCTGGGCTGGGTCGTGTCGAGCCTGATCGGCAGCGGCCCGAGCTCGAATCGCATCCGGTTGGGCCATGGCCCAGACCAGTCCTTTTTCCGCGATGACGACAGCCAGTTTCAACTGTTCAACCGGAACCAACGGTTCACCCGGTTTCAGGTCTGGTTTCTGGTCTGGTTTCCGTGGCAGCCGTTCTTCGGGTGTCAGTGCCGCCTCCAGTCGGTCTCGCTCTTCCCCTGCGACCAATTGCGTTTTCGTCGTAGCGAGTTCCTGATGTTTCTTCACGATCAGTAGCTCCGCCTGCTGCTGGTAGGCCTCGACCACCTGCAAACGAAGTCCCGGCTGGATCGCCACCGCAGGAAGTGACACAGTCTTGATCGGGGGAGCGGGGATCGCAAGAAAACGAGGAAACGCTGGTTCCATCACCTGATTCAGATCCGGATTTCGGTCATCGCCACGCAGATGCAAGTAAGTTTTGGCATCGAGATTACAGTCAAAAGGACGCGGGATGCCATCCTTTTCGAAATCCATCTGGCCATTGACGGCGTCAAGTCGAAGTTGGTACGGCTCGAATAACGCCCGGAAACGATAATAATCCGCCTGCGAAAAGGGGTCATATTTGTGGTCGTGGCATTTCGCACAATTGAACGTCAGTCCGAGCATCCCTTTGGCCGTATGTTCAATGGTTTCATCCAGCCAACTCGTCCGGTTGAACTTGAAATACTGACGACCGAGATATCCCCCAGCTCGTAATCGCTGCGGATCTTCTGGATAAAGTTCGTCTGCGGCCAGCATTTCCCGTAGCATCTGGTCATACCCCTGGTCCGCATTCAGCGATTCCACGATCCAGTCGCGCCAGTGCCAGATATGCTTCTGGGAATTCCGGGCGTCTTCACCCAATCCCCACCAGTCGCTGTATCGCCAGATATCCATCCAGTGGCGTCCCCAGCGTTCACCATAATGGGGACTTTCGAGCAATCGGTTTACCACGCGGTTGATCGCGTCGGCCGAATCATCCGCAAGAAAGGCGGCAAGCTCGTCCGGGGTCGGGGGCAATCCAATCAGGTCAAGCGAAACACGCCGCAACCAAACGCGTTTCTCGGCCGCAGGCTGCGGCTGTAATCCACGCTGCTGATACGTGACCGCCAAAAATGCATCGATCGGATTTTCGCCAACAAAAACAGCCTCGGTTCCGGGTAGTTTGCCTGTGACAGGGACATCACGGGCTCCCGGCTGAATCCGTGGAACGGGTACCTGAACGGGAGCTTGAAAGGCCCAATGTTCACGCGGATCCCGTTCAGGTGACTCGCCAGTGGGAGCGATCGCCCCCGCCTCGATCCATCCCTTTAGCGCTGCAATTTCACCTGGTGTCAGTGGCTCACCTTCGGGAGGCATCCGCACGGCCTCGTCGAGGGACATCACGCGCTGTAGCAACGGACTGGTGGTTGGCTCACCGAGCCTGATCACCAGTCCCGACTCGCCCCCTTTCCGCGCCAATTCGGCCGTATCGAGTCGTAGTCCCGCTTCCTGTTTCAGCACTCCATGGCAAGCGTAACATCTTGCCTGAAGTACCGGTTTGATCTGACGAAGATAATCAACCGACTCAGCTCGCGCAGTCGGAATGACGAGCCCCAACCAGCAGATAGCAACCAAAGTCGATTTCATAAACAGGCCTGGAATCAATCAGGAAGTGGCAATCGAAAACAACAGGACACCGACCGTTTACAGACGATTTTGGCTGGAGAAGCTTCACGATTAAACCGGATATTTCCACTCACCCCGATATTCCCGCTTCAACAGCTTGTTCGCCGCCTCATCGTTGACAATCAATTCCTTGGTCGCATCCCATTCCATGCTACGGCCCAATTTCAACGAGAGCATCGCCAAGAGACTCATCGTGGTAGACCGGTGTCCCTGTTCGATGTCGCTGACCGGTAACTTGCGTGATTTGACCGAACTCAGGAAGTCTGCCCATAACTCTTTAATGTTCTGCTTGTCGGGCATTCCCAGTTGGGGGGCTTCGTGGATCGGCGGACCAAACGTCGGATAGAACCTCCAGCCATCTTCCCAACCCATGTGGAAGGTCCCCTTGGTGCCATAAAAGTAGCAACCGACCGACTCACCCTTTTCTGCGTTGTTTCCCGAGAATTGCCGATGTTCCCAGACGGCTGTGAACCGCTCGAACTCGAAGCTGGCGATCTGATGATCGGGGGCATCGCTGGTCTGTTCGGTGGCGGTATTGACTGCGGGTCCTTTGATTGCGCGTCCCCCCGTTGAAAAAATCTTGCGAGGGGCTTTTTCGTCCATGATCCACAGAATCTGATCCATCCAATGGATTCCCCAGTCGCCCAGTGTTCCATTGGCATAATCCAGAAAATTCCGAAAACCTTTGGGGTGGATGATTGGACAATAAGGACGCAGCGGACCCGGTCCGCACCACATGTTCCAGTCGAGTCCCTGGTGGGGGTCCTGATTTTTGGTCGGTTCTTCCTTGTCACCACCATAATGGACGAAAGCGCGAACCATCCCAATCTTTCCCGCTTTTCCTGATCGCAGAAATTCGCGTCCCGAAAGATTGTGCGGCGAGACGCGTCGATGCGTACCGACCTGCACGATCCGGCTCTGATTGCGAGCCGCATTCACCATCGCTCGCCCTTCGAGAATGGTGTGTCCCACCGGTTTTTCCACGTAGACATCCGCCCCCGCATTGACCGCCGCAATCGTGATCAGTGGATGCCAGTGGTCGGGGGTGGCATTGATGACAATCTCGGGCTTTTCCTTGTCGATCAGTTCGCGAAAATCCTGATAGACTTTGGGAGCATCCGCCGTGAGCTCTTTTTGCTCACCCTTGATTCGCTCGACCTGCTTCAAATCAACGTCACACAAGGCCACGATCTGACACTGTCCCGAAGCAATCGCTTCGCGAACGATATTCCCTCCCCACCAGCCACAGCCGATCAGTGCGGTTCGATAACGTTTTCCCCCCTTGGTCGGATCCTGACCTCGCAGCAATGCCGGTGCCGCAAAGGCCACGCTGGCTGCCGCAGCGGTTTTTAACAGTGAGCGACGGTTCAGGTGAAAACCATTCTCAGGAAGTAAGAAATCAGACATACGAAGCACCTCGGTCAATCAAGAGTTGAGTGGTGACAGAAAAAGGTTCATTCCGTTGTGATGCCATCGTGATCGATCGGGGAGTTGGACGGAACCTTAACCGCAATCAATGATTCAGACCTCTGCTGTTGCAGAGAACCAATCCTGCCGCGAACAATCCCGCACCAGCGCACGAGGTGCGACCGGTAACCCGCTCACAACCCGCACATTGCCCTTTCAGATCAGCAAAAAAGATCATATCGAGCTCCTCCGCAACGCAACAGCGGCGACGTGATCGAGAAGAATGCCGATAGCACAAATATCAATGGACGGGGATTTCGCACATCGCCCATTGTCCAAAGTTTTCTTCCACTTCAACCCGCAAAAGTTCAAGATGTTTCCCCCCCGCGTGCCGTAGAAAAACGTCTTTCAGTTGCAGCGCGATCCAGTGCGCAATCAATTCGGCCGTCGTGTTGGCGACAGGCAACAGGACGCAATCCTCGCGCGGAAAAACCCAGCGGCGTTCCGCAAAAGTCGTGGTCACTTCTTTTTCATTTGCGACCACGCGAATACTCGGGTGCTGTGTGGGAAGCAGTACATGATGATCCAGCTCATTGACCAGCTTCTGCGTTGCGTCGCGGAGGGCGATGAAGTCAAAGACATAGTGATTTTCATCCAGCGCGCCGGCGACTTCGACGGCAACACGCCAATTATGGCCGTGCAATCGTTCGCAGATCGTTCCATTGAAGGTGATGAAATGGGCCGCACTAAAGACCAAATGGTCCTTGGTCACCCGCACCCGATATCGCTCGTTCGCCATGATTGCTGCTTGAAAAAGTGTACGAATTCAAAAAAACGTTTTTGCCGAACGGTGTCCCGCAGGATTTACAGTGTGGTTCTCCACGGCCCCCGGCGAGTGGCGAGTGGCTTTACGGTCGGCGTCCCGCTTGTCGCAAAGCCTCGCGGGAAGGAGGCGTCATCAGACCATCTCGCAGGGCTGCAAACAAGGTCGCGGCCACCAGATCGGCGGTTGTCCCCGGATTACGACGATGGCCGTCCACGCGCAGCCATGCATCGAATTCTGCGAGCTTTTGGGGATCCAGACTACCCTTCCCCTCATCATCCCCATACTGCATCAAGTCTTTCGCTCGCAATGTCGCTTCGCTGGCCAACTCCCCACCACATTTCCGGGCAATCAGGGTGTCGGGCCACTGTGACAGCATCCAGACATGCAGCGTGATGACCGCTGTTTCCCAATCTACTGACCCGGACAAGAACTGACACAGTTTTTCTCGCGCCTGAAACACCAGACGGAAATCGGTGACATACTGTTCCGCAATCCGATCACGCCCCGCCGCCAGCCGCATCGCTTCTTGCAGCGTGACGGTCGGGATTTCCTGAACGTCCTGGGACGAGACCTGCCCCAATCCTCCCGGTTGAGCCAGACTGATCGCCGCATAAACCTGCTCGGCATCCCGTGCCGTCGTCTGATTCAAGATCGAAGCCAGTCCCACTGCGAGCGAAACCTCGGGTGGAACGGCAGCCAATGGTGCGAGTAACAGCACGATCCCGAGATTCACATTGGTATTCGTCGCCAGACGCGTTGCGCGAACCGCTTCGTAGGTTGCTCGCCCGATACCGAACAGCGACCCCATGGCCAGCGGCGCAGCCACGGCTTTTGCCGCAGCGACAAAATCCTGGTAGCACAGGTCATGAAAGGCAGCCCCCGGATGGACGTTCCCCGGCTTCCGCGCCGTCGCCTCGATCAGACAGGCCAACTCAATCTGTTCCGCCAGAGTCAATTCTTACTTCCTGTCCAAAAACCGGGATCCGTTTGTCGCTGTTTAATCATCACTCGCTGTTTACTCATCACTCAGGGTCACGCCAGGAAGCGTGCAGGCAGGACAAAATCCTCTACAATTCATATCATCCCGAGGATCCGATTGCATCGCTAACCCAATTTTTGCATCGCCAACCCAATTTCCTACTGAAAGCCCCAGCCCAAGTGACCTCTTTCCAGCAAACCCAATTTGATCTGACTGGCCGTGCCGCTTTGGTGACCGGAGCCGGTGGCGGCATCGGCCAAGCCGCCGCCATCACGCTGGCAAAAGCCGGTGCGTTCATCGGCCTCCATTTTCGCTCGAATGAAGCGGGGGCTCGTTCAACACTGGCCGAGATCGAACAACTCGGGGGTCACGGCATCCTGCTCCCCGGCGATTTGACGCTCGAAGCGGATGCCAACCGAATCGTCGATGATTTCGTAGCACAGGCGGGACGACTCGATGTGCTGTTCAATAACGCCGGTGACCCGTTGACCCGATCCTCCCTCGAAAACTGCCCGACCGACCTGTGGATGCAAGCCTTTCAGGTTAATGTCCATTCGGCATTCCTGGTGACTCGCCGAGCCATCCCCCCTCTGCGCAATGCCGGGGGACACGGCAGCATCATCAACAACCTCTCCCTTTCGGTCCAGACCGGAGGTTCCGGCGGGGCGGGTCCCTACGCGGCCGCGAAAGGAGCCTTGCAAGTCTTCACCCGCACCTTATCGCGTGAACTGGCACCACAGGTCAGAGCCAACTGCATCATGCCGGGGGTTGTCGAAACGCGGCATCACGAAGTCTTCAGTACCGCAGAAAAAATGGCTGACTATCGCCGCCAAACGCCGCTCGGTCGAAATTCCACCTCGAATGAAATCGCGCAGGCCGTCCTCTTCCTGGCGTCCGATGCTTCGAGTTTCATGACGGGTGGAGTCATCGATTTGAACGGTGGGCGGTTCTTGAGGTAAATGGGAAAACAGTTTTCAGTTTTCAGTTTTCAGTTTTCAGTTTTCAGTTTTCAGGGTTCAGTTTTCAGGGTTCAGAATCTTGAAATTTCTTCTTTTCCTATTCGCGTTATTCGTTTGATTCGTGGTTCACAATCTTCGCATTTTTTGAAAAGCGTTTGATTTACGACTCGACTCGGACATTTTCAGGATGGTGGAAAATCGAGTGGTTGTTAACCTTTGGTCATTCTCTGTTTCAATCGCATCCGAATCAACGTCCCGCCTCCCTGCGGGTTGCGTGACCACGTAAGTCACGTACCAGGGAGGCTGTCGTTCGTTGCAAATCGATAATCCATCGTTCATTTTCCGCAGGAAGTGACCATGCCATTTGTACTCGCACTCGACGAAGGGACCACCAGTTGCCGCGCGGTCATCTTTGACCAATTGGGCCAGGTTCGTGGAATGGCCCAACGCGAATTCACCCAGCATTTCCCCCAGCCCGGCTGGGTGGAACATGAAGCCAACGAAATCTGGTCGACTCAACTCGCCGTCGCTCAACAGGTACTGGCACAAGAAAAAATCCTGGCAAGTGACCTGGCAGCCATCGGCATCACCAACCAGCGTGAAACCACGGTGATCTGGGATCGGCAATCCGGTCAGCCAATCGCTCCTGCCATCGTCTGGCAAGACCGCCGGACAGCCGACGTTTGCGAACGGCTGCGGCGCGATGGTGCCGAAGCGATCGTGCATGCAAGAACGGGCTTGGTACTCGACCCCTATTTCTCAGCCACGAAAATTGCCTGGATCCTCGACCACGTTCCACATGCCCGTCAGCGAGCCGAAGCGGGTGAACTCGCCTTCGGAACCATTGAAAGTTGGTTAGTCTGGAAACTAACCGCAGGCCGGTGTCACGCCACCGATGTCACGAATGCCTCGCGAACACTGATCCTGAACATTCACACCCGCCAGTGGGATGACGAACTGTTGCGGCTCTTCCAAGTCCCCCGCGCACTCCTCCCCGAAGTCTGTGATTGCAGTGGTATCATCGGGGAATCGACCGCCAGCCTGCTCGGTGCATCGATCCCGATTGCCGGACTGGCGGGGGACCAGCAGGCGGCCCTCTTCGGGCAGCACTGTGTCAAACGGGGCGAAACCAAAACCACCTACGGAACGGGCTGCTTCCAGTTGCAACACACCGGCGAGACGGCGATCGCTTCGCAAAATCGCCTGATCACCACGATCGCCGCAGCGCCTCAACGCGAAAAAGCGTATGCCCTCGAAGGGAGTGTCTTCATCGGCGGTGCAGTCGTGCAGTGGCTGCGGGATGGGCTGGGGGCAATTCATTCGTCGGCCGACGTCGAAGCCTTGGCGAGTTCGGTCCCTGATAGCGGCGGAGTTTCGTTCGTTCCCGCGTTTGCCGGATTGGGAGCCCCCTACTGGGATCCGCATGCTCGGGGGATGATCATTGGCCTGACTCGCGGAACAACCGTCGCGCATATTGCTCGAGCCGCGATTGAATCGATTGCTCATCAGGTGGCCGATCTCTTTGACGCCATGCGCAGCGACTCGGGGCTGACGTTGACCGAAATGCGTGTCGATGGCGGAGCCGCACAAGATGACCTGCTGATGCAATTTCAAGCCGATCTACTGGGCGTTCCCCTGATCCGGCCCGCCATTGCCGAGATCACCGCTCGCGGTGCCGCGTCACTTGCCGGCTTAGCCACGGGGGTCTGGAAGAACGTTGCCGAGCTGGCAGCGCTCGAACAGATCGATCGCCATTTTGAACCACAGATGTCGCCACAAACCGTGGCAGATCATCGTGACCGCTGGCGACGTGCCGTCGGTCGCTGCACGAACTGGGAAGGAAACACTCCACGATGAATCGCCAGGAAATGCTCAAGCGTCTTGCCAACCAGAAACATGCTTGGGATATGATCATCATCGGCGGGGGAGCGACCGGGGTCGGCACCGCAGTCGATGCCGCCTCACGCGGCTACAAGGTGTTGCTGCTCGAACAATTCGATTTTGGTAAGGGGACATCCAGCCGCAGTACAAAACTTGTCCATGGGGGAGTGCGCTATCTCGAACAAGGAAATATTTCGCTCGTGATGGAGGCACTCAAGGAACGAGGCATTCTGCGCCAGAATGCCCCCCACCTGGTCCACGACCTGGCCTTCATCGTCCCCAGCTATACCTGGTGGGAGTCTCCGTTCTATGGAATTGGCCTCAAAGTTTACAACATGCTATCAGGCCAGTACCGCTTTGGTCCCACCAGTCGCCTGTCGCGTGACGAGATCCTGCAGCGACTCCCCACCATTAAAACCGAGGGCCTGAAAGGGGGAGTCGTTTATTACGACGGTCAGTTCGATGATTCGCGCCTGCTGCTGAATCTGGTCGCCACGGCAGCTGAACAAGGCGCAACCCTGTTGAATTACGTCGAGGTGACCGGGTTAATTCGAGATAACGACGGCTTCATTCATGGCGTGGTGGCGCGGGATCGGGAAACCGGACAACAGCAGGAACTGCGATCCCGCGTGGTCATCAATGCCACCGGCGCGTTTTGCGACGGCGTGCGAAAAATGGCCGACCCCCACGCATCCCCGATGATCTCTCCCAGCCGAGGCATTCATCTCGTCTTTGATCGGTCATTTCTGCCTGGTGACAGTGCGATCATGGTTCCGCATACCGCAGACGGTCGAGT
>JBIKZJ010000408.1:0-5834 GCA_044354755.1 Schlesneria sp. | reverse complement strand
CGATTCGTAGCTCGTGATCCAGAGCACCTCATCACGCAGTGACCAGCTCAGACCCAAATTCGAGAGCAGAGAACCCAATACCGACCCCAGCTTTTGCTCGGACAACGTCAAAGTGACCGGTGCCCGTTCCCGAACCGTTCCCGCGATCATCGCGACCCGATCCAGGCGAATCGGAATCTGTGCCAGCCGGGAAATCTCTTGAACAGCGATGACCAGAGGGGTCTCTTGAAAGTCGACGTTCAATTTTTGTTCGAGGGCCGTGCGCAGTTTCTCCTGACCCGGTGAATCCATGGTGAATGTCCGTCGGCCATGCTTCCGCAGTGCGGCCAGCAATCCCGCGATCTCACGATGAATGTCGTCCCGTTGACGGATGAACACCACATCTCCCAGCAGGACGGCAGATCCTTCAAATTCCTGCATACCGCTCCAACGTCCACCACTGCACTGGCGAATCAGATTCAACAGGTCCGCTGACTGATAGCCCGCGTCAAACAGATCCCCCAAATGATAGGGACTCGTCCGATCGTGCTTCAGATATTCCGCCCGGGATGTCAACACCAGCGAATTGTCCTGCTCGTACCAGCTGATCCCTATTCGCTCCAGACGATTCAATAATAGATAGAGCGGTGCCTCGCTGAGCTCTTCATAAACCGGCTCGGTCTCTAACACTTTGACTGCCGCCATGGCCTGATAATCGACCAGCAAATTGATAGACTGCTCTTGCTGGAGCCAGCTGAAGAGTTTTTTGAGTGGCTCACCGTCGAATTTCACGGTCACTGGCGCGGCAAGTTGTGCAGAGACCAGCGTCGCAGGGTCAACCGTTTTTGGGTCGTCGGCAATTTCAATCGATTCCATCTGATCGGGGGCGTTTTCGGCCTCGTTCAAGACGGAATTTTCCTGACCCAACAGCGTCGACGACGTGCAGGGTGCTAATCCCAGAATCATCGTGAAGATCGTGGTTGCATACAGGTTTCGCTTGGCGAATCGTGATTCCATGTCAGCCTCGAGTCCTCTTCATCATTTATCAAAACCTTGATCGCAGCACGAATCGCTGGAAACCCGGTGGCCTGATTGGGCACAACCTTGAGTTGCTACAGCCATCGCGGGAACATCAGGAAAATCCTGCGGCCAGCGATTTGAGCCCGCAGCAATACCACTTGTTATTTTGTTATTGGCCCATAAATTTTGTTATTGGCTCATGCACCGTCTGCATTCGTTACTTGGCAGGTATGGCAAAAAAACCTCCACCAAATCCGCCGCCCATGCCTCCACCACCCATGCCTCCACCCATGCCTCCACCACCGCCGCCCATACCGTGAACTGGCATCTCGACCTTGTCACCGAACTGAATTTTATCAATCAACTTGGTGATCGATTCCTGAATTTCACGAGTCTGACGAATGATCAGCACAGAATTGGCCATCATCACGAAAGCCTCTCCTTTGACCGATTGAGCAGACGATGTCGCATCACCTGCTTGCGCTCGCAAGACTTCCGCGCGAGAAGTGACAGACCTGATCGTTCCCGTTGCCTCGGGACGCGCCGGTGACAGCCAGGTATCGGGCTGGATCATTTCCGGTAACAGCTTTTCCAGATCAATCGCGACTTCGCGTTGCAGTCGATAATAGCGTGTCACCAATTCCTGCGGATCGGCTGCGGCGACGGCTCGAGGCTTTGAAACGCGCAGCGCCGATCGATAGCTTTCGAGGAGTTTTAACAGCTCTTCCAGCGTTCGCTCATCCTGCCGCACCACGAGAAGACCCGTCTTCGGTGATGTCATCGATCCCCCCTCCCCATCCGCATCGTCCCAAATCCCCCTGGTTTGCGTGTGGATGGCCCGCATCAAACCGGTCGACTCTTTCTGATTTTGACAGAGATCACGCACATCGAATACCGCTGTCTTATAGCTCGATTGCGCCGCACCGTTAGTCGTGATCCACATCACCCCATCACGGAAGCTCCAGGTCAGATGAGACTTCACCAGTAACGCTCGCAAGACCGTGCTCAGCGGCCGATTGGTCATTTTCAGCGATAGCGGTATTCGCTCCGAAATCCCCTCGTCGCTCAGTCGTGGCAAGTCCAGGCGAATATCGGCTTGAACCTGTTCCGCCAAACTTTTAATCGCCCCGTTCAAGGGGGTTTCGTCAAACTCGACCGTCACCAGTTCATTCAATTTTTCTCGTATTAAGCCGTGCTCGGGCGGATCGTTGGTCAACGTTCGCCGTCCGTGTGTTCGCAGCGCCGCGAGAAGTCCTGCAATTTCTTGATGGATCGCATCGGATTGCCGCACAAACAGCACATCCCCCAGCAGAACCGATGCCCCCCCCTCGCCACTCATTTCCTCCCAGACTCCACCCGTGGTGCCGCCGACGGTGCGCAAAGTCGCATCCGAACGAAAGCCGGCGTCAAACAAATCCCCCAGATTGTAGGGAACGGTCGTATAATGCTGGTCCGCTTGCGACTTCGTCGTCAGGTACAGCGTCTCGTCCTCGAAGTACCAGCCCAATTGCAGACTCTGCAATCGGTTCAACAACAGATAAAGAGGAGCATCCTCCAAATGGTCTGTGATCGGTTCACCCGCCAGCAAACCCTCATCGGCGAGCGCCGGATAGTCGATCAAAACCGTCATCGACAGTTCGTCCAAGAGCCACTTGGCGATGTCTCGGAGAGGTTTCTGCTCGAAACGAACCGTGACACGCTGCGCAACCGCAGCAGGGACCAGCGTCGCCGGGTCAATCGATTTTGGCTCTTCCGCGATCTCGATCAGCAGGCTGGGTGGCTTTTCTCCCTCCACCAAGGGGGGAATGACCGCATCTGCTTCAACCTCGATCGCCTCGGCAACGGGTTCACCCCCCAATTGAGCCAGACACGGACTGGGAAACACCACCTGGAAACTGACCAGACCCGCAATACTCAGGCAAAGCAGAGATAACTCGCGATTGAACAGGAACTTCATACAGGCCTCGATTTCCACAGATCACTGGGCACACAGCTCACTGGGCACACAGCTCACTGGGCACACAGCGATTCACCCATCACGAGACGGCGCGTTTCATAAGACGGAGCGTTTCTTGAATGCCATGACTCAGTCTAACAACGCGTCACCCCCGAAAGCACCACGAATCCAGGAATTGTTTTCCGAGCAGACAGGCACGAACATCATGACCAATCTTTCGCCCCGAGTGAAATCTTTTCTTTGGTTTTCCCCTCGCGCCAGTGGAGTCATTTTGGTATGATTCCGAGGTCTGTGAAAATGTGTTGTGAAAGTGGCTCTCTCCCTGCAGGAGATTTCTTGATGAAGCTCGCTCGTTTGTTGAAGTCGATTCCCCCTCTGGTTGTCCTGACCACCCTGTTTCTGCTCGGAAACTCGGCCAACTCGTGTCCTTTCTGCTCGGCTCCGTCCCTGACGCTCTCCGAACAGGTCGCTCAGGCTGATGCCGTCGTGCTGGTCAAGTGGGTCGGGGGGCAAGCCGCCAAGATTTCCGACGCCGGCTCGACCGAATTTGAGGTAGTCGAAGTGGTCCATCAGCCCGAAGGGGGTAAACTGGCCAAGGCCAGCCGCATCAATTTGGTCCGCTATCGTGCAGCCAAAGTCGGCGATCAGTTCATGTTGTTTGGGACCAAGGTTGACGCCGCGATCGAGTGGGGCAGCCCGCTGGAAGTGAGCAAAATCGCTTACGATTACATGCGAAACTCACCCAAGCCGAACCTCGCCGCCACCGAGCGATTGATCTACTTCCTCAAGTTCCTCGAAACCGACGACAAGATGATTTCGGACGATGCCTTCGGAGAATTCGCGAACGCCGCCTATGCCGATGTCGCGAAAATCAAGCAGGAATTGCCACGCGAAAAACTGCGCAAATGGCTGACAACCAAAGACGTTTCGCCTGGCCGCCTGGGCTTGTACGGCATGATGCTCGGACTGTGTGGCAACAACGAAGATGCCAAACTGATGGAAGCCAAAATCAGCGAACAGACCGACGATTTTCGCCTGGGTGTCGATGGGATCATGGGAGGTTACCTGTTGTTGACCGGCGATCAGGGACTGGAACTGATCGAAAAGCAAAAGCTCATGAACAAGAGTGCTCCGTTCAGCGAAACCTACGCCGCCATGCAGGCGCTCCGGTTCATGTGGCAATACGGCGATGGCCGCATCTCGGTCGATCGGCTCCGTCAATCCATGCGACTGCTGCTCGATCGCCCGGAACTCGCCGATCTGGTCATCGCCGATCTCTCGCGGATGAAAGACTGGTCCGTGCAAGACAAACTGATGGCCATGTATGACGAAGAGACGAACATCCCCTCAGTCAAACGAGCCATCGTCCGGTACATGTTGTCCAGCACCAAAGACACCGGCGAAAAGAAGGTCGATGCCACGGTTGCAGCAACAGCAGGTTCCAGCGAGCCCGTTACCGCCGAGGTCAAAACTCCGGTCCCCGTCCCTGCACACGTGACACGTGGACTCAAATGCCTCGAGGAGCTCGAGAAAAAAGACCCCAAGACGGTGAATGAAGCCAAGCGATTCTTTCTCTTGAAATGAAAGGTCTGGAATGACACGGATGTCATGTTTGTTGCGGATCAGTTTCATCGCAGGATTTGTGGCAGCGATTGCCGCAGTTGCCGGTACTACCATTGCAACAGCTGCCACAGTCGCCATTCAGGCCTGCCCTTACTGTCCACCCACCGATGCCACCCTCAGCGAAAAAGTTTCCGAGGCGGATGCGGTCTGTCTGGTCAAATTCCTCAGCTCCGAAAACGGCGAGGAACTCTCCATGCAGACCACGTCGCTGGAAATTGTTGGACTGATCAAACCAACCCCTCCTTACAAAATCGGGGGGACCATCGAAATCCCGATTGGTGTCACCGCCAAAGCAGGGGATCTGTTTCTGCTGATCGGCCAACGCAAAGAAGGGTTGATGGACTGGGCACTCCCCGTCGAGATGGATGACGAGAGCCTCGCCTACGTCCAGCAAGCCCCCTCTCCCGAAGTCCCCGCCAAGGCAACTCGACTCCTCTATTTTCTGAACTGTCTGGGAAATTCGAACCCGATCATCTCGAACGACGCTTTCGGTGAATTTGCCCGCGCCGAATTGGAAGATGTCCAGCGGATGATCGAGCAACTGCCAGCTGACCCTAATAAGAAAAATTCCCGCGCCAATGTCCGTGCCAAAGTTCGCAAGTGGCTGGAAGACCCGAGCCCCCGTCTGGATGTTCGCCGCGCATTCTATGGCATGCTGCTCGGCTTTTGCGGCAATGACGACGATGCACAGTTCCTCGAACAGAAACTGCTGGCACCGATTGATCCACGGAAAAATCGGCTGGGAATTGAAGGCATCATGGCCGGCTACCTAATACTCAATGGCGAACCAGGGCTGAAGCAGATCGTCGCCATGAAAATCGACGCACTGCCCGTTGATCTGGCGGACGACGATCCTCGACTGGTCGACCTGAACGCCGTCCGCATGACGCTCAGTTTTCTCTGGGATTATCGCCGCAGTCAGTTTTCGGAAAACGGGCTTCGAGCGGCGATGCGTCGATTTCTGGATCGGCCCGAATTCGCCGATATGGCGGTTATCGATCTGGCTCGCTGGAAAGACTGGTCCGTACTCGATCGCCTGATTAACGAGTTTGGACACGCCCCGTGGGAAACGCGCTCAGCCCAGGAAAAAATCGTCGCCTATGCCCTCAGTTGCCGTAAAGATGTCCCCGCCTCGGCAGGTGACCAACTCCCCGAACAGGCCCGAAAAGCACAGATCTTTCTCGACAGCCTTGATCCGAACTTGGTCCAATCAGTAAAACGAGCGAGTGGCGGCCTGTCCCCTGCAGCAAAGCCT
>JBIKZJ010000407.1:0-5847 GCA_044354755.1 Schlesneria sp. | reverse complement strand
CGTAATGCGAATCAATGTTGCGATTTTTTAGATCGTTTTTGATCGGTATTGGGCTCGATCAATTCGGCGTTTCCTGTGCCGGACAGATGGTGTTTTTCGTTGATTCCCTTTATTTTATTGTGGAATCTCTCTGATTATGAGATTTTTTCCGGCGGAATGATCGTTGAAGACTTTGGAATTAATGAAACAATTTCAATCGAATACGATCAGAGACTTGCTATTTGGATTTTTATGAGCGTATGATTGTGCTGACGACGTTTTACCCTGACATGCTGGACAAAAGAAGCTCGTTCTTTTGAAGTACGATTCTCTCCATAAGAAAACTGATCTTTGAGATGATCTTTGAGTGGATCTGAGCGATGGCAATTCTTTTGCCACTTCAGGAATCACAGAATTTGAGATATGAGCTTGGACACAGGCACTTTCAGTACGAGGAGATGGCGATGAGTTTAGAAATTCGTGAATCTGACACGGCGATCATTAAAGCGGCACCGCATTTGTTCGTTCGCAGCGGGATTTTAGAAGGGGTTTCAGAAGCCCTGAAGACAGGGCAAGTGACATCGATCGGTCGTGCCCCGACGAATCAATTGATGATCCCGGATGAACTCTGCAGTCGCAATCACTGTGAGGTCTTTTTCGAGGGGGGGGCCTGGAGGTTACGTGATCTTGGCAGTCGGAATGGGACGCGGGTCAATTCCCAAGAGATTACAGGCGATGTGATCCTCACCGACAACTTCCAATTTCAGATTGGCAATACATTCATCGAATTCCTGGCCGATTATAAGCGGCCCAATGAGGCGGCGGGGGTAAATACCGAGATCGGTCAGGAGACATCGCGGCATGCGCCGCCAAGTTTACACCGCCATCGCAATTCACAATCCGAGCCACGTCCTGAAATTGTGCATGCCACGGACAAGACCCGTTATACTTCGGTGGATGTGGATTTGACCCCCACAACCAGCGAACCAGCCCAACGGCTGGTTCGATTGGGATTGAGAATGAGTGGCGAGGTGGATGTTCGTCGATTATGCGAGACGGTGTTGGAGAGTTTGTTTGATGTCACGCCGTCGGATATCGGTGCCGTCCTGTTGTTCAAGGATCTGGATCATCCAGGCCAGGATCCTCGAAACTTGGAGTTGATTGCCTATAAATCACTCAATTCCCGCCCGTTTGAGCGTGTTTCCGACTATGTGACCAACTATGCACTTGAGTCGCGAGCGGCGGTGGTGGCTCATGATGTGAAGTCCGACGATAAATTCAGTTCCAGTGACAGTTTGCGAGACATGCGGGCCGAGAGCATCATCTGTGCTCCGATTCGGATTGGCAATCGAATGCTGGGGTTGATTCAGCTCTATGCAACGAATCCCGATAATCGACTGCAGGCCGACGACGCGGAATTCACTCTGGCGGTTGCGGATCAGTTGGCAGGTGCTCTCGAGAATTTGAAAGAGCGAAGTCGACTTACTGCGGGAATCGCTCGGTTCGAGCAAGAGAACAAGACTCTGCGTGAACAGCTCTTGATTGAGACGGAACTGGTCGGAGATAGTGATTCCATTCGGCGGCT
This sequence comes from Schlesneria sp., assembly GCA_044354755.1. Classification (GTDB taxonomy): domain Bacteria; phylum Planctomycetota; class Planctomycetia; order Planctomycetales; family Planctomycetaceae; genus Schlesneria. The sequence continues at coordinate 4,283 of JBIKZJ010000407.1, read as the reverse complement.
GCGTGAGCGAATTCTGCGAATTGCTCCGACAGGTGCCACGGTCTTGATTCGGGGTGAAAGTGGTGTCGGTAAAGAGCTGGTGGCTCGTGCCATTCATCAACACAGTAATCGTGCCGAAGCGGCCTTCGTGACCATGAACTGTGCTGCACTTTCGGAAAGTCTGCTCGAAAGCGAACTCTTCGGTCATGAAAAGGGTTCATTCACAGGAGCGGTCAGCCGCAAGATCGGAAAGTTTGAACAAGCACATGGCGGCACGATTTTCCTGGATGAAGTGGGTGAGATGAGTCCTGCGATCCAGGCAAAATTCCTTCGTGTTCTGGAAGGACATCCTTACGAGCGAGTTGGTGGTGGAACGGAAGTGCGGGTTGATGTTCGAGTCGTTGCTGCAACCAATCGGGACCTGGAGAATTCGGTCGATCAGGGCCGTTTCCGCAAGGATCTTTACTTCCGGTTGCAGGTCATGGAACTGCTGGTGGAACCACTGCGAGATCGGCGAACGGACATTGCCATTCTGGCCAAACATTTCATGCAACGTTTTTCCAAGAAATGTGGTCGTTCGGTCACCTCGATCCTTCCTTCCGCGATGGCCACGCTGGTGAACTATGGCTGGCCAGGAAACGTTCGTGAATTGCAAAATACGATTGAACGTGCCGTGATCCTGTGTCCTGGGGAAACACTCGGACCTGCAGATATCCAGTTGTCCGCTTTGGGGCGATCTGATTCGACCTCGACGCTTTCGGTCTCGACCGCCGGTTATCGACCAATCTCGATTGATCTGATTGAACAAGAACATATCCTTGCGACCTTGGAATGGACCAAATGGAATAAATCCCAGGCGGCTCATATTCTCAACGTCGAGCGGTCAACGTTGGATCGCAAGTTAAAGAAATACGAAGTCGAGCGGCCTAACCGCAGGTAGAGTTCGTCTGGTGGGAAGAACTGGCACCCATTTCTGGTGCCGGAAGTTTTCATCGTCGCCAAACTTCTGCCACGGATGGGTGACCTCGGCCAACAAATGTGACTTGATCGATGTCTCATTTTCGCAATCCGCTGACTACGGGGTCCGCTGGGAATTTGTCCCAGCGGACCTTTCGTCCGTTAGGTTTTCTCGTGGTCAGTCTGGTCTGGCTGATTGGTTTTTGTTACTGGTTCAACGGTTTTGGGATGCCGAATAATCCGGATGTCCAGCGATGGATGCTCTGGACAGTGATCCCGTTTGATCTTTGTGACCTGATTGATCCCCCGGTCATTGCTGGTGCTGACCCTTGGAGTTGGTTGGCTCTGCTCCAGCGAATTCCTTTTATCGGCGTTGCCGTGATGATCTGGCTCGGTGCCTGGGGTTATGGATCGGTGGTTCTTCGCTGGCTCAAAGTGGACTTGGGCCCCCCCGAACGACTCTTTTTTTCCCTCTGCATCGGGCTTTCGCTTATCTCGCTCGTCACCCTGATGCTCGGTCTATTTGCAGGGCTTCATCGTGGACTGCTGGTCGCACTCTTGATTTTCGGGCCGTTCATCGAGTTCTGGCTTCGTGGGAATGGCATTCGGGGCTTGGCATGCTCTTCCCGACCGTCCGCACTGTGGGGGGGGGTTGCCTCCCGGCGACAAGCCGTTTTGGCGTTGATGATCGTGACCCCGTTTGTGGCGGTGCAGCTGCTGGGGGCGATGTCACCCCAAACCGATTTTGATGTTCTGGAGTATCATCTCGGGGGTCCGAAAGAATGGTTTCAGCAGGGACACATTTCGCGACTGCCGCACAATGTCTACACAAACTTTCCGTTTCTCTCTGAGATGTTAATTCTTGCGGGGATGGTTGTTTATGGTGATTGGCAATGGGGCGCTCTGGCAGGACAGGCTTCCATTGCGGGATTTGCACCACTCACAGCACTCGGGTTGTATGCGGCAGGACGCCGCTGGTTTTCGGAGCGAGCCGGATGTCTTGCGGCATTGATTTCCTTGACTTCACCCTGGACTTATCGGATCTCGATCATCGCGTACGCCGAAGGGAGCCTGGCTTGTTATTTGTTTGCTTCGCTGTTTGCGGCGATGTTGTATCGGGATCTATGGCGGGGCGAGCCGTCAGGAGCTGGATTGCCACAAAAAGCCGTGGCATTTCTGACGGGTCTGATGGCGGGAAGTGCGATGGCCTGTAAGTATACCGGATTGATTTCGGTTGTCATTCCGATGGCGTTACTGATGCTCTGGATCACGCTCAGCCTCCCCCAACGCCCTCAAATTCGTCTTGTCACGCTGTTGGCGGGTCTCTTTACAGCGGGGGTCATGACCAGTGTTGGTCCGTGGCTTGTGAAGAATGTTGCAGCGACGGGAAATCCGGTTTATCCGCTGGCGGTTCGCCTTTTCGGCGGGATCGATCGGGACGAAGAACTGGATGCCAAATGGCGCAAAGGGCATGCCCCTCCGGTTTATCACAGCTGGAATGAGAAGCTGCGCGATTTGCCGGTGAAGCTGGCAGATGTCACGGCAAACAACGACTGGCACAGTCCACTGATGTTTGGGTTTGCACCGCTGTCACTTTTTTGGATTTTCCGTCAGCGGAAGCCAACGGGATCGATTGCGAGTGGGGAAAATCAATCCTTGATCCTGGTGGTCACTTGGTTGTACGTTGCCTGGCAATTTTTGACCTGGTGGCAGCTGACCCATCATATCGATCGTTTTTACGTGCCGATGTTTTCCGCTGTTGCCCTGTTGGCGGGGGTTGGTGCCGATTGGCCCTGCACCTTGGCAGCGGGGTCGGTTGCGGATCGTGCGCGAGCGATCTGGCGCGGGTGTTCTGCGGTGATTCTGGTACTGGGATTGTGTTGGAATGCCGAGGTGATGTTACGGCTGGGGGGGTTCAATGCTGGTCGCCTGGATCTGATCGCAGCTCGGAACCTGGCCACTCCCAACCGAATTCGGTGGCTGAACGATGCCGTGGAATCGGGACGATTGCCACATGAGACCAAAGTTCTCTGTGTGGGTGAGGCGCAGATGTTTCATGCACGGTATCCCTACTTGTACAATACAGTGTTCGATCACTCCCGTTTTGTGCAGATTTGTGCTCAGGGAAAGGCTGGAGATCAGCAACTTCGCCCGGTGGAAGAAATTCGTGCCGATTTTCGCCGACTTGGCGTCACGCATCTTGACGTGAATTGGGCCGAAATCGGGCGTTATCGAGCACCGGGAAGTTACGGCTATACGAATTTCGTTCAACCGGATCGTTTTGACCGTTTGCAGCAGCTCGGTTTGCTTGGTCCCAGCCTGTTAACGACAACCGAACCGGGTACGGGCGTGATCACGGGTCAGATTTTTCCTGTCCTGGACTGATCGTGGAATCAGGGGGCCTCTGTCGGGGGGCATCAGCAGAAAATGCTTTTCGCAAGAGCGGTGCCAGCTGTTGGGAGAACGTGAGTTCCGTTTTCGCGGTCGAATGCTTTCCGTCTGGATATTTTGCTGCTGCGGGAGCGACCTGTTTGCGAGCAAGTTTTGACTGGAATGGGTTTGTGGAGTTGGTTCGGTCACGTCGACGGGCAGCAAGCCGCTCGAGATCCAGGGTCTGGTCTTGTCGATAAAACGAGAGAAACGTCAGTGCCACGATCAACGGGGGAGCATTGCGGGTCTCGATCAGCAGCCCCTCTTTTTGCCGGGTGATACTGGCCGTGGAATCGCCGAAATAGCTGGAAATTGCGGGAGTCGAGGGGATGGCGAACAAGTCCAGGGGTTCTGTGTCACCACCAATCCAGTGGAGAAAGTCATGGCCAACGTAGGGAAGCAGCGCTGCGGCAAGACGGCTGGTACGGGGGCCGTCCAGATACGCATACAACAAACAGTCTCCGTCGGGGACTGCGACTTTGCGGCGGGCGAGCTGATCAAACCCAGGCTGTTTTGACTGTAAGGATCTCAGTTGTGCTTTCATCGCTTGCGGATGGATGGCAAACAGCAGGTGATGATCGGTTAAGCAAAACGTCGGCGTGATTGACAGCCCCAGATGAGAGTCCTCTTCGGAAAACGGGATATAAAAAATCGTGTGGCCAAAAAACGGTTGTTGTTTCAGTGAATGGGGTTGTCCAAAGTCGAGATCGGGCGAGTCTTCGACCAGTGACTGTTCGGTCAGCTTCATCAATTGTTCGAAGACCCTGGTCGCTTTTTTGACATCTTGAATTTCCACACTGAGCATCAGGCTGGTGGCAATCATCCCACCCAGGCTGGGGGAATCGAATGCCATCACAACATCGCCAAAAGCCGGGAAAACATCTTCGAGGATCTGCAGTTCCAGTTCGCTTTGCAGT
>JBIKZJ010000058.1:0-19388 GCA_044354755.1 Schlesneria sp. | reverse complement strand
GGTGAGACCCAGCGGTGTTAAGCACTCGCCGTTGAAGCGGTCCGAACCCTCGCAAAAGTTTTGGCACCTCCGACGGAATCGTATGATGTCTGCCGAACGGGGCGGGTTATAAGTTGGGCAGGAATCTCGGGCAAGACTGATCTGGGGAAAAACAGTTTTCAGTGGGCCGTGGGCCATGGTCAAAATCTTGAAATTTCTTCTTTTCCTCTTCGTATGATTCGTTTGATTCGTGGTTGACCCTCTTCGCCTTTTCTGAAACGGGGGTGATTCAGGCATCGACTGTTGGATTCCGTTGGCGGATTCCGTTCACGATAGAAATTTGATATCGACCGATTCTGCCGAATCCGAATATGATCGTTCCGTCAGTCTTTTCTTTACTACATCGCAATGGTCGTGAATAGCATTGGTCGTGAAATCATGGATGAACCGACGGCATTAAACGCCTCAACAAATCCTGCGCAAGTTCCGGCAACAACCAAACGGCCCCGACGGGGAAAATGGATCAAGCGGCTGGGGGCCGCACTGTTGCTGCTCGCGGTGACGGTTTGGTTTGTTCCCGCAATTCTCTGCGGGACGGTGCTGCGGCATCAGGTACCACAGCAGCTGGTTCCGCTGATTCATGCTCAGGTTCAGTGGAGTAACATTTCGCTGGGGTGGTTCTCGCCCGTGGTGATTCAGGGGCTGAAAGTCGCTGACGAAGCGGGGCAGCCGCTGCTCGAAGTCCAGCGGATTTCGACCAGTCATTCATTATGGCAATTGGCGACGCAGTCGAGCCAGCTGGGGAAACTGACACTTGTTGAACCGGTGGTCCATGTGGCGTTACGGAATGACGGATCGAATCTGGAAGATCTGATTGCCAAGTTCGCCAGTACAACTCCCGCGACCCCCTCGAATCGTCCTGCACCCGATGTGATCGTCGAAATCGAAAAGGGACGGATCGAGCTGGAGCACCAAGCTTCGCATCGGCAGTCATCGTTCGAGCAGATTGCGGTCCGTCTGGTCTCTACCAAGGGGGGGGTTGATGAACTGGATTTGACGATTGGTAAAGCACCACCCACGGGGCAAGCCGAGGCGGCCCAGACCGAGTCCGCGTCTGATTGGTTAATGGTGCATTATGGAAGTCCTGCAGCGGATGCCGCGCATTCCAACGAGGGGAATGCCAAACAAGCGACTTTAAAGGCCTCTCACTGGAAACTGGACCGTTTTGGACCGGGATTGGCACGCGTCATGCCGAAAGCGGAGCTGGCCGGCGAATTGAATGCCTCGGCCTCGCTGGACTTGAGCCCGCAGGCCAAAGGACTTGATTGGGATTGGGCGGGGACGATTTCGATCGAAAAGTTGATGATGGCGGGGATCGAAGCGATGAAGCAGGATCGTTTGCAACTCGATCAAATCGCCGTTTCTGGCCGGGCAGCCACCACGCACGGGCGTCTGGCGATGAATGATTTAAAACTGAGTGCCGATCTGGGGCAACTGGTCGCGACCGGTGACATACCGCTCGATGGAATTGCTCAAAAATCCCCCGCAGAACTGATTCAATCGCTGCTCAGTGATGAAGATTATCACATGCTTGGCAACGTCGATTTGAAGAAATTGGCGGCGATGCTGCCGCAGACGCTGCGGATCCGTGATGGAATCGAGATTACCGGGGGAAATGTCAAAGTCGAGTTGGTTGGCGATGACTCGTCAGGGATCCGCCGCTGGTCGGGGGCTGCAGGAATCGTCGGCCTGACCGCAGAAAATCAAGGAAAGAAGATCCCCTGGGACAAACCGATCATCGCCCGTGCGATGGCTCATCGCGAAAAAGAGTCGCTGATCGTTGATCAAGTGGAGTGCAATGCGGATTTCCTGCAAATCAAAGGGAGCGGAACGCTCGAAGACGCTCGCTTTACTGCGACGGGAGATCTCTCCAAGTTACTAGAAAATCTCGAACAGTTTGTCGACTTGGGAATTGAACAATTATCCGGTCAATTAAAACTCGTCGGAGAACTGAAGCGGGTTGATGCAACACGCGTTGGCCTGACCTCAAAAGTACAACTGGACAACATTGCCTTTGAAGTTTCGAAGAACAATCTCTGGCGCGAAGACCACCTGGAGTTGTCGATCAATGCGTCAGGTGTGGGAGACGCCAACTCGGGCCTCAGTCGAGTGGAAACCGGAGAAATCCACCTGATTGCGCGTGGTGACACCTTCGATTCCAAGCTGATGCAGCCGATCGATTTGACCTCGAAGACCCCTTTGTATGCAATTCAGGCGGATGTAAAAGGGACACTCGCCAGTTGGCAGAATCGATTACGCCCCTTCGTGGCGTTGAATGACTGGAATTTGGGGGGGACATTGGACCTGGAAACAACGGTCTCGATGGATTCCGCACAAGTCAACGTCAGCCGATTTTCAATCGAGTTGCTGCATCTGGAAGCGGATGGCCCAGGCATCATGATTCAGGATCCGGAAATGACGCTGGAGACGACGGGACGCTGGGAGCTGGCGGCCCAAAAATGGACTTCACCGAAGACGACGCTGTCGGGGCATTCGCTCTCACTGGAAGTCGATGGTCTGGAGTGTGAGTTGGGCCCGCAAGGACTGGCGAAACTGGTGGGTACTGCCGAATCCGAGGCGGACTTGAAAAAGGTTTCGCACTGGATCAATCTCGCGACAGAAAAGCCGTCGTATTATCTGCTGGGAATGCTTTCGGGGACCGCAAATTTGACACAAAGCGGCGGTGTGATGAATGCGAACCTCGAAACGCAAGTGGAAAAACTGGTGGTTGCCGGTTTGAGTACTCCAGCCTCCGGTCCACCGCAATGGGTGGCGATGTGGAAAGAGCCGCAACTGAAAGTGCTGGCTAAAGGGGCGTACGATACGTCTGCCGACAAGTTATCGCTCGAGTCATCGAGTCTCAGTGTTGATGGACTGACGGTGGGGGCCAAGGGAAAACTGGATGCGTGCCTGACCGCACAGCAGATCGATCTGACGGGGGACATCGCTTACGACTGGGATAAGCTCGTTAAACGGTTTGGGGACCAATTGTCAAAGCACGTGCAGCTTCAGGGTCAAGACCATCGCCCGTTTGCGATCAAAGGTTCGCTAGCGAGTCTTTCAACGGGAGCGGCATCACCCAAGTCGTCGTTGCCGATTAAGGCTTCACAGGTTTCCTTTACGCCGGATGAGGCGGAGGTGAACAAGAAGATCGCGAGCAACACGACGGCAGGGCTGATGGACTTCCATGCAGAGGGAGGCTTGGGCTGGTCGGCTGCCAATGTATATGGAATTGTTGCCGGGCCGGCCGATATTTCGGCAAAACTCGACCAGGGGGTGCTTCAGTTCGCACCGCTGGATGTTGCGGTGAATGAAGGAAAGTTGCACTTGACCCCTGCAATTCATCTGGAAAATGATCCTGCGACGCTGATTCTTCCTGCCGAGAAGGTCATCGACCAGGTTCGCCTTTCACCCGAATTATGCAGTGGCTGGCTGAAGTTCATTCTGCCCACCCTTGCCGACAGTGCCCAAGTCGAAGGAAAATTTTCGCTCGATATGAAGGGGGCGTCCCTCCCTTTGAGTGCTCCCGTCACGGGAAGTGCCGACGGGATCCTCACCGTCAATCATGTCCAGGTTCGGCCAGGTCCGCTGGCGTTACAGATTGTTGGAGCGATCGATCAAGCCCAGACGCTGATTTCGCGACGTTCGATCGGAACCGTGAGTCCAGATCAGATTTGGGTTCAGCTTCCCGAACAGCAGATCCCCTTCCAACTCGATCAAGGGCGTGTCCATCATGATGGACTGACGATTACCGTCAACAATGTGGTGGTGAAGACCAGTGGCTCGGTCGGGCTGAGCGACGAGAGTTTAAATATGGTCGCCGAGATTCCGATTCAGGCGGAATGGCTGGGGAATAACAAAACGTTGCAAAGCCTGAAGGGGCAATTGATCTCGATCCCCATTGCGGGGACCTTGACCAAGCCAAAACTGGATCCGCGTGTCTTTGCCAAACTGACCCAGCAACTGGGGGGTTCAGTGATTGAAGGTTTGATTCAAGACAAAATCGGTGGAAAGCTCGACGGAGCCGTCAATAAAGGTTTGGACTTGTTGTTCAAGGGGAAGAAATAGAGTTAGCAACTCGAGGGAAACAGCAGATCGTTGAGCTTGTGCCAGTTTCGATAATCTGGAACGATGATGTCGGCACCCGCCTGGATCAGCCGGGTCCGCTTCCAGGCTTCGACTTCTCCGCTACGATGCGTTTCGTCGGTGGCGCAGCCAATGGCGATTCCGCCGAGTTCTTTCAGGTTTTCGATTTCGACAAAGCCATCCCCCAGGCCAATCAATTCTGATCCGTCTGTTTCAGCGGCGGCCAGAATCTGTTGCATCACAGCGAGTTTGGAAAAATCGCGTGAGGCTTCTCCGGGTCCAAAGATTCGACCTTCAAAAAAATGATCAATTTCCAGCAGTTTTGCTTCCCGTTTGACGTTGACGACCGCCGTTCCACTCGCCAGCGTCATTTGGACCCCGCGCGATTGCAAGTCGGTCAACAAGGCACGTGTCCCAGGGACCATCAGGTCGTCTGTTGTCAGGTGGCCTGACTTCAACGCCGTGATCCGTTCTTCGGATTTCGCGATCAAAGTATCGAGAAATTTTTGCGTGTAGAATTCGGGTGACTCGGGCTTGCCACCCCGTTCCCGGGCGGCACCGACGAAGTAATCCATTTGATAAATTGTCGGACGACCATTCAAATTCAGCACGAAATTTCGAATATAGTCGGTCAGCTCTGAGTCGGATTCCCTGGAACCGCTGAGAGAACGGAGTTCGGCAAACATCATGTCCACCATGATTTCGACCCAGCCGGATCGGATCAGGCTGAGCGTGCCATCAAAATCGATCACGGCGATGCGAGGATGTTTGTCGAGTTGAAACGGACGGATGATTTCTGGCATCGGTGGGCAAGTCCAATTGGAAGGCGACTGACGAGCGAGGATTGGATTAAATGCGTAATGCCTGCAATAGTAAAGCGTCAACGTGGCCATCGACTCGGTTCATTCTGTGACGGTTGGACCCAGTACGGTTGCGTTGGGGGCTCAACTGATGTTATTTCAGTGAAATCTGCCGAGGCATCCATCGGGGTGATACTCGTTTTGTTCTCCGTTTACTTGCAGGGATTGATGCACCGTGAAATCGCTCGTTATGTTCGCCGCCGTGATTCAGGCATGTTGCTGTGGGGCTTTGCTGGCGCAGATTGACGAATCGCCACTGAAGCTCGAACCTGTCGTTGCATTCGCCGATCTGAAGTGGTCGGGATGGCAAGCCGAAACCGAGGACGGAAAAGCCGCTCCGCTGCGACCGATCCTGTTGACCCACGCCGGCGATGGTTCGAACCGAATCTTCGTGCCGCAACAGCAGGGGATCATCCACGTCTTCAAGCAAGACTCGAAAGAGACTTCGGTCTTCCTCGATATGTCCAACAAGGTGGCCTACATCGATAAAGAAAACGAAGAGGGGTTGCTCGGGATGGCTTTCCATCCCAAATTCAAGACCAATGGTGAGTTTTTCGTGTACTATACGACTCAGGAAGAATCCCATACGACCGTGGTCTCGCGATTCAAGGTTTCAAAAGAGAATCCCAACCAGGCGGATCCCGCGAGTGAAGAAGTCTTGATGTCGGTCAACCATCCGTATTGGAACCATAAGGGGGGAACCATCTGCTTTGGTCCGGACGGATATCTGTACATTGCCATCGGTGATGGCGGTGCAGGAAACGATCCACATGGCAACGGGCAAAACCTGCAAACCCTTCTCGGCAAAGTCCTGAGAATCGATGTGGATCACAAAGACGGCAAGCTGGAGTATGCAATCCCGAAAGACAATCCATTCATCGGTCGTTTTGCGAATAAGCAACTGATTGCTCGTCCTGAAATCTTCGCCTATGGCATTCGTAACATCTGGCGCATGTCCTTCGATCGGGCGACCGGGCAGCTCTGGGCCGCCGATGTCGGTCAAAACCTCTGGGAGGAAATTAATCTGATCACCAAGGGGGGAAACTATGGCTGGAACCTGCGCGAATCCAAGCACGAATTCGCTCCGAATAGCACGGGGAGTGGACCTGGCCTGGTTGATCCGATCTTTGAATACAATCACGACATCGGCAAGTCGATCACCGGCGGTCACGTCTATCGTGGAAAGAAGTTTCCGGGACTGGTCGGTCATTATTTGTATGCCGACTACGTCTCGGGTCGAATTTGGGCACTGAAGTATGACGAAAAGAAGAAGGCGGCTCTCGCCAACCATCCCATTCCTTACGAGGGAGCCGCCTTGCCCGTCATCAGCTTTGGTGAAGATGAAGCGGGTGAAGTTTACTTTATGATTGTCAGCCCCACGGGCCGCGGAATCTATACGTTCCAGAATGCGGCAAAATGACTGGGTTGAAAATGACTGGGTTGAAAATGACTGGTGCGCAAAATGACCAGGTGTTGAAGCGTGCCCCTTACCAGCGGCCAGGACCAGCGGCCCGATTTTTTAGACCGGAGCTTTTCGCGTGACAGAAATTTCTCCACTCAACTCAGAACCGAGTGAAAGCGATCTTGCCGCCGTCGAACGGCTGGGGGTTGCCTATCGTCGTATCGTGGATCAACTTGGACGAGTCATTATTGGTCAGCGAGCGGTGGTGGAGGAGTTAATGATCTCGATGCTGGCCGGGGGGCATGCGCTGCTGGTGGGGGTCCCCGGCCTCGCCAAAACGCTGATGGTTCGCACCTTATCGGAAACATTGAATCTCTCGTTCAATCGGATTCAGTTTACGCCGGATTTGATGCCCGCCGACATCACTGGAACCGAGGTCATCCAGGAAGACAAATTGAGCGGAATGCGGGAATTCAAGTTCATTCCTGGACCCGTTTTCGCCAACGTCTTACTGGCCGACGAGATTAACCGAACGCCCCCTAAGACCCAGGCGGCGCTCCTCGAAGCGATGCAAGAACATCAGGTGACGGCGGGTGGAAAACGACACAAGCTTCCGAATCCTTTTTTCGTGCTGGCGACGCAGAACCCGATTGAACAGGAAGGGACATACCCCCTTCCCGAAGCCCAGCTCGATCGGTTCATGTTTGAAATTCGCGTGGACTATCCGACGGAAGAGGAAGAATTGGAAATCGTGCGTCAGACGACGATTACCAATCCGATCACGATCGAAAAAGTCTTGAGCTATGACGAATGGCTGGGTCTGCAGCAACTGGTACGCCGGGTTCCTGTCGCCGACTCGATCATCCGTTATGCGATGCAGTTTGCCCGATTGACGCGTGAAGGGCCTGACCGGCCTGATTTCGTGAAACAGTACGTCAGCTGGGGGGCTGGTCCGCGGGCGAGCCAATATCTGATTCTCGGTGCCAAGGCTCGAGCGGTCCTGCATGGTCGCCCTTACGTCAGCATTGAAGATGTGCAAGCGGTGGCGGCTCCGGTGCTGCGGCACCGTATCTTGATCAATTTCAACGCGGAAGCGGAAGGGATTCGTTCCGATGACATCGTCAAGAAGCTCGCGGCACTGATCCCGATGGATGGTGGGATCAATCGGTCAATGCCTAAAGTCTTTAAGACGGCCTGATTTGAGTGGTGATGAGTGCCGGATTTGGGAGCGCGGGAATGATCGCTTGATTGTTCGCCTCGACCCCAACGAATTGCATGTCAACGGACACACGGCGGGGCCACTTCGTCGGGGATCATTTTTCCATGCGGGTCCAGCGAGGGTTGATCGAGTTCGGCGGCCAGTTCGCTCTGAAGCTGGTGACAAACAAAATGCTCTACCTGCTCGGCGGAGGCATGCAAATGATCTCCTGGCAGGTCAAAATGGCGAGCCATGTAGGATTCCCACAGTCGGTGTGACCGAACCAGACTTTGGGCTCGCTCGCGCCCCTGGTCCGTTAATCGCGTCGCTGCCGCCGTTCCGGTGACCAAACCTCGTCGCCGGAGTCTGCTTTGTGCCAGTCTTGCAAGGAATCTCCCCCAGAGGGGATCCTGCATGACAGCCACGTCCGCGTCTCGCCCTGCAAGTCTCGCTTCTTCGCGGCGATAAAGGCTTCCCAATAAATCCTCACCCGCGATCCGGACCCGCAATCGAATCTGGTCGATCACACGGCGGAGCGCCCCATGTCGGGGACTTCCCAGAATGGCGAGCAGAAAAAAGCCCCCTCCGGCCACCGCCATCATTCCTGCGGTACTCGCATCACGGACATCGGGATAACCGAGACGCGAAAACAGCATCGTCGGCAGGGTTAGTGCAAAAACATGCCCCGCCAGTGCACTGCAGGCGGCAATCAACAGACTCAGGATCAGCATCGTTCCCAGATGATCGGTGAGGAGTCGTGCGGTCGCGGCCGGGACGATCAGCATCGCGATGACGAGAATCGCTCCGACACTTTCAAATGCGGCGACCAGAGTGGCGGCAGTGACCCCCATTAATACGAACTGGATCCAGTCAGCACGTAGTCCCAGCGCGGTCGCCAAGCCGGGGTCAAACGTACTTAATCGCAGTTCTTTAAAGAATGCGATCACCAGGATTCCGTTGAGTAGCAGCATCCCCAGGTTGACTGCAGCCGCCTGAGGAATCGGGAGGTTTGCCGAAAGCGGAATCAAAACCGAGGTTTCGAGACTTCCGTACAAAACACAAGCGGGATCGACATGCGCTTTGTCCGCAAACAGCCGGATCAACAGCAACCCCAGAGCGAACAGGGTTGTAAACACGACACCCATGGCCGCACCACGGTCGAGGCGTCCCCAGCGCTGAATCAGTTCGGTCACGATCGCCGAAAAAATGCCGGAAAGGGCCGCACCAAGAAACAGGATCAGATGACGTGATCCGGAGGTCGGGGACATCCAGTGATTTGCTTCCAGCCCGTGCATGGCCAGATACGCCAGGACGATTCCAGGAAGGACGGAATGACTGAGGGCGTCTCCCAGCAGGCATTGTCGCCTGAGCAGCAGCCACGTTCCCGGCAAGGCGCACGACATCGCTGCGAGGGCACCCGTGATCACGATCCACGTATCGAGTGCAAACCAGCCTGCGAGTAACTCAAAAAACTCGGCAATCATTGTGCGCTGTCCACAACAGGTCGTTTCCGCAAAAAGCTCTGGTCGATTATTCGCCTTTCTTTACGGCGGGATTCGGCCCCTTGGTTTTTGGCTGCGGCTTGAAATTCGGCACCAGTTCGATGGTCACTTTTGTTCCCAGTGGTGGAATTCGCTCGGTAAAGGCTTCAAACATCAGATCGTCGTTGGTGGCGGTACTCGTTGCTGAGAGATCCAGCGTTGCCGTTGCGAAATTCGCGACACAGATCAAATCCCCGGATTCTGCCTGATAGAACTTTTCTCCGGTCTTTTCATCCGTCAGAAAATAGCTGCCGGCAAAGACCCAACTGGCATCCATCGCCCGAATCTGTGATTGCTGATAAAACGATTTGATCGCCTTTTGAAATGCGGCATCATCGGCGATTTTCAGGGTCTCGTCCCGCTGGGCCGCCGACATGTGCCCATACCACAAGAGCTCTCCATTGCGTGAATCCCACTTGAGTTCACTATCAATAGGAAGCTTGAAACCCTTGGGAACCGGGTCCAGTTTTTCGACAAAATACCGACGGGTCGCATGCCGCACCCAGGATTGACCAGGATCGCGATGAAGTTTTCCATCCTCATCGGTCCAAGTAAAAAAAATGTCGATCGGTTGTCCGGTTGCCGCCTGAAATTCGGGTTGCCAGCGAACGGGACTTCCCTGTTTGGCACCGAGTGCCAACAAGCCTGCATGGATAATCTGAGCGGGAGCATCGACCGAAAGGATCGACTCGTGCTCTTTGGTTCGCTTCAGGCAAACCAGCAATTCCAGCAGTCCTTCCCGCAGGACAACTTCGGATTTGAGCAGCAGTTTCTTTCCCTTGGCATCCAACAGAACCGTCTCACCCTTGTTTAAAGGGATTAACTCACTCGCCGGCTTGGGGTCAGACTTCAACGTATCCGCCACCGGGTCATTGGCTTGTGCAGCGGGACGAGTCTGAGCCAGCAATAACGTCGCAGCGAGCACACCGAGGATGAAAAATCGCGGCATTTCGAAAAGTCTCCTTGCTGGGTCATTCCATCCGTTATCTCTGCGGAGATCGCTTTACGGAAGCGAACCCCAACGAGCTTACCGCCATCCTTTCCCGTTCACGATGGTAAAAGATCACGGCCGTAAGATCACGACTGTTAGATCACGACTGCAAGACCTCTCGAATTCGTGTTGATGTCACGGGCTGAATCACCCCTTTTTCGGTAATCAGTGCGGAAATATGGGTTGCCGGAGCGACATCGAAAGCAGGGTTATAGGTACCACAACCCTCGGGGGCCGTTTGCCGACCAAAGGAATGGGTGATCTCGGTCGAGGCTCGTTCCTCAATGGGGATTTGCTTGCCACTCTCGATCGTCAAATCAAATGTGGAGGACGGGGCGGCAACGTAAAACGGAATGTTGTGGGCTTTGGCGAGAATCGCAAGCGAATAGGTACCAATTTTATTGGCGGAATCACCATTGGCAGCGATCCGATCAGCTCCCACAATCACCGCTTGGACGCGGCCTTCATGCATCACCCAACCTGCCATGGAATCACAGATTAGAGTGACGGGGATCTGGCGCTGCATCAGTTCCCACGCGGTAAGGCGGGCCCCCTGTAGCAGCGGACGGGTCTCGTCGGCATACACTTTCAAGGCGGGATTTTCAGCGGCAGCCGCAAAAATGACCGCGAGCGCCGTTCCATCACCGGCCGTTGCCAAACCCCCGGTGTTACAATGAGTCAGGACGCCGGAACAACCACTCAACAAGGGTTTGCCGAATCGTCCGATCGCGGCGCACATGGCACGATCTTCGTTTTCAATGTTCGTGGCTTCGACGAAGAGCCGTTCGAGCAATTCAGGGGCGGTCAACCCCATCGATTCGTCGGCAGTTCGCTGCATCCGGTCCAAAGCCCAGAAGAGATTCACCGCTGTCGGTCGACTCTCGGCCAGATACTGAACCACTTGCTTCAGCCGATCGCGGAATTCGCTGAGGGAAAGACTTCGGGCCGATTGACAACCGACGATGACACCATAGGCAGCCGAGACACCGATCGCCGGTGCACCACGTACGCGGAGTGTTTTGATCGCCTCCCAGACGATCTCGACAGTGGTGCAACGGAGCTCACGGTACTCGACCGGCAATAAGGTCTGGTCGATCAATTGGAGATGCCCCGTTGAGGCATCTCCAATCCAGGCAATCGTAGGGGGCGGATTCGTCATGAACTCTTTTCTAAAATCCCGCGTACTACTTGAGTGGCGAGTAATCGGTCGGGACATAAAACTGGGATTCAGGCGGAATGGCGAGAATTTTTCCGTCTTTTTCCGATGCGTCTCGTGCTGCTTGCCAAGCGGGATCCTGGCGGAACGAATCAAACGAGGCTTTTGCCGCAGCCTGACTCTTGTGGGCCAGCAGATAGATCAGCTTGTTATCGACCGGTTTTCCCTCGCCATCAATCGGGGTCAGGTACACGACATTCTTCATGCCGTGCTTCTCGAAGAGTTTGACCGTGTGGTCTCGAAAGCGTGCTTGCAGTGCAGGGAACCGACCGGGTTCTGTCGTGTAGGTTCGCAACTCGTACACGAAGTTGGGTTTTTCTGGTGCGGCCTGCACGGGCTTAATGACCCAACCCAGACCCATCCCTAAACCCACGAGAGCGACCACACCCAACATCATTTTTACGGAATACATCATGTTCCTTTTTTTGACAAAGCGACTCGTTTTTGACAACGGGACAAGAGACGAGCCTCCTGGCATGAAAAGCGCCCGGGGACTCGTCACCGTACGACGAACGCAACGTAAAATCGTCATCCCGAGATTTTGCCCGGATTGACCGGTGGTGACAATTCACTCGCCGGAAAAAGTCTCACTATGAAAACGTCTTATTGCGAAAACGTCTCACTGTGGTGTGATTCGGTCGGTTCGGTTTTGGGTGGCTCAAACTTCGGGGCCGAGGTCACAACGCTCTCGTCGATGGGGGTCGGACGCGGGTTGCTGCTGGCATCATTGCGTGGCGAGTAAACATTGGTGTCGATGTCGTCTTCGATGCCACGAAGTCCCTTCTTGAATTCAATGACCCCCTTGCCAAGACTGCGTGCCACTTCGGGGAGTTTTTTGCCAAACAGCAACAAGGCAATGATGCCGACAAACAGCATTTCTGCCGGGCCAAGACTACCAATAAATGCGATCGGGAACATCAGGGCTCTCCTATGGAAAAACAACAAATTGGGAACGATATGGAAATGCGACGACGTGCGAGTCGCTTACTTTTTCTTCTGATTCAAATTCGGATCAGGCTGGTCTTCAGAGTCATCTTTCAATCCACTTTTGAACGAGGTCACACTTTGCCCCAACGACCGCATGACCGAGGGCAAGCGACTGCCGAACAAGACCAGAACGATGATTCCAACAAAAATCATCTCAGCGGGGCCCAAAATAAAGGCCAGCGTAGGAACCATCATCCATCTCTCCTTCAAAACGACGTAGCCAATTTTCAGGACACCCATGAGCCCCCGCATATCAATGCCAGGGAAAAGCTCATAATTCCGCGAAGATTCTTTTCCGGCAAGCCGGTAGGAATCCTTTGTTTTGCCAAAAGTCTGGCGTTCATAGTGACGAACCATGCACGGAAACGATCGGGCGAGTGAGTCACTCGGATCAAGATCTCACGTGTTTCCACTCGGTTCGCCCGCGAAAGAGCAGGAAGGATGAGCGGTACTGCAATTCTACCCGCAACAGGAGACATGTCAATCTGGCAAGGGAGGTAGCCCAACACGCAGACAATCCGTACGCAACGGGCATTCGGCACATTTTGGACGCCGTGCGTTGCAAACCTGGCGGCCATGGTGGATCAATCGATGGGAAAAGTTGATCCACTCGTCCTGCGGAACGAGCTGCATCAGATCTCGCTCAATCTGTTCGGCACTCTTGCCATTGGTGACCCCGAGACGTTGACTGATGCGACTGACATGGGTGTCGACCACGACACCGCTGGGAATTCCAAACGCGGTCCCCAGCAGCACATTGGCCGTTTTGCGGCCGACGCCGGGGAGTTGCACCAATTCTTCCAGCGTTTTGGGGAGTTCACCCTGATGCTGCTCGACCACGGCCTGTGCCATTCCAATCAGATTTTTCGCTTTATTGCGGAAAAAACCAGTCGATTGAACCACCTGCTCCAGTTCCTCGGGGACCGCTTTGGCGAGCTTCTGCGGGGTGGGATACCGGGAAAACAGCTGCGGTGTCACCTGGTTCACCCGTTCGTCCGTACATTGTGCGGACAAAATCGTGGCGGCGAGAAGTTGAAATGGGGACTCATGATTTAAGGCACATAACGCGACCGGATAGGTCGTTCGGAGCGACTGAATCAAACGCTGCACGCGCTGTGGCTTTTCATCGACGACTTTTTTTAAACGTTTTTTTGCCATGGAAGTTTGCAGTAATTCTTATTCGTTAATCATGGACTGTGGTTGATGAATTTCGCTAGAATCCGGAGTGTGGTCGATTCTGGCCTTAGACGTTTTCAACTGGGGCGTAGGATTCTTGAAATCCAGCAATCATCGTGGAACTGAATGCTCGCCGTCGGCACCCACTGAAAATCGCCATAAATTGGCCACCTTGCATCGACAGATTCAAAAGGAGAGTACAAATCGTGACAGAAGAATTTCCTGAACAATATCGCGAAGGGCTACGTCTCTTCAACGATGAGGAATTCTTTGAATGCCACGAGGTGCTCGAAGAACTCTGGTCCGAAACTGTTGGAGCCGATCGCAAGTTCCTGCAAGGACTGATCCAGGCTGCGGTTGCTCTGTTTCATTTCGGCAATGAGAACTTCGGTGGGGCAAAAAAACTGTATCTATCTGCCCACAAAAATCTGGATCTCTTCGGCGACGAATTCATGGGGATCCAATTGTCCCTGTTTCTGCTGGATTTCCGTCAATGTTTTCAGGAACTCCTCGACAATACCGAGGCTTATCCGACGACTGTGGGTATTCGCGATGAACTCGTTCCGAAAATTCGCTATGTCTCGGAAGGACAGAGATCATGACGCACTCGTGGGAATTCGATGAAGATCTGGAGGGCTTTTCGGGTCTCGTACCCTTGTTTCCATTACCGAATGTCGTTTTGTTTCCGCACGCCCTGATGCCGTTGCATATTTTCGAGCCACGATATCGTCAGATGGTGACGGATGCGCTCGATGGGGAACGCATGATCGCCATGGCACTGACGCGACCGGGATGGCAAAAAACCGCTTCCTCAACGGCCAACCTACCACTGCACCAAATCATGGGACTGGGGAAGATCATCGCCCATGAAAAACTCGAAGACGGACGCTACTATCTAGTGTTGCGCGGATTGGCACGAGTCAAACTGGCCTTCGAACAACCGGCCGATCTTCCTTATCGGCTCGGTCACGTCGATATTTGTCAGGAGCATCTCGAACCAACCCCCACCTATGATCGGCAGGAACGTGCCGCCGAACTGGTGTCACTCTTCAGTCAACTTTTCCCGGAAATCCCCCTCAAAAAACTCTTTCTTTCCGCGTCGTCGGATTTGCCGTTGCAAACCCTCTGCGACATTATTCTGGGGGCTGTCCCCCTGCCACCAGAACATTCACAGCAATTCATGGATGATCTCGATATCGATTCACGCAGCCTGAAGCTGCTCGGCGTGCTGCAAGGGGAGGCTCGGGACGCAGTGCAGCCAAAATCTCGCAAGTTTCCACCCGACTTTAGCGCGAATTAACTCGAAATGGCGTAGAGCTAAGTTCTTTCGATTTGCTGATTTTCTGGAAAAACCCGAGACAATTCGGCCCAGGTTTCGTATAAAGAAATGGTTGTTCTTTCGTTGCTCTCGAAGAATCTCCATGACTTTTATTCCAGCAAAAATGCTGTTCCCCAATCCGATCCGCTCCCACCAAACCGGACGAGCGGTCGTTTCGTTTTGCCAGAATCCGAGCGGAAGCACGGCGAGTTCTTTCTGTTTTGCGTCAAGCCATTCAAAACCTCCCTGCCGTTCAAATCCTCTCAGCACCAGACTGCGCTGGCTCGCGGTCTGGCTCGTCCTGGGGACGCTGGCTGCAGGAATCGCCAGGCCAGTCGGTGCCGCGGATGAACCCGAGTCGGATGATCCCGTCCCCGCCAATCCTGTGACCAAGTCCAAGGGGGGGGATGGGGAACTGCAACTGCTGAAATACTCGGATCTCGAGCTTCCCACCGCCGGGGAACTTTTGCAAGCGAAGCCGTTCGACTGGATCGTGCTGAAGACAATGGATGTGCTCGTCGTTGAACCCGTCGGACCTCGGCCTGAGACCCTGGTGATCCTCAATAACGAATACGAACGCCATCTCAAAGGGAAAGCATCTTTTACCGAGGGGGTCGAGAAGCTCAAGGAACGACGCAAACAACTGCAGCGGCTGCCCCTCACCCTCCTCGACCCAGGCCCCGACCAGGATCCCGACTATGTGCTGGAAACCAAGTTCATCCAGAAAATCGAATACTTCGAAGACTTGGTTCTGCGTCGAGCCAATCTGTTGATTGATGAAGAGGCGATCCCGCTGGCCTATGATCTGTTACTGTTTGTTGATCGGCGGAATCGAGAAAACAACCTTCGTTTTGCGGATGCCTATCAATCCAACAAGCAGGACGAGGCGGCTGCGGCCACAGCCGAAGAGCGGTTTCGTTATACCCTCCCAGCTCCACCGCCGCTCAAAATCAGCAAGACCTGGCCACGATTCGATGAGACCAGCCAGAAACTGCTCTTCAAAGACGCGGCCCTCCGTTCGCTGCGCGGTGATCACGAATCGGCCCTGCTTCTGCTCGAAGATTTGTGGGACCGCAATCGGTCCTATGCCGATTTATCCAGTCGCCTCGGCGCGGTTGTCGACCGCCTGATCAACGAGGCTGTCGGGCGAGAAGATTTTCGCCAGTCGCGGTTCTTTCTGAGGCGGTTGACCGATCGGGATCCTCAACATCCGGTCGTGGAAAAATGGCGGGCGACTCTGGCGGAAAAAACGTCAATCCTCATTGATGCGGCCCGCAGCGCCGCGGGAGACGGGGACGCGGTTGGGGCGGCACTGCTCGTGGATCGGGCGGCGCGTATCTGGCCTGATACAGCAGGATTAAAAGAGGCGCACCGTGAATTGAATGATCGCTTTCAAAGTGTTCGCCTCGGAGTCTTGCGACTGCCGGGTGAACAGACAAGTTATCCCTTCGAGGCGGCGGCCGAGGCGACAGCCAACGGGCTAACGCTTCAACCCCTGTTTGAACCGGTTCGGGTTGATGAACGAGGCGTCCGGTATCGGTCGACGGTGATGGAATCCTGGGAACCTAAGGATTTGGGGCGACAAGTCCAGTTTTCCTTGCGATTAAAACGTGCCGATTGGGAGGCGCGCCCGGTCATTACCGCTGCCGATATTCAGCACGAATTATCCGCCAGGATCGACCCCACCACTTCGGTATTCGACGCGAGATTGGCCGGTGCGATCGAGCATGTTGACGTACAGTCCCCCTCACAATTCACCATTTTTTTCCGACGCTTGCCGCTACGGCTGGAATCGCTGTTCCCCTTTCCCGTCTCTGTCATCGATCCACAGGCTTTAAATCCCGATCCTCCTGCAGCTGCACTGACCGAATTCGGACGTCAGCGATTTTACGAGTTTCGTCGCGAGGACAAACAGATTGCTTATCGACGCGTTCGACCTCAGCCAGCCAACACAAAAACGCGGCATGTCGATGAGATCGTCGAGGTCCGCTATGACTCGTGGGAGCATGCCTTGCAGGGATTATTGCGCGGCGAGGTCGTTGGGCTCCCGCAGGTCGACCTGCACGATGTGAAAGGTTTGCAGGATGACAATCGTTTTTTTGTACAGCCCTATGCTCTTCCCGTTTCACACTTGATCGTCTTTAACCCCGATTCACTCCCTCTGCGAGATGGACAATTGCGGCGAGCCTTAACGCTGGCGCTTCCGCGAGAGGAATTGGTCGAAAAAGCGATTCTTTCCGGTGCCAGCAAACAGTATGCACGAGTCACCTCGTCCCCGTTCCCTACGAATAGCTACGGCTTTAACCGACTGTTACGCGCTCCCCCCTACGATCCTCAACGGGCTGCTGCCCTGACCATGACCGCCAAAAAACACCTCGGCAGCGACTTGCCAGTACTCCGCCTGGTCTGCTCACCGGATCCCCTAGTCCATGCGGCGGCAACCGAGATGATCGAACATTGGCGTCGAGTTGGTATCACTGTCCAGTTGGTCGATCCTCAGGCGGATCTCACCGAGACTCATTGGGATCTCGCCTACCGTTCAACACGGATTGTCGAACCCTTGTCCGAGCTCTGGCCATTGCTGACCGTTCATGGAGGGACAAGCGTCGAGTCGTTGCGACCCCTTCCCGAGCGTGTGCGGCGGCAATTACTGGATCTGGAGCAGGTCAATGACTGGGGGTCGGCGATCAGCCTGCTGCAACGAATCGAAACGGAACTGTTGATCGAAACTCGCTATATCCCGTTATGGGAAATCGACGAGTTTTTTGTCACGAGGCGAAACCTGATCGGCCTTCCCCCAAGAATGATGCATGCTTTTCACGATGTCGAGCGATGGACCTTGCAGTCCTGGTATCCACAGGAAAATCCCTGATGACTGGTTTGCTGAGCGGTAGCAAAATCTGGCTGGTACTCTTCTGCGGCATGGCCCTGGTACTCTTCTGCGGCATGGCCGCAGTGGTGGAAGGAACGCTTGGTGCCGCAGAAGCATTGACGCCCCTTGAGGATCGAGCCATCGAGCGACGCCCGTATGTCGTTCAATTGCAGGTCGCGTTTGATGCGGATCAACTGGATGCCCGATCAAGAAACGCGATCCTGCTCGAAGTGCGCCAGACGGCGGCGCGGTGCGTCGGCGATCTCTGGCAACTCGATGTCAACGAAATTGACTGGTTGGGGCCGGTGAATCAACGAGGGCTGGGTCGGTTGGATCTGGGGACACTGAAAAAACATCGCCCCCAGGAAACGGCGGATATCTGGTTCGTTGCGGCCATTAACGCGCTCCCGGTCGGGTGGCGGATCAGTCTTCGCTCTTGGCAGCCTGAAGTTCAGTCCGAAACCCGCCTCGTCTCGATCGATGTCCTGGATCGACGTGATCTCGCCGTGGCCCTGGTGCGACTGAGTCGCGACCTGTTTCGTCCCATGGGAATTGTGGAACAGGTCCTTGATCGGGCCGTACGAATTCGAATGCGTGCTGGCGAACTGACCGCACCCGATCCGTCGTTCGAACAACTCGTGAAAGGCGAAGTGTTAGTCCCCCTGCTGGCCTACCGAAATAAAGAGAAAGCAATCGAAAAACGACAGACGATCCCCTGGACATTTATCACGGTCGATGATGTCGAAGGATCGCGTGTCAGCGGCACCGTACAGAGCGGATTACGGATGGCCTTGGGAGGAAAGAAACGGGGCCGAATCGATACGCTCGTCTTCGCGCTCCGGCCACAGGAAGAGATGACGGAACTCGAGTTATTGACTCAAACCAAACCTCCGCGTCCGCTGGTCGGTCATCGGCTGGAAATTCGAACCAGTTCGATTCTGCTTCGTCCCTCGGAGGAGCACCCGGAAATCGATCCTCTGGCAACGCTGCTCGATGAAAAACTGACCGACCGACGCGGGCGCTGCCTGATTTCTGCCGATCAGGAACATCGACTGGTCTGGCTGTTTGCCTACAGCGGACAGCATCTGCTGGCACGAGTCCCGTTTGTCCCTGGAGCAGCCACCACCGCTCATTTGGAAGTCCCGGACGATACGACGCGATTGGCTGCCGAAGCGGATCTGCAGATGCTGCAAGGGGAAATCATCGATGCCGTCGCACTCCGCACGACAGCCGTCGAGACGATTCGTGCCGCAGCCAAAAAAGACGATTGGACCACCGTCAACCAAAAATTGACGCTGATCAAAGAACGGGAAAGCGTCAGCACGCTGCTTGACCGGTTAACCGCCGTTCGTGTCGCGGGAGTCGCAGCAGCGAAGAAGAACCGCGACAAGGGGGCCGAGGCCCGCATCCAGCGGATGTGTGACGATGCGAGCACGTTGATCAATGTCCACCTTGGCGGCGAAAAAATCCGTTTGCTGACCGAAGAGATGGAGGGACTGCAGAGTGCCCCGGTGGAAACCGACGAGCCAAGGCGACGAAAACCTTAAGAGTTTTTCCTCGGAGAGTGAGCTTACGACAGCCTCTAAACTCGCGACAATGTGAGGATGAGCTGGGAACGAATTCAGCAGAATTCGATTCTTCAGGTGAGCCCCGTCCGAACGGAAAGCACAGACGATATGTCACAGGCACCCAAGGCAGTTCC
>JBIKZJ010000406.1:0-5861 GCA_044354755.1 Schlesneria sp. | reverse complement strand
TTCTGCTTTCTCTTTCATGGCGTCGGCATCGGCGTCGCCACCATTCGGCATCGGTTTCTTTTCGGCAGCGGGTTTCTTTTCGGCATCCCGTTGTTGTTCTGGATCGGTGGCATTTGCCTCGTTGGGTTTGACCGCTGACGGTTTACGGTCCTGATTCAACTTTTCGTTGATTCGCTTGAGGGCTTCGTCATCCTGCGAACCATCGCTACTTAATGGAGCTTGCGACTCGTCGTTCCCCTTGGTTTCGTTCGGCGGCCCCTTGCTGTTTTTGTCTGAGTCGCTCTTGTCTTTCTGCTGCGTTTCCCGCTGAGATTTTTCCGGATTTTCTGCCGCTTGTCGGGAGTTTTTCTCGGCGGATTTTCCTGGGGAGTTTCCATTTGTCCCCTCGCTCGGCTCATTGGGCTCGCTCGCTTCCGCAGGTTGCTCCTGCCTGGACGCGACCTCATTCGGTTGCGGTTCCTGCTGTGGATCGCGTGGCTGGGATTCTTGATTTGAGGGGGGAGCCATCGGAGAGGATTCTTGATTTTGATCCTGCTCGGCAGCAGCGAGTTTGTCCTCCCGGATCGAGTCCTGTTCCGCTAACTGCTGTTCGGCCTCTTGTTTTGAGACCGAATCAAGCACACGAATCTTAATTTTTGGTGTGTTTTTTGTGTTCGGACGGGGCTTTTTATTGTCGTAAGCCTCAATCCAAACTTCAATTTCCTCCCCTACGGCAAGATGGAGCGCGGCGAGCGACAGTTCCTGTTTCAACAGCAGTTTCTGCTGTCGACCTTCGCTCAGCTGTTCATGAATGATCCGTTGCCCACCCTTTTCCACACTCAAATACAAATATCCCAATTCGAAATCGGGATCTCTCGCCTGAATCAGCAGCGGAATGATGCTATTTTTGGGAGCTTCCAAATCGCGATCCGGCTGCAATAACACGACGTCCGGGGGAAGGTCGGGTCGGATGGTGAGACCATAATTGGTAGGAGACGTGTCACGACGCCCATCTTCGGTACGGCAATCAATTTGGTAATACTTGGGAAATGATCCATCGGTTCGCAGGGCCAATGTCCAGACGGCTTGCAACTCGGCACCGTTGGACTTCACCGACATCGCTGACTCTTCGCCCGTTGGGCCTTTTTGGGGGTCGTCAAGGAACCGGATCAGCCCCGATCGGACCGGCATATTCGTTTTTGCGCTCAGGGAGACTTTTGCCCCTTCCCAAGCGTCAATTTGTCCATTTGCCGTTTGTTCGACGGGTGAAAGTTTCATGTAAGGAGGAAATTCAATCCGGATTGATTCAATTTCTGCTGAGGGTGGCTGTTCGACGGTCACCTTGAACTGTTCCGATTCCGCGTCTCCTGCTCGAATCGAATACGTCAGGTCTTGCATCAGTCCCTGTGAATTTTCAGCCAGCAGTTTTCCCTGAAAACGAGTTTGTCCCGTTGCTTCAACACGCATCTCGACCGGTTGTCGTTGGAATTTGCCGTCAGCAGTCGAGTAAAGCAGCCAAACCTGATGAGGGATTTCTCCGCCAAGATCAACCTGAATGTCGACAGTCGGGGTGTGGGCCGGGATCGAGACATTTCCGGGCTTCACTGCGAGGATCTCGGTTCGGGTCGCGAGGGGCACATTCGCCGCCGGCAGGATTCCGCGCCAGATGGAATTCGAAATCTTTTTCGGCGAGATCAAAGCGTACAGCGAAAACAGTACGATCACCGTCAGCAGCAAGTACGAGGTTCGTATCAGTGGGCGATGATCAATGGCATGAGTGACATCGATTTCCTGAAGTTGGACGGCCGCTCGTCGTTCTAATGCTTTCAGAATTGCAGGATTGATGCTTCTGCCGGTTCGTTTGAGATCGATCAGGTTAAGCAGATTGCTTTTGAGACCTGGATCCGCTTTTTCAATTTCTTGAGCGGCAAACAAACTATTGACTGTCTGAAACGCGGGAATGCCGATCTTCCAGACGAGCCAGCTGATTGTGGAAATCACGAGCGTTGATAACAATAGCCAGCGCCAAGTGCTGCTGAATCCATCGCGGACGACCCATTGATCCAGCAGCACAAAAACCAGCAGATAGCCAAGCACCATCGCCACAACACCGGCCGCTGCGGTCAATAAGTCCGTGGTGCGGATGGTCGATCGGGTTTTTTCGAGCTTCAGCCCGACATATTCGTCAAAATCAACATAGTTGCCCGGATTGGTTGTGGTCGTCATGATCAAACTCCTTCAACCGGATTGTGACTCGATCTGACACTTCGCTGCCAACGCTGCGGGACATTCCGTGATTTTTGTAACACGAGTTTCTCGTTGGATTTTTGTATGCTGGCTCTACGATACCATATTTCGACAGTTCAACAGTTCGAAAAGTTCCCGAAATCGTTTCGATCTGAATTAGGCGGTGAAAGAAGTTGACAATGCTGAAGAAACCCTACTCGATTCTGGTGGTCGAAGATGAAGACATTATACGCACCTCGTTGCGAGAATTCCTCTCGGAAGAAGGCTATGAGGTCGGTGTCGCAGCATCAGTCGCTTCCGCACTGCACCAGGCACGACAGCGTGATTTTGACGTGGCGATCTGCGACGTTCAGCTTCCGGACGGTGACGGACTGGTCTTGCTGCGTCGTTTGCAACAGCTGAATCCGAATATCTCCGGGCTGATGATCAGCGCCTACGCCACGGTCGAAAATGCCATCGAAGCCTTTAAGTCGGGGGCATTTGATTTTCTCGTTAAGCCGGTGATCTTTGATGATCTCGCGAATAAATTGCGACGCTTGTTCGAATATCGGCAACTTTACCTGGAAAATCAGGCCTTACGCCGCGAACTTTCGCGCCGTGATGACGATGGCCAGATCATCGGGACCAGTAAGGTCATTCAACAGGTGCGCGAGTCGATCCGAAAGGTGGCGGTCACAAATGCTAACGCGCTTCTGGTCGGCGAATCGGGAACAGGAAAGGAATTGTTCGCCAGGACAATTCACCAGTCTGGGCCGAAACAGAACGAACGTTTAATGGTCGCGAGTTGCTCGATGCGGCCCGAAAACGAACTCGATGCCGTCCTGTTTGGATCAGAATCCAACACAAATCCCCAGACAGGACTGTTCCGGCATGTGGGACAGGGGACCCTGTTCTTCGACGAGGTGACTCACTTGCCACTGTCGACTCAGGCCAAATTGCTGCGTGCCATCGAAAAACAGGAGGTGACCCCCGTCGGTTCGACCGAGCCTTACACCACAAGGGCACGTGTCAT
This sequence comes from Schlesneria sp., assembly GCA_044354755.1. Taxonomy (GTDB): domain Bacteria; phylum Planctomycetota; class Planctomycetia; order Planctomycetales; family Planctomycetaceae; genus Schlesneria. Next base: position 2,623 of record JBIKZJ010000406.1, on the reverse strand, counting down.
CGCGGCCACAACCCGTGATCTCACGCTGGAAATCGCGGCAGGCCGGTTTCAAGAGGATCTGTTCTATCGGTTGGATGGCGTCAAAATCTGCATTCCCCCGCTACGGGAACGTTTGGATGACATTCCCGAACTGGTCGAATTCTTCATCGGTAAGCACGCAAGGGCGATGGGACGAAAAGTCTCAATGGCGTCCAGCGATGCGATTCGGCTGCTGATGTCGGCACAGTGGAAAGGAAACGTACGCCAGTTAGACAACGCCATTGAACGTGCCGTGATGATGTGTGACGGATCACAGGTTCGCCCTTGTGATCTTCCCCCCGATCTGCGGGGCGCCGAACAACCGTTGCCTGATACCGATGATCTGCGTTCGGCACTCAGGCATTACGAACGTTTACATATTCTCCGCGTTTTGGACCAGTTTCCCGACAAACGCGAAGCGGCCAAGCGGCTGAAGCTGGGTCTCTCGAGCCTCTACCGGAAAATCGAAGAACTGGGAATCGACCTGTAATCAGCGCCGAAAACAGGTGAAATACAACCACCACCCCACTTTGGCATCACCCTACTTTGGAAAGCGAGTCCGTCTTGATATGGTAGACAATGTCCCCGTTTCGCAGCACAAACCTCCCGGAACCACAGCGGTCTTGTTGATTGCCCATGGGAGCCGTCGTGCGGAAGCAAACCACGACTTGGTGATCCTGGCGGAACTGGTCACGGCACGTCGCGAATACGACCTGGTCGAGGTCTCGTATCTGGAACTGACCGTGCCAAGCATTCTGGACGGCGGACGATCCTGCGTTCAACGTGGAGCAACGCGCGTTTTAATGCTCCCTTATTTTCTTTCTGCGGGCGTCCATGTGGTGAATGACCTGAAAGAGATTCGTCAGCAACTACACGACGAATTCTCAGAGGTCGAATTTGTCCTGTGCCCGCATTTAGGACTGCACCCGTTGATGGCAGATATTGTGCTGGCCAGACTGCGTGAGGGGACGCCATCACCCTTGATCTCAGATTGACCGCTTGAGACTTTTCGTCGCGGTCGCGATGATACATTTCTCGTTATTTTATCCTTCGCCGGGAGAGATCCGATGTCCCAATCACTTGATTTTGTTCTGCCGATTTCCCGTCGTCACATGATTCAGGGACTCGGTGGTGGACTGGGGGGAATTGGTCTGGCGAGTTTGCTCGGTCCCGCGTCGGCAAAAGAGTTTGCACCGCATGCACTTCCCAAAGCCAAGCGAGTCATTCAGCTCTTTATGAACGGCGGACCGTTTGGTCCCGACTTTTTTGATCCCAAGCCGATGCTCGCCAAGCACAACGGCGAGCGACCCGCCGAACTGGATGGACTGCGAACCGAACGGAAGACGGCCGGGCTGATGGCCTCACCCTTTCGTTTCGAGCCGCGTGGTGAGTCGGGAGTTCCCGTCAGCGAACTGCTCCCGCAATTTTCTGGCTGCATCGACGATGTCTGCGTGCTGAATTCGGTTTATACCGATAACCCAAACCATGGCCCCGCGTTACTGCTGATGAATAACGGGACCATCGTTCCCACCCGGCCCAGCATGGGCTCGTGGTTTTCTTATGGGCTGGGGGCGGAAAATGAGAGCCTTCCGGGTTATGTCGTCTTGTGTCCTGGCCGCCCGGTGCGGTTTTCGATTCTCTGGACCAGTGCCTTTCTCCCCGGTGAACACCAGGGGACATACATTAATCACTCGAATCTCGATCCACAAAAACTCATTCCCTATTTGCGAAACAAACATTTGCCGGTTGATGAACAGCAGCGGCAACTGGAACTGATGAGATCTTTAAACCAGCAGCATCAGCAAGAACGAGGGGGTGACGTACAACTTGAATCGCGGATCACCGCGATGGAAACCGCCTTTCGCATGCAGTTTGCTGCCACCGAGGCGTTTGATTTGAATCGCGAGCCACAGCACATTCGCGAGGAATACGGCTCAAGCCATTTTGCGAACGGATGCCTGCTCGCCCGGCGTCTGGCTGAACGGGGTGTCCGATTTACTCAAGTCTACTACGGCGATGGTCAACCCTGGGATACCCATGGCGATCACCACAATGCGGTCAGGAATCTCAGCAAAAATATCGATCAGCCAATGGCTGCTCTGCTGCGCGATCTGAAACGGCGTGGGATGCTCGATGAGACTTTGGTCATCTGGGGAGGCGAATTTGGGCGAACTCCGACCACCGAAAATGGAAACGGCCGCGACCACAATCATTACGGATTCACCATGTGGATGGCGGGTGGTGGGGTTCGCGGTGGAATGACTTATGGGGAAACGGATGACTTTGGGTTCCAGGCAGTGCATAATCGCGTCCATATCCACGACCTGCACGCGACCATTCTGCACCTGCTCGGCTTGAACCACGAGCGACTGACCTATCGCTACGCAGGGCGTGATTACCGCTTAACCGACGTGGCTGGTAAAGTCATCCAAGAGATTCAAAGCTAACCAAACGAAAATCGCCGATGCCGTTAACCACACAAAACCAGACCGCTACAGCCGGAACCATCACTGTCGCCGGCATCGCGGCGCATGTTTTCCTGCAAGAAAGAGGAATGATGACTATCCTCCACCGGGTTTTGTTGGGAATTACGATTCTTTTGATC
>JBIKZJ010000405.1:0-5867 GCA_044354755.1 Schlesneria sp. | reverse complement strand
TCAAAAAGACGCGCAGCATGAATCCCCATGGGTTTGCGTATGGCCTGTCTCAGGGGAAAATCGCCTGGGATGAAGCACCGGACGGGATTCAGGGTGAGGAGTTTTTACGGCAGGCGATCATGGCCCCGAAAGATCCTCTGGCGCGCGAGCAGCAATTCGAAAATGATCGTGCCGCGCAATGGCTGCATGCACGACTTCGCAGCGGAAAGGTGGCTGCTTTCGAGGTTCAAGCCGAGGCGGCCGAGAACGAGATCGGTGAAGCGTTACTGCGCAGGGCGTTTCGGAGTCTGGGCTGTCAGACGAACAAAGTGCAGGAAAAAGGGGAAAAAGTCCGCTGGTACTGGCGATTGCCGGACGAAGCTTTTTTTTAATCGTCACGTAGGGCCTGGCGCCCGTTCATAAGGGGGAAAAGACTCAACGAGCGAAAATCGTTCGTGAAATGCGAAAATGACAGTTTTTCATTGTGATGAGGCTTGGTCACCAGACTGTGAACGTTTTGAGTTCGCTTCCGATAGATTCGGATCATCGTTCCTGGACAGACTCGGACAGAAAATCCATCGGGAAATTTGGCTGGATGAGAACCGGAAAATCTTCGGATTCGCTGGGTGACTTGCGTTGGGTTGCACTGAAATATTTCAAATGGGTTGGTCTTGAACGGTTGTTTGGTTCACGACGGAGCCACATCACGCGGGAGCGGTGATGGCGACGTTGGGACGCCGCAAGCGGCTTTGATCAGACGAAACTTGTCAACGATCGGGGTAGGAAGGACTGATTACATTCAGTCCCCTCTCTCTGCGAACCCTAAGGGGGGTTCTTCCGTATACGGCTCTTCGTTCAGTGGGGTTCCTCTGGCTACGATCAGGTGATAGGCCCGTATCAATTTGGACCTGTCCTCAAGGTCTGGTTGACCGTGTTTCCTGTGGCGGTTTCGTCAGCGAGGATCAACGAAGTGGCGATCGGTCATCTGTGCTTGGTTCCGGCAGCGAGGCCTCAACGTAGCCATCATCGCTCTGCGTGATGAGGCTTGGTCACGAGACTATGATCGTTTTGAATTCGCTTCCAACAGATTCCGTCCATCATTCTTGGACAGATTCGGAAAGCGTCTTCACAGCGCAGTGTCCCCAGCGTCTCCACGAAGAATGTCAGCGCAATCCCAGAGAGGATTTTGCTGGTTCGTTGACCGATCAAGTCGTTTTCAAATCACCGTTCCTGATCACGCCGTAATTTGGCAGATTTTCGGGATCGGCATGGCCCCGTTGACCGCTTTGAACATGGCCGACGCGGACTCGCGAGCGAATCGCTTCTGGGTACGTCGAACTACGGGGTATCCCAGCCGGATCAAGATGTGGTTCGGACGGGAAAATGCCAGAATGTCGTACCAAACGCTGTTGTCGCTGGGGTCCCACTCGATCAAGAATCGTTCTTCGCCGCTCTCGACATGGCCGGGCAACGTGCCGTAAGCGAAGCCGAACTTGCTGATCGGTTCTTGCTCGTCGACGACGTAGAGGATGCGGCAGGCGTTGAGCCACCAGATGCCGAGGACGTGCCCCATCACCGCCACATTCTGGCCGGATTCGATGGGCGTATTCGAGGGCCACGCTTCGACCCAACCGAGATGAAACTGTTTCCATTTTCGCAAGGCGGCGATGGCCGACCGGAACACCGACTCGCCTTCGCCCAGCCTGATGCGGGTGTGATCCACGACATAACGAGCGGGGGGCGTCGTTGCGGTTGCTCCGACCTCAGCATAACTCAAGTCCAGTACCGACTGTTTTGCCAAGAAGCGGCGCAGGGACTCGTCAGACGGTTTTTGCCACGACAACATTCGATTCCTTGATCTCATCCACAGCTGGGTCTGTCTTGCGGTTCGATTAACACGAAAAGGATACACTAAAATAGGATCCGCAAAGCAAGCGGCTTCGTAACCGGGAGTTTCGAGGGAAACCAACGGGAGTCCGAGAATCAGGGAAGTTGGCCGACAGGGTCTGGCCAATCACGAAAGGGGAGGTCAGGTGTTAAAGACAGATCACACGGGAATTTTGGGGAGGTGACTGAGACATTCCGGTTCAACCACAAACCTGGTGCGCGAGGTACAAATCCTTTGCTCTGCAGCAAACAAGACGGGCAGCAAACAAGACGGGCAGCAAACAAGACGGGCAGCAAACAGGACGGGCAGCAAACAGGACGGGCAGCCAACAGGACGACTTCGGTCCCTGATCCGTCCCCTTTGACGACCATGACGATCAAGCTGCTCGGGCATGACCGGCTTCGTCATTCCCTTCTGACAGCAGCGTTCAGGAAAATCCATTGAATACGGCATTCGATTCGTAAATCACATCCTGTGCAAAAAATGCGAAGATTGTGAACCACGAATAAAACGAATCACACGAATAAAGAGGTGAAGAGAACAAGGGAGAAGAGAATAAAGGAGAAGAAATTTCCGGATTCTGAAAACGGAAAACGGAAAACGGAATTTTGACAGCCCCACACTGGGTTTGTGGTGGAACCGACATTCATTGATTCGTCGGCGAGAAACCGCTGGCTTGCGATATTTCTGATTCTGTGTCGGTGACGCAAAAAAATCTCGAACCAGGTTATTCGGATTCGACGCAGACAATCCCGATTCGCTTCTTGAATGGATTGGTAACTCCCGATAAGATCGCGAGGCGAGCGATTCCTCTTTTCATTAGACCTCTTTCCAAAAAGTTTCGAGGACCATGTCGAAAGCGACGGACATCCGTATCAAGACTGCCGAGTGCGCTGTTGAGACACTCCCCTTTCGGGCCCCACTGAAGTTTGGTGGCCGTGTGATCGAAAAGACGCTGGTGCTCAACGTTGATGTTGAAGTTGAGTCTCGTGACGGAAAACGGCATGCGAGTGGATTTGGGAGCATGCCGCTGGGAAATATCTGGTCCTGGCCTTCCGATCGAGTGACCCCAGAACAGAGCGAAGGTTTGATGCTGCGGTTTGCGGAAGAGATCGTCAATCTCGCTGGGGCCTGCAGTGAATTCGGCCATCCGATTGATCTGGTCTATCACTTGTCTGCCGAGTATGACCATCTGGCCAAACGTCTGGCAACGCAGCTGAAATTGGCCGAACCGATGCCCGAATTGGCGCAACTGGTGGCCGCCAGTCCCTTTGATGCCGCTTTGCACGATGCTTATGGTCGACTGCACAACCTGAACAGTTTCGATACGTTGACCTCGAAGTTCATGAACTACGATCTGTCGGAATATCTCGACGGGCAGTTCAAAGGGGAATACCTCGACAAATACACGCTCAGGCAGCCCAAAGACAAAATGCCCCTTTACCATTTGGTTGGGGCGCTCGATCCTCTTTCTACTGCCGAGGTGTCCAAAAAAATTGGGGATGGTCTTCCCGAGACGCTGGGCCAGTGGATTGCCTTCAACGGATTGACTCATCTGAAGATCAAGCTGGCGGGTGACAATTTTGCCTGGGATGTCGAAAGAACGCTCGCCGTCAACACGGTCGCGGAAGAGGCTCAGGCCAAACGGGGCTGCCAGCAGTGGTGGTATTCCGTGGACTTCAACGAGAAATGTCCGAATGCGGCCTACGTCGTTGACTTCCTGAAGCAGGTGCAGACTCGGTCCCCAGCGGCCTTTGACCGGATTCAGTATGTCGAGCAGCCCACGCATCGTGATCTGCGGGCGCATCCGGAGAACAAGATGCACGAAGCGGCGCAGCTTAAGCCCGTCGTGATCGATGAATCGCTGGTCGACTATGATTCGTTGCTGCTGGCTCGAGAACAGGGATACACCGGTGCGGCGCTGAAAGCGTGCAAGGGGCAGACGGAAACGTTGCTGCTGGCGGCGGCGGCTCAGAAGTTCGGGATGTTTCTCTGTGTCCAGGATTTGACTTGCCCAGGGTACTCGTTCCTGCATTCGGCCAGCATTGCGGCTCATCTGCCGGGTGTGGCGGCGATTGAGGGGAATGCGCGACAGTTCTGTCCTGCCGGAAATAAACCGTGGGTCAAACGCTTTCCGACTATGTTCGAGATTACCGATGGAACCGTGGGGACGAAGGCCTTAGGTGGCGTCGGGTTGGGGATTTGAAGAGGAAATCTTGGAGTGATTCCGAGTGAACCGAGTTTGATGAGCCGTAGGGAGCCCCTCCCTGCGAACTCATTTTTCGTTCGAGTGGTCTGGTGATTGCATACGTTCCGCCTCAAACTTCACGCTCAAGTTCAAGGTACATTGGATGCGAAATTCGGCTCTGAAAAATTCTGCGATCTCACGTCGTCAATTTGTGGGGGCCACAGCGGGAATGGCCGCTGGGTTACTGCATTCGCAGGGACTGATGTCGTCTGCTCGCGGTGAAGAATCGAAGAACAACCGACCGTTGATCGGTTGTATCGGCGTGGGGGGACAAGGGCTGCATATTGGTCATCGCGCGAAGGGATACGGGGACATTGTGGCGGTCTGTGATGTTCAGTTGCAGCATGCGGAGCGCGCTCGAGCAGATCTTGGGGGCAAGGCGGAGATCTTTGAAGATTATCGTAAGCTGCTCGAGCGGAAAGAGATTGAAGCGGTGACGATTGCGACTCCTGATCACTGGCATACGGCAACCGCGATTGCCGCGTTGCAGGCCGGAAAGCATGTCTACTGCGAAAAACCGTTGACGCTGACGATTGACGAAGGAAAGCGACTGGTCAGTGCGGCCAAGGAATCGGGGAAGACCGTGCAGGTCGGGACGATGCAGCGGACGGACATGCTGCAATTTGCTCGTGCGGTTGCCACGGCACAGAGTGGTCAGTTAGGAAAGATCAAGCAGATTCACGTGATCCTGCCGGGGCCTGCACCTGTTGGGGGGCCATTTGAAAACAAGCCGGTTCCTACCGGGCTGAACTGGGACTTCTGGCTGGGGCAGACTCCACTGGTGGATTTCTGTCCTGAGCGGTGTCATGGGAACTTCCGCTGGTGGTATGAATACTCGGGCGGGATGATGACCGACTGGGGAGCACACTATCTCGACATCGTCCATTGGGCTTTGGATTGCGAGGATTCGGGTCCGCTTTCGATCGATGGAACTGCGACAACTTTGCCAGCGACTCCCAATGGCTATAACACGGCATCGAATTCGATCGTTGAGATGCAGTATCCCAATGATGTCAAGGTTTTGATCACATCCGGGGGGATCATGGGGTGATGATCATTGGCGAGGGGGGGCGGATCTTTGTGGATCGGGGGAAGTTGACGGGCAAGCCGATCGAAATGCAGGATGCCGACGACAAATTAAAAGCGCCGGTGATGGACGCGGTGACGAAGCTGTTCAAAGGAAATACGGCACGGCAAGGGGATCACATGGGGAACTTTTTTGAAGCCTTCATGCATGGCAAGCACCCGATCTCGGATGTCGTCGGACAGCACCGCGTTGTTTCGGCCTGTCACCTGGCGAATATCTCGATCCGCCTGGGGCGAAAATTGCAGTGGAATCCGCAGACCGAAAGTTTTGTTGGCGACAATGAGGCGAATCAATGGCTGAAGCGCGAACCTCGTAAAGGCTACGAGTTCGCGTCTTGAGGATTGGGCTTCGGTTTTGGTTTGAAGCGTCGGCTCGGCCTCTGCTGAACTCGGCTTTAACTGAAGAAGAGAAACGTCACGACGATAAAGATCGGGATCAGGATCCCGCCGGAATACAGCATGTAGCCGAAGAAACCGGGCATTTTGACGTTGTTCTCTTCGGCGATCGCTTTGACCATGAAGTTGGGGCCATTACCAATATAGGTGTTGGCACCCATGAACACCGAGCCGCACGAGATGGCCGCAAGAATTTTCGCGGTTGTGGCCCCTTCGGGAAGGTTGAGAAAATTGAGGAGATACCGGGGTTGCTCGGCATCGACTCCATAA
>JBIKZJ010000404.1:0-5887 GCA_044354755.1 Schlesneria sp. | reverse complement strand
TGGAACTGTTGTGGGGGCTGTCGCTCTCGCGAGGGTTGGATGAGGCGACGGCGATGAAGGCCCTGGATCATGTCGAACCCCAGGTGCGGTTGTGGACGGTGCGTCTGCTGGCGGATGATCGACGGCTGCCTTCAGATTTTGCCGTGCGTGTCGCCAGTCTGGCGAAGACGGAACCGAATCTGGAGGTCCGTAGTCAGTTTGCCGCCTCTGCCAAACGGTTGCCCTCGGAACAGTCGTTACCGATTTTGCACAATCTGATGCTCCACGATGAAGATCTGAGCGATTCTCGCCAACCGCTGATGATCTGGTGGGGATTGGAGGCGGCGATCGAACCCGGTTCGCGGATGTCACTGAACGCCATCGGACCGGCATCCACCGAGGGAGTTAAGGGGAAATCGCCGGCCGATCAACCGGTAAATCGGTCAGCGGTGCTGAGTCTGTTTGACGATCCGGAACTCTGGTCACGGCCGCTGGTCCAGAAGGAGATTCTTCCCCGGTTAATGCGGCGATTCGCCTCGACGGGTCAGCGAGCGGATCTGGCGGTTTGCGCCAGACTGCTGAATCAATCTCCTTCCAGGGAAGCGACCAAGGGGTTGATGCAGGGATTTGAAGAGGCGTTCCAGGGTCGATCACTCAGTCAAGTTCCCCCAGAACTGGTGGCGGCACTGGCCGCTGCCGGGGGAGGTTCGTTGTCGCTCAAGGTTCGACAGGGGGATTCGGCGGCGATCGAGGAAGCGTTGTTGGCGTTAAGCGACGAGAAAACCCCGGCGGGAAAACGGGCCGAGTATGCGAGTCTGTTTGGTGAGGTAAAGCATCCGGGGGCGGTTCCGATCCTGTTGGCGACCCTCGCAAAAACAGCGGATGATGGTTTAAAGGGGGCGATCCTGAATTCGCTGCAGGCTTATGGTGACGAACAAATCGTCACCGCTGTGCTGGCTCAGTATGGAAACTTTAACGAAGACGTGAGAAGCGTGGCGCAATCGCTGTTGGTGAGTCGACAGTCCTGGGCACTGGCGCTGGCCAACGCGGTGGATCAGGGGACGGTGGCCGCAGCCACGTTGCCACTGGATACGGTTCGCCGGATGACGATTCACCGCAACGAGCAGCTGGCGGGCCTGATTCAGAAGCACTGGGGACGTGTTGAGGGGGCAACGAGTGCCGAGATGCAGGAGATGATGGAACGTTATACGAGCGTGCTGGTTGGGCCGGGTGACCCCTATCCGGGGAAGAAACTGTATATGCAGATGTGTGGAAAATGTCATACGCTGCATGCGATCGGTGGTAAAATCGGCCCTGATCTGACCACCTACAAACGGGACGATGTGCGGCAGATGCTGATCCACATCGTGAACCCAAGTGCGGAAATTCGGGAAGGGTTCGAAACCCAGATTGCTGTTTTAAAGGATGGTCGGGTCGTGACCGGATTTCTGGTGGAGCAAGACCCCCAGACAGTGACACTCCGCAGCCCCGACGGACAGACCGTTTCGCTGGAACGAGCGGAACTCGAGGAACTGAACAAGTCGCGAAAATCGTTGATGCCTGAGGGTCAGTTGAAAGATTTGACTGAGGACCAGTTGCGAAATTTATTTGCTTATTTGCGGAGTTCGCAGCCGTTGAATGATTGAGGGCAGTTTTCAGTTTTCAGTGGGCAGTGGGCAGTGGGCAGTGGGCAGTGGGCAGTGGGCATTTTTTGGAGGGTGCCTAAAATTCAGATGTGAGGTTTTCGGATTGGATTCTGTAACTGGGACTGAGGTGTTTCGTGTCGAATATTATGGAAACTCCTTTCGAAATCGAAGTCTTTTTTGATGGGGGTTGCCCTTTGTGCTTACGGGAAATCCGGATGCTCAAACGCTGGGACCGTGGGTCTAAGATTCGATTTACGGACATTGATGCCGCCGAGTTTCAGGCCGCCGCTGTCGGGAAAACTCAAGCGGATCTGATGGCTCAAATTTATGGTCGTCTACCGGATGGGAATTGGATTCGGGGTGTTGAGGTTTTTCGACGGCTGTATGCGGCCGTCGGGTTTGGTCCCGTTGTATTTTTGACACGATTGCCTGTGATTTCGCAGATTTTGGATTTGGGGTATACGATTTTTGCCCGGAATCGGCTGAAGTTGACGGGTCGCTGCACGAAAGAGACATGTGAAGTGAAAACCCTGCCGCAGAGTCTGGACCCTTTGACGAGAAGCCGATCGTGACCCTTAACGGACTGCTACTCGTACAACTTGTCGGCACGCTGTTGATGATCGGCATCATCTGGTTCGTGCAGATCGTCCATTATCCGTTGATGGGATTGGTGGGAGTTGAGGGATTCGCAAAGTATTCCCAGACGCACGTCGCGAGAACTCAGTGGGTTGTGGGTGGGCCGATGCTGGTCGAAGCATTCACCTGTGCCGGGCTGTTGGCGTGGTTTCCCGAGCACCTCACTTCTCTTCCCTTGGCGATCGCCGATTTGCTGCTGGTGGTGATTTGGGTCTCGACTGCCTGTTTGCAGATTCCCCTGCATGAGGCGCTGACGAAGGGATTTGACGAGCGTCGAATTCGGCAACTCGTTCAATCCAATTGGCTGAGAACCATCGCCTGGACGGCCAGAGGGGTGCTGCTTGGTTTTGCTCTTTTCCCTGTGCTGCAAAAGAGTTGCAGCCTGTTTTAGGGATGCGGCCTGAAAAGGATGAAGCGTTTTTAACGCCAAGACGCGAAGCCGCGGAGACGCAAAGCAGGCAGAAAACCAGATGGATCATGCAAAAACGACTTCACTTTTTGTATTCCTGGCGTCCCTGCGGCTTGGCGTCCTGGCGTTAAAATCTCTTCACCAGCATTCCGATTTGGATGAAGGGGATCGGATCGCAGTGCCGCCCGTTTCCATTTCGCGGCCATCGGTTTCGGCAGGGAGTGCGGCGACAATCCGGGCTCATTCCTGCTGATTCTTGCGGTTTTCGACTCGGTTTGGGAAATCGGCTGGGGATAATCCAGGCAGTAACCTTGCGATTTATTTCCGAATCGACCACAATCTGGTTCTGCGTCGATATTGGTGCGCATCTACAGGTTCTGCAGCAGTCGATTTCGGCCTGCTTCATTGAAACTTTGGGCTCGTCGAAGTTAAGGGAATTCAGCATGGCACATAAGAAGGGTCAGGGGTCTAGCCGTAACGGTCGTGATTCCAAGGCAAAACGACTTGGCGTGAAGAAATTTGGTGGCCAGGCCGTCATCCCCGGTAATATTCTCATCCGACAAAACGGCACGAAATGGCATCCCGGTAAGGGTGTTGGGATCGGTCGCGATTACACATTATTCGCTTTGGTTGGCGGAAAAGTCTTCTTCGATCAAGAAGGCCGTCGCATCAACGTGAAGCCAGCCGAAGTCGCTGCAGAGACCAACTGACATTGGTTTGTTGGCCGCTGAATGAGGGAAATACAGTCTGATTGGTGAACAATTCAGGCGGTTCATAGGAAGTTGGCTGGCCCTTGCTGCTGGCCCTTCGAAGTCCGATTCAAGCCGGGTATCACCTGTGATCCTCGGCTTTTTTTCTTTCCAAGACGACAGCGCGGGAATCAGCCCGATTTGCGATCGTGTTGATTCTGCGAGGATCCCCTCAAGCCAGCAGATGAGGATTCTTCAGGCCATCGATCCACTCAAGCTGTATCTTTGGCACAACCGATATTATCGCTGCTGAGTGATCGCTCTGCTGAGTGATCGCTCTGGGGTGTTGATCGCTCTGGGGTGTTGATCGCGATCGCTCGGGTAACGCGGAACGCCACGTCGACGGAAACCATCGTCCAGAAGTTTGATGCAGCGGATGAGCTGGAGTGAACAGAGGTTTACTCAGAAGAGCCAGATGACGAGTCGATTCACGGGGAAGGCTTGTCTGATTCGGGCGTTCATCTTTGAAAAGATTCAGGTTGCTGCGCGACCGAGCCTGGTTTTGCTCGCGACCCATGGGCAGAGGCTCGACCCTGGTCTCGCTGCCGCCTATAATACCTGATTGTGTCGCCTCTTCACTCAATAATGACCCGAGTTTCCATGGACATTCTGCCTTATCCGCATCCTGCTTTGCATTGGAAATCCAAGCCGATCCAGGAGATTAACGCTGATCTTCGCAAAGTGGTGGCCGAGATGTTCGAATTGATGTATGCCGCCAACGGGATTGGACTTGCCGCCAATCAGGTCGGCCTCCCCTATCGATTGTTCATCCTGAATCTCTCGTCGGACCCGGCTTTGAAGGACGAAGAAATCGTTTTCATCAATCCGGATATTCTGAAGCGAAAAGGGACGACGGAAGGAGAGGAAGGATGCCTGAGTTTTCCTGGAATGTATGGTCCGGTGAAACGAGCCGCGAAAATTGAAATCGAGGCTTTTGATCTCGATGGCTCCTGTTTCGAGTACTCGCTCGATGACCTTGCTGCCCGAGCGGTCCAGCATGAATCGGACCACCTGGATGGGGTATTGTTTATTGATCGCCTCTCCGAAACCGCCCGGCGAGATCTTGACCCGGTCATCAGTGATTTTGAGTCGCAATTCCGTCGCTGGCAAGCGGAAGGACGCTTCGCCTCTGACGATGTCATCAAAAGCCAGCTGCTGCAGCTTGAGCCCAAGCCACCTGCCGCCTCGAACGGTTGATCTCGAACGGTTGATCTCGAACGGTTGATCTCGAACGGTTGATAAGGTCTCTTTATGGCGTCGCTTCGCATTCTGTTTCTGGGGACCGGCCCGCTGGCACTGCCAACCTTTCGTGCGCTGCTGGAATCGTCTGAACATTCGTTAATCGGGCTGGTCACTCAGCCCGATCGTACGGGTCGAGGGCATCACCAGCATCTGAATCCGCTCAAACAACTCGCCATCGACCATGGGGTGACGGTTTTCCAACCGGACCGGATCAAGGCCCCGGAGAGTGTTGATTTTCTGCGGCAGACTGAGGCAGACTTGTTCGTGGTTGCCGCTTACGGACAGATGCTCTCGAACGAGGTCCTTGCGGTTCCGCGACTGGGAACGATCAACGTCCATGCATCGCTGCTTCCCCGGTATCGGGGGGCGACGCCGATTCATGCAACGATCTTGAATGGTGACACAGAAACGGGTGTGACCATCATCGAGATTGTGCAAAAACTGGATGCTGGACCGATGCTGGGGAATGTTCGAACTGTGATTGGCCCGGAAGAAACCACCGGACAGCTTGAACAGCGGCTGGCCGAGCTTGCCATTCCACTCACGCAGCGGGTCATTCGCGAGATTGCTCAAGGGAGTGTCGTACGGACCGTTCAAGATGAGGATCAGGCGACACACGTTCGCAAACTTTCCAAGGTCGATGGCTTGGTCCCTTGGGAAAAGTCGGCCATCGAAGTCGAACGTCATGTTCGCGGCATGCAGCCGTGGCCGGGCCCCTACAGTCAGCTGCAGCAAGCGGACAAACCAACACTGCGGCTGCAGATTCTCGCGGTAAAAGTGACCGAGGAACCGTCGCCGGGTGTGAAGCATTCACCGGGAACCGTGATCGAGGTGACCGCAAAGGATTTCACGATTCAATGCGGCGAAGGTTCTGTTCGCCTGCATACGCTTCAGCCCGATGGTAAACGCCCGATGCCCGCGTCGGATTTTCTGCGAGGTCGGAAGGTTCAACTCGGTGACAAGCTGGCGTGAAACCGTTTGAGGGGCCGAAGTGATCTTGCTTGGCGGTCGCCACGGAAGTTTCTTGGGAATGATGCGGGGTAAGACGCTGCGAAGCGGAGAGCTTACTCGCCTTTTTATCGACCCAGCCTGAAGCGAATCTGCGGGTTGCTTCAGGCGCTTTAGGCAATTGTGAATCCCGTTGATGGTGATTCCTGCTTGCCAAGTGAACTTGCGGGGACTTAAAATCATTGGATGAAAATTCACTGGGAACCTCTGCGGCAGAT
>JBIKZJ010000403.1:0-5902 GCA_044354755.1 Schlesneria sp. | reverse complement strand
CCGTGATGCCGCGACGACCGCGCGGTCCAGACCATCGAAGATGGGCAACAATGACTTCAGCGCCGGCACCGACTGATACTTTCGCTCGTCGTCCATCTCACGATAGATCCGCTTCCGAAAGTTATCGAGGTCCGCCATCACACGAGCCCAGTTCTCTTTGAATTGATCTCGTTCGGCCAAGGCGACCTGAAGTTGATCAGCAAGGCTGCTTGGCCCACCGTCAGACGACTTTGATTCGGGGTCGATCTGTTCCACCATTATTCCGTATCCTCGTGTATAGAGAAGAACGCCTTCACAGAATCAAAGAAGGTTTTCCGTTTGGTGGAAACCTGTTTATCATCCATTTCAGCGAGTTGTCTCAAGAGTTCTTCTTGTTTTTTATTGATTTTTTTCGGTACTTCGACATGAAACTCCACCAGCAAATCGCCCCGAAGGCCGCCATTGGGATCCGGCATACCCTGGTTTTTCAGCCGAAAGACCTCACCCGGCTGGGTTCCCGGTGGAATCGTGATATTATGCTTCCCCGTCAGGATGGGGATGTCGATGGTGGTCCCTAATGCCGCCTGAGCAAATGTGATCGGAACCTCGCACATCAAATGTCGCCCATCTCGTTTGAAGAGTGGGTGCGATTTGACTCGCATATCGATATAGAGGTCACCGGGGGGGCCGCCATTCTCACCCGGCTCCCCCTCACCGCGCAAACAGAGTTGCATTTCATTGTCGACCCCGGCGGGGATCTGGACCTCGAGCTTGGTGGGGCGGGTGACGACCCCCTGCCCGCGGCAGTCGCTACATTTGTCTCGAATGGTCATACCTTCCCCCCGACACGAGGGACAAGTCGTTTGCACGCGGAACATCCCCTGCGACTGTGTCACTTGGCCACGGCCATTACAATAATCGCATTTTATTGGCTGAGTACCGGGTTTGGCACGGGTACCTTTGCATGTCGCGCAGGGTTCGCTCTTATCAATTTGCAGTTCACGTTTGCAACCGACCGCAGCATCCAGCAGGTCAATTGTCAGCGATGTCTGCAGGCTTTCGCCCTTCCTGGCCCGCGGTCCACTACCGCTTCGTCGGCCCCCGCCACCTCCGCCAAAAAGATCGCCAAAAGCAGAACCGAAGGCATTGAAAATGTCGTTGACATCCTGGTATCCAGGTTGTGGTCCGCCCGAATTGACACCGGCATGACCGTAACGGTCGTACAGAGTTCTCTTATCAGGATTACTCAGAATCTCGAAAGCCTCTGTCGTTTCTTTAAACAGGACGATTGCTTCGCTGTCGCCCGGATTGCGATCAGGATGATACTTCCCAGCCAGTTTTCGATAAGCCTTCTTGATGTCATCATCCGAAGAGGACTTTGCGACCCCTAAAATCTCATAATAATCGCGTTTTGTCGCCATCAAAGCTACTCTCTCCAACAGCACAGGTCCTCGGATCGCCCTTGCCGAGGCTTCATGACGTCCTGATACACAACGAACCGCCGGGGAAATCCCCAGCGGCTCGTCTATTGTTACTGATTGCAGTCTATTCACAAGTCCGAGAGAGTCAAATCAATTTCAGGTCAGCAGGTTGTTAATACGTTCCACAAAACATTCTCTGACCTGAAATCGCAAGGAACTCTTCGATCAACGAACAGCACCCTCAACCTTACTCTTTGCCTTACCATCTGTATCATCACCACGCGTGACAAGTACCTGAGTGGTTAACATCAAACCGGCAATCGAAGCCGCGTTACGCAAAGCGCTCTTGACCACCTTGGCAGGATCGATGATCCCCGCCTTGAACATGTCAACGTACTTCCCAGCGTTGGCATCATATCCGGTATTGGTCGGCATGTTGCGGACTTCGTCTGCAACCACGCTACCATCCAACCCGCAATTCGAGACGATTTGACGGATCGGTGCTTCCAGAGCCTTGATGACGATCTGAACACCGATCTTCTCGTCACCCTTCGCACGGACTTCACTCACCGCAGCAATGGCTCGCAGTAGGGCCACACCACCGCCGGGAAGAATTCCTTCTTCCACTGCAGCACGGGTGGCATGCAAAGCGTCTTCCATACGTGCCTTGGTCTGCTTCATTTCCGCTTCCGTCGCAGCACCGACAGAAATGATGGCAACTCCACCCGTCATTTTCGCCAGACGTTCCTGGAACTTCTCGCGATCGTATTCACTTTCGGTCGCTTCGATTTGCCGACGAATTTGATCGACACGTGCCTTGATCTGTTCTTTATCACCACCACCATCGATGATGGTACAGGTGTCCTTGGTCACTTCGACCTTCTTGGCACGACCCAAATGAGCAATCTCAACCGACTCGAGCTTGATCCCGAGATCCTCCGAAATCAGTGTACCACCGGTCTGGGTCGCCATATCGCCCATCATGGCCTTGCGTCGATCGCCGAATCCCGGTGCCTTAACGGCACAGATGTTGAGCACACCACGGAGCTTGTTCACGACCAGTGCCGTCAACGCTTCGCTGTCAATGTCCTCGGCAATCACCAGCAATGGTTTGCTTCGTTGTGCAACTTTCTCGAGCAGCGGCACGAATTCACGCAAGTTCGAAATCTTCTTCTCAAACAGCAGAATATAGCAGTCTTCCAGCACGCACTGCATCGACTCAGGGCTGTTGACGAAATAGGGAGAGATATAACCCTTGTCGAACTGAAGGCCTTCGGCCAATTCCAGCGTAGTGGTGTTCCCTTTTCCTTCTTCGACCGTGATCACCCCGTCGCGACCAACCTTCTCCATCGCATCGGCAATCAGATTGCCAATGACGCGATCATTGTTGGCCGAAATCGAACCGACTTGGGCGATTTCTTCCTTTTTCTCAACCGGCTTTGCCATCTTTTCCACGAACGCAATCGCGGCATCAACAGCTTTTTCGATTCCCTTGCGGACGACGGTTGGATTGGCACCCAGCGTCAAACCACGCAAACCTTCGCTGTAAATCGCTCGTGCGAGTACCGTTGCCGTGGTCGTCCCGTCCCCGGCGACATCGCTCGTTTTCGATGCCACTTCGTTGACAAGCTTCGCACCCATATTTTCATAAGGGTCGTCGAGTTCCACTTCCTTGGATACGGTCACACCGTCTTTGGTCACGACAGGATTACCGAACGATTTGTCAATAATGACATTTCGACCCGTCGGACCCATGGTCACGGCGACCGCTTTCGCCAGCGTCTCAACGCCGTGAAGCAGCTTGATACGGGCCCGATCTTCAAACAACAATTGCTTAGCCACAACGGGACTCCACAGGGAAAAATTTTAAAATATGCCGAATCCAGCCCGATCACAGGAATCCAAAGGGGACCACCGAAGGTCCCCTTGAATTCCAGCACGATAGCCGGATCTTATCAATCTTCAGGAAATAACCTTGGCCAGGATATCCGATTCACGCAGAATCTTGATTTCCTTTTTATCGATCTCGATTTCCGTCCCGCCGTATTTCGCGAACAGAACTTCATCGCCAATCGCGACGGCGATCGGTGACCGCTCGCCACTGTCCAGCAGGCGACCTGGGCCGACGGCGATGACTTTGCCACGCTGGGGCTTTTCCTTGGCAGTGTCAGGAAGAACGATCCCGCCAGCCGTCTTTTCTTCAGCGGTCAGCGGCTCAACAACAACACGGTCATCAAGAGGTTTCAGTTTCATAATTCAGTTTTCCTATACGTAAAATAGTTATGCAATTCGCAATGACGATCAGCGAAAGCAGTAAGCGAATCGGAATCAAACCGCAGCATACTGCGGCCGGAAACTAGAATCCGCCCATGCCGCCCATTCCGCCCATGCCACCCATTCCCATGCCGCCCATGCCACCCATTCCGCCCATGCCACCGCCATCATGGTGATCATCGTGATGATGGTCATCTTCTTTCGGCTTAGGAGCATCGACAACGATTGAGTCTGTTGTCAGCAAGAGACAAGCAACACTCGCCGCGTTTTGCAAAGCGGAGCGCACAACCTTAGTGGGGTCAACGACACCAAACTCGAACATATCACCGTAACGGTCATTCAGTGCGTCATAGCCGTAGGATTTTTCCTTCGACTTCTTCACATTGTTGGCAACCACAGCACCATCAAGCCCTGCGTTTTCTGCGATGGTTCGCAAAGGCATTTCCAAGACGCTCTTGATGAGTGTCAGGCCATGTGCTTCGTCACCAGTCGCCTTCAGCTTTTCGATCGCTGGAAGACATCGCAACAAAGCCACACCACCACCAGGAACGATCCCCTCTTCGATCGCGGCACGCGTAGCGGCCAGAGCATCGTCGATCAGATCTTTACGCTCTTTCATTTCCGTCTCGGTATGAGCACCGACACTGATCTGAGCCACACCACCTGCGAGCTTAGCGAGGCGTTCTTGCAGCTTTTCACGATCGTATTCACTATCGGTCTTCAGGATCTCGGCCCGAATCAAGGCGGCACGACCTTCGATTTCAGCCTTTTTCCCGGAACCTTGTACCACAGTGGTGTTCTCGGAATCGATCCGAATCTTCTTGGCAACACCCAGATCTGAAAGCTCAACATTTTCCAGCTTCAGACCCAAATCCTTGAAGATCGCCTTGCCGCCCGTAAGAACAGCAATATCTTCCAACATCGCCTTACGACGATCGCCATATCCAGGAGCTTTAACAGCACAGACCTTCAAAATGCCTCGCATTTTGTTGACAACCAACGTC
This sequence comes from Schlesneria sp., assembly GCA_044354755.1. GTDB lineage: Bacteria > Planctomycetota > Planctomycetia > Planctomycetales > Planctomycetaceae > Schlesneria. The sequence continues at coordinate 1,224 of JBIKZJ010000403.1, read as the reverse complement.
GCCAAGGCCTCGCCATCAACGTCTTCTGCAATAATCAACAGCGGAACCCCCGCCTTAGACGTTTTTTCGAGCAGTGGAACCAGAGTCTTTGCACTGCTGATCTTTTCTTCGAAAATCAGCACGCGACAATTGTCCATCTCGACCGTCTGATGATCTTGATCGGTGACGAAATGCGGCGAGAGATAACCTCGCTCAAACTGCATCCCTTCGACCAATTCGACTTCGGTTGAAACCTGACGGCCTTCTTCGACGGTAATGACACCATCTTTACCGACTTTCATCAGTGCTTCGGACAGAATCTTGCCGACTTCGGGATCATTGTTACCCGCAATACTGGCAACTTCCGCGACCGCCTTTTTGTCGTTCGCTTTGACTTCCTTCGAAAGCTTTTTCAGCTCGGCAGTCACCGCATCAACCGCTTTTTGCACACCGCGGCTCAAGGCCATCGGATCGCAGCCACTGGCAACGAAACGCAAACCATTCCGAAAAATGGCTTCCGCCAGGACGGTGGCAGTGGTGGTACCATCACCCGCCACGTCACCAGTCTTGGAAGCGGCTTCCTTAACGAGCTGGACACCCATATTCTGGAATTTGTCTTCCAGATCGATATCCTGAGCGACGGTCACGCCGTCTTTTGTCACCTTCGGTGAACCCCAGCCCTTATCGAGAACCGCATTACGACCACGAGGGCCGAGCGTACTCTTCACAGCCCGCGACAATTTGGAAACGCCTTCAAGCAGGCTCTTCCGGGCTTCTTCATCATAACTGATCAGCTTAGCCACAGCGACTCCTCAACCATCAAGACAGACTTGGTGGGACGACTCATTAGTTCACGAAACACACTCATCGCAGCCCGCCCGCCAGCCATAACACGACTTTTGGTGCAGATGACGCCCCGAGTGAAGTGGACCGAACCATGCCAGCTCCGCCAACACGGTCGACATTTCGACACATTCACTAACCTATGCAAGCCCTGTGCCGGGCTTGCGGAAATGATTTTAAAGTAATGCCAGCAAACAGATTGGGGAAAAGGAACGATTCCGCACGTCGCTCGCCCCCTGCCATGTTGGCAGCATGGACTTTCGCTTTGACCTAGGTTCGTCGCGAGAAATCGGCTACATCACGTCACCCCACTTCCCGGCCGTAATCATGGCTTGGATCGCGATTTTTGAGCTGAATAACCTCTCACATTACAGGGTCCAGTATGTCGTCGTTTCGTCTGGA
>JBIKZJ010000402.1:0-5924 GCA_044354755.1 Schlesneria sp. | reverse complement strand
AACCGTTTCTTCCGGTGATTTTACGATGGATGATGCGCGACAAGTGAAGCTTGAACGTCTGATGAATCTGGGCCGCAGCGAAGCGGTGAAAAAAAATCATCTCGATGACATTCAGCAACGATTCCTGAACGGAATCAAGGCGGCTCCCTTTGTGCCGTCCCTCTAATCTTTGCGCCGTCCCCCTAATCTGTGCCGTCCCTTTCATCCACCGCGGCGATCATCGGGAGGCAGGAATTCACCGGAATGAGAAAGCGGCGGGGCAACTGGGCTAAGCCGCCAGACTGCAAACAGCGACGACCACACACGGCATCGAAACCCCAAGGAAAAAACTCCTGTTTCCGGTCGACACCAGCTCGCCGTTGTCGCAATAAGTACGTCCCGATCCCAACACAGACGAAAAAAATGATTTGTGAACTCTGCTGCGCGATCGACCCTCTTTTGCGATCGATTGATGGTTTGCTCCGCCGTTTTCGGTATAAACTGCTGCTGCCGTTCACTTGCCGGCCGTTCGTAATCGGGTCCATGTTTTGATTCGGGGATGCTTCATGCCTGCAGTCCAAAAGATTTCATTGCCAGTCCCAACAACGATCCAACTCAACAGACCGATCGAATTCAACAGAGCGTGCCGGATCAAGTCGATGTCGAGCAGTCCTCGTTGCGATCAATCCACCTCCCCGTCGCCGGTGAGCGCCGTTTTCCGGAATCGGATCTCGCTGCCCCTGCTGATCCTAATCTTGATCCTGATCCCCCTGCTGATGCTCGGCTTGGGCGCTGCTGCTGCGACGGCTGCCGAGGAGACCAACTCTGGGGCAAACCAGACGAGTATTCCGCCGAATGGGAGCGATTTCTCGAACGAGGTCTGGTTTCCGCAGCGGGGAACACCCAAGCTGACGACACCGCAGTGGGTGGGGGACGAGGGGGTCGAGTGTGTGGTGGTCTTCGCCATCGACGATATGCGCGACCCCGCTCGATACGAAGCCTATCTGCGGCCGATTCTGCAGCGATTGAAACAGATTGATGGACGTGCCCCCGTAAGCATTATGACCTGCGCGGTCAAGCCGGAGGATGCTCAACTGCAATCGTGGCTGCAAGAGGGACTCAGTATCGAGTGTCACACCTTCGATCACCCCTGTCCGCTGCTGGCGGGTGGGGATCTGGCCAAATCAAAAGCGACCTATGACAAATGTATTGATCTGCTTGGCTCGATCCCTCACAACCGGCCCGTCGCGTTCCGCACCCCCTGTTGCGACTCGCTCAATACCGTCAGCCCCCGTTTTTTCTCAGAAATTTTTAACCGAACCACACCCACCGGAAATTTTTTGCAGATCGATTCCTCGGTCTTTACGCTGTACACGGCGAATGATCCGAGTTTGCCAAGCGAGCAACTTTATGACCGCGATGGGGCAGAAAAATTCCGCAAGTACATTCCGCGAAAACTGGCTCGCGGAAGTGTGATGCATGATCAGTTTGTGAATAGCATCGAAAATTATCCTTATCCGTATGTGATTCAAAATACCTGCTGGGAATTTCCCTGTATGGTCCCGAGTGACTGGTCGGCCAATCATCTCCACAAACCGAATAACCCTGATACCGTGCGCGATCTGAAAATCGCCCTCGATCTGACGGTACTCAAGCAAGGAGTGATGAATCTGGTCTTTCATCCGCATGGCTGGATTCAGGCCGAACAGGTCGTCGAATTGATTGACCATGCTGTCGCGACTCATGGCCGGAAAGTCAAGTTTCTTAACTTTAACGAGTGCGTCGCTCGGCTGAACGCCAATCTGCTCGGTGGTCGCTCGTTGAGAACCGCTACGGGTCAGGATCAGGGGTTGCGTTTGGTTCCTGCCCAGGGAGGCCAGTCCTGGCAAGTCATCCAGCTGGCTCGTGAGGACCTGGCGAAACCGCAGCCGGTTGACGAGGGCCGTCGGCAGGTGGATCTCAACGGTGACGGTCACCTGGATCTGATTCTGTCCAATGGGACTGAATACGGCGTCTGGTTATATGACACCGAAACCGAGCGTCAGTCGCTCTGTTTACGATCAGGCCAGCGGAGCACGCCACCGGGCGAGCTCGAACTTCCCCCGATTCTCCGGCAGGATGGGTCTGAAAACGGTTTTTTTGTGCGAGATCGCCAGCTTTGCTGGATCAACGAAGAGACGGATCATCTGCCCGATTTACTCCGTCGGATTGCATTCGATGACCTGTTGGGTGATCGATTGCCCGAGGCAAAATCACCTGCGGCGGAACTCAAGTTGATGCACGTACAACCCGGTTATCGGATTGACCTGATGGCGCATGAACCCTTGACGATGGATCCGGTCGCCTTTGACTGGGGGCCGGACGGAAAGCTTTGGGTTGTCGAGATGGCGGACTATCCGCAGGGGATGGATGGACAGGGGGCGCCAGGGGGGCGAATTCGCTACCTCGAAGACCTGGACGGTGATGGTCGCTATGACAAATCGACCTTGTTTCTTGCTGGGATTCCTTTTCCCAGTGGTGTGCTGGCCTGGAAAAAAGGAGTCTTGATCTCGGCGGCACCGGATCTCATTTATGCCGAGGACACCGATGGGGACGGCCATGCCGATCTGCGGGAAGTCTTATACAGTGGCTTTGCCGAGGGGAATCAGCAACATCGTGTGAATGGATTTACGCGGGGACTCGACAACTGGCTGTACTTGGCCAATGGCGATAGTGGCGGGGCCATCTCGTCGGTCAAGACTGGCGAGAAGCTCGATTTGCGTGGCCGCGATTTGCGGATTCGACCGGCGACGGGTGAGATGGAGGCGATTGCCGGGGCAACCCAATTTGGTCGCCATCGGGATGACTGGGGAAATTGGTTTGGCAACAACAATAGTCGTCCCATGTGGCATTTTCAGCACGATGACCATTATCTCCGCCGGAATCCGTTTCTGGCCGTGCCGAATCTGCTGCGGGATGTCTCGGTCGCCCCAGGGGCCGCACCGGTTTTTCCGACGAGCAAGACGATGGCACGCTTCAATGATTTTCATACCGCCAATCGTTTCACCTCGGCCTGCAGTGCCATGACCGACCGAGACCAGGTTTTGTTTGGTATCCATGCCGCAGTGACGGGAACCGGGCAGCCGAACGACGATTCGCTACAGACCATGCACACGTTTGTCAGTGAACCGGTGCATAACCTCGTCCATCACGAAGTCATGACCAGTGACGGATACGGCTTTACCAGTGCTCGCAGCATCACCGAACAGCATTCCGAATTCGTATCGTGTACGGATAACTGGTTCCGCCCGACGATGCTACGAACCGGGCCTGACGGTGGTCTCTGGATTGCCGATATGTATCGACTGGTCATCGAACATCCGCAATGGATTCCGATTGAATGGCAGCGAAAACTCAACTTACGCGCAGGCGAGGACAAGGGGCGTTTGTGGCGAGTACTTCCGATCGGGACACAGCCTCGTGCCGTTCCTCGATTGGATCAGTTATCAACGCGCGAACTGGTGGGACAGCTCGATAGCCAAAATGGCTGGCAACGGGATCTGGTGCAGCAGTTGCTAATTGACCGTGCGGATCCGGCCTGCGTTTCGCTGTTGCGAGCACAAGCGAGAAACAGCAGCAACGCACTCTGTCGGCTCCATTCGCTGTGCACTCTGGACGGTCTCGCGCGGGGACTTTCGGTCGATCTGCTGATCGAGTCGGTTGCGGATGTGCATCCGGGAGTTCGGCGGCATGCGGTTCGATTACTCGAGGCGTTCGCCAGCCGTGCTGACGATCAGGCTGCGGCGCAATCTCCCCAGGCCGGTATTGACTCGAACCCGGTGCGAGGTGACCAGGCCTTGGACCAGCGGGTGCTCAAACATTTGTCTCCGTTGATCGACGATCCCGATCCTCAGGTACGGCTGCAACTGGCCTATTCGCTGGGTGAGTTCCAACAGTCACAGGCGGGAGATCTGCTGGGGCAGCTCGCTTGTCGTGCGACCGGGGAAACCATCCTGTTGACGGCGGTGATGAGTTCACTCAGTCGGGATCATCTGGCCGATGTGCTGACCGCCGTCGCCCGGGATCGGGCCGCTCCCGCAGAACTGTGGGAACAGTTACTGGGTCAAGCCACCGCGTTTGAGCATGCGCCGACACTGGTGACACTGCTGCTCAAAGTCTCTGAGACCTCGGAGGACCAGAACTTGGCTGCGTGGCAATTCTCGGCGGTTAATCAGTTTCTCGCGGCGCTGGCGCGACGCGGTCAGACGCTGGATGAATGGCTACAAAAACTGGGACCAGATGCCCGACAGGTTGAATCCCGTTTGCAATCGGTGTTTGCTGCTGCGAGGGACATGGTGCGGGACGAGACTCTGCCGTTCCATGAACGGATCGCGGCGGGACGAGTGCTCGGTCAAAGTGAAGGAGATCTGGCGGTCCTGACGGGACTCCTCACGCCTCAACAACCCCCGGAATTGCAATCGGTGTCCCTCGCTTCACTAGGACGCCTGAAGTCTCCTGAAATTGCCACGCTGCTACTAACCAGTTATCGATCATTAGGCCCCGGCGTGCGGGCTGAAGCGTGTTCCATACTACTAAGCCGCGAAGACTGGCGGGATCAGTTACTCGAGGCCATTGAAACGAAGCGTCTGGTTCCCACCGATCTGGATGCTTCGAGTCGACAGCGGCTGCTCGTCCATCCGAACAAGAAGGTCCGGGATCGTGCGGCTAAGGTGCTGGCGGTGGATCTCAATACCGATCGAGTCAAACTGGTAGGGGCGTATCTGCCAACGGTGCGTGCGGGGGGGGATGCTCAGCACGGTAGTCAGCTCTTCGTGAAGCGCTGCGCACAGTGCCATCAGCTGGGCGAGATCGGACATGCCGTCGGTCCCGATCTGGTCTCGTTAACCGACAAGTCCGCCGAGGCTTTGATTACGGCGGTCCTCGACCCCAATCGAGCGGTCGAGGCCAAGTTTTTGACCTACACCGCCGTAACGAAAGCGGGGGTCAGCTACAACGGAATTCTCGCGACCGAGACCGCCAGCAGCGTGACGCTGCGTGCTGCAGAAGGGAAAGAGGTGACGTTGCTGCGAAACGAAATTGACGAACTGCAAGGGAACACCAAGTCACTGATGCCCGAAGGACTTGAACGAGAATTGACCCCGGCAGATGCAGCGGCACTCATTGCCTATATTCGCAACAATGTGCCACTCCCCGCAATGAAGTCGTTCCCTCGCAACATCCCAAGAATCATCGAATCGGATCGAGACGGGGTGCTGAAGCTGACTCCATTCGAGGCCGAAATTTATGGCCCAACCATTGTGATTGAAGAAGCGCACCAGAACTTGGGATGGTGGAGCAGTGCCGAAGATCTCGTCGTCTGGACGATCAATGTTCCGCAACCGGGGACATATTCGGTGGAATGGACCTGGGCCTGTGATGCCCAAGCTGCCGGGAATGGGATCCGGATCGAGGCACTGGGCAAATCCATCACGTCTCGCGTTCGCAAAACGGCGGGATGGGATGATTACCAGACCGCGAAACTGGGTGAGCTCGAATTGCCGGCAGGCGAAGTCCGGTTGACGTTCAAACCGATCAGCCGGCCCTTACCCGCATTGGGGGACGTGAAGTCGGTCGTGTTGCGACGAATCCCCTGACTGGGCTAGATAACGTGGGGTTCCTGCCCAGGGCTTGATCCCTGCGCTTCCGCCCCCGGCGCCATCGTGATTTGGATCGCCGCTTGTAAACAGGCAGGACAAAGACAACTCGAACCACTGGTCACCGGCATGACCGGGGGCAATCGCATGCACCAGCATTCCGCACAACCCCGAACCAACTCGCAGACAAACTCGGAATGGCAATTCGGGCAACGGCTGTTGGATTGACTTTCGCTGTCGGATGGTGCTGGTCTTTCGGGTGGTTTCATGGTGCCGATGATACAATCGAAATCGCCATGTGTCTCGTCCTCT
>JBIKZJ010000057.1:0-19722 GCA_044354755.1 Schlesneria sp. | reverse complement strand
CTTCGCTGAGTCACCGCCAGGCATCCCTGTATCTGGCCTGGGAACGTCTGCCGCAGATTTTCATCGCTGCGGTGAACGGTGTTGCGTTTGGAGCCGGCTGTGTCTGTGCTTACTCGTGCGACTTCCGAATTGCCGCTCATTCGGCTCGGTTCGCGATGCCCGAAGTGAATCTTGGCTGGCCACCAGGATATGGGTTGGCGCAGCTCACGGCACTGATTGGCAAAGGACGAGCTTTGGAGTTATGCCTGACAGGTAAGCCGATTTCGGCGCAGCAGGGGTTAAGTTATGGCCTCGTGCATGACGTTGTGCCGCAGGCTCGAGTGATCGCCGCCGCTCAAGAGTTGGCGAAACAACTGTTGGCTCAGCCCGCCGAAGCACTCCGGCTGACCAAGCAACTGTTGCATGCCGATGAAGGGACACAGCCAAAACAGGCGTTTCTGGCGGATACCGCCGCCTACATCCGGTGTTTGGGACAAGCAGACGCACAGGAAGGAATCGCCGCCTTCAATGAAAAACGCCCACCCCGTTTCCCACAGACAACGACCAAGGGAAGTCCACCGACGAAACCGTCGCGGTGAGCAACCCGATGAACAACAGGGACTCCACACTTGGTGAAGTCGACCCGTTTTCATCAGTGAAATCATCAATTCCGACGGTTCATCGCTCTGGATTCGTCAGATTTCTCCGCTTTGTGGCGAACCCGCTTCACATGTCTTCACCGATCTGGATTCGTGTTACTCGGGCTTGGGGGTGTTCGTTTTGACCGTCTGTTTTTGTTGCAGCAGGTAGGTGATCAAGGCTCGCAAGTCCGCTTCGTTTAACTGGTCTGCGAAATTTGAAGGCATGGGCGAGAGATTCGAGAGCCTCACTTCCTCGATCTCTTCCAGCGGAATCCGCACCTCTTTTCCCAGGTGATCCCCCAGCACCACGGTTTTTCCCTCGTCACGCAGTTTCAGCCCCGTGACCACCAGCCCATCCTTCTTGGCCACCACACTGGCTCGAAAGGCCGCATCCACGTTTCGGTTCGGGTCCAGCACATCTTCGAGCAATCGTTCGAGGCCACGGTGGCCCACTCCGTCCAGCTGTGGCCCGACTTTGCCACCTTCGTCATTGATCCGATGACAGGCAACGCACGACTTCTTGAAGACCGCCAATCCCATTTCTGGCGTCCCCTCGGAATTCGTAAAGTTGCTGGAAAACTTGACAATCAGCTGTTTCAATCGATCATCGGCAGCGGGTAATCCTTGTGTCAATTCCGCGATTTTTTCTGCACGATCGGCTATCGGGAGACTCGTCAGCCGATCCAAAATGGGCTTGTCCTGCAGCAATCGGGCCGAGGCTCGGCCCGAGCCGATCAGGGTCAAGAGCATGTCTGCCCCCTCGGGGGTTCCTGCCATCGTCAGGGCGATCGGTTGTTGCAGCGGAGCCGGGGCATTGCGGAGCGCCGAGGCCAGCGCCTCACGAGACAAGGCCGAGTTCACCGATCCCAGTAATTGCGCTGCCGTCGTTCGCAGCACGGAAGGCTCGGTCGGCGATTGAACGATCGTCGAGAGGGCCGTAATCGCGGCGGGACGAGACAAATTCAGCCCCGCTTGTGCAGCCGCTGTCCTGACCGGCGTCTCGACGTGCGGATTGGTCAATAACTCCATCACAGCAGGTGCCAACTGTCCCAGATGCAACTGGTCGGCCACCTGAATGGCGGTGATGAGCGTAGTATCCGTAAAGGCGAATTCGGGAGCAGGAGCTGCGACGACCTGTGGCTCGAAACGACCCACCGCCAGCCAGGCATACGCCGTGGCCGTATCGGCATCGACCGCCTCGAAAACACCCTGTTTTCCGGCCCACGATTTGAGCTCCCACGAGACCTGTCGGGCGACATCGCTGCGGGGTGGAATCTCTTTTGCAAGCACTTCACCCGTCTCAACCAGCTTCAAACGAACATGGTTCACGGCAGGCGAATCGACACCGGGAAGTCCATTGTGTCCACAGAGCCAGAAGGTCAACTTTTCAGGAATCTTGAAGGGAGCCGATCGCAAGACTCCGGTCAGCTGCTCGCCGTTGGCAATGCTGTCAAAAAAGAGGGCGTCGGCGATCCCGTCGCTCGAAGCACGAGGCCGGATCCCCCAGGGACTCCCGGTGCTCGCACCCGCCAGCGGCAGGTTTTCCCAGGATGCGGCCCGAATGTATTCCGGGTCCAGCAAGGTGATGGCCAGCTTCCCGGCCCATTGGCCCATCACGGTTTTCGGGTCGAGTTTCGTCCCGCGTTGCGTTAACCCCCGGAACAACGCCTGGAACAGCAGCGACTGGCGTGAGATCTCCTCCGGAAACGACCTCTGAATGTATTCGGCCACATCATCCAGACGGCTGGGGCTGACATACTTGGCAACATGCGACAGACTCTTTTCCACCACGGGCTGTGGCAAGTCATTGTTACGCAGATAGTCAAACGTGAACCACGCCGCAGCCTCACTGGGGACCGCCAGCGCAATCTCGGCCACCCGTTCCAATTCCTGGGGATCCAGCTGCACACTTTTAATCTGATCGACCGCACTGGCGGGACGAAGCTGGTTTCTGAGTCCGATGCGAGCTGCATGGATCAGCTGCACATCTGCGTGATCGGTCGTCTTCCATAATTGGACCAGGGGTTGCAGGTTGGCCACATCGGGATGTCGTCCTAAAGCCTCGGCCGCCGCACGGCGTACGAAGGGGTCGAGATCCAAAGTCGCCCCCCGCACGTGTTGGGCATTGACAGGACTCCAGTCGGTCGATTCCCCAAGCGCTTTCACGAGATGAATCCGCACCACGGCCGCAGGATCTTTGGCAAATTGGTCAATCAAAGCCTGATCCAGCAGTCCGTTTCGCCAAAGCATCCACAAGGTTTGCACGCGTGCATTCGCCAGACTGGCGCGGGCCTCGGGTTCGAGTGGGGTGGGTGCTGTGAGGCGACTTTTCGCCAGGGAGATCCCGGCGACGCCGAATTGCCGTTCGAGTTCATTCGCGGCAAATTGCCGGACCGTCAGGTTGGAATCAGCAAGGTGTTCGAGCAATTCTCCCTGGCCCAGTTTTGACAGGTTTGGTGATGCGGGTGGTCGAGTCTGTTTATCACCCGTATACACGATTCGCCAGATGCGACCACGATGGCGATCCCGCAGCGGGTGCAGCAAGTCGACTTCGTAATGACCAATGATCGAGTTATAAAAATCGCAAACGTACAGTGCCCCATCGGGACCGAGTTGCAGATCGACCGGATGGAACCACCAGTCATCACAGGTGAGAAAATCCTGGGGTTGCTCGACCCACGGGGATGAGCCGCGCCACTGGAGTCGATCACGATGGATCGTATTCGTGACCACGTTCCCCACAAACATCGAACCCGTGTACTCGGCAGGAAATTGGTTGGCCCCGTACGAGACAATCCCGGCAATTCCTGTCGATCCGTGGTCGTTCGAGGTGGTGATGGGGGCAAAACCGAGGCCGTCGTGGGGCTTGCCAAAACTGTCGTAATAGCCCCCTCGCAACAGCAACGTGATCGGTTTGGAATGACAGTCGGCGTTAAAAAAATCACCACGCCAGTCCATGCACATCCCGAACGGATTGACCTGACCCCACGAAATTTGTTCGATGGCGGAACCGTCGGGACGGAATCGATAGGTGTTTCCAGATTGCATTTCCAACACCACCGGGCCCTCGCCCCGTCGTTGGATTTTCGAGGCATTCCGGAAGCCGTGACAGGCATACACCCAGCCATCCAGACCCAGACGAAACGAATTCTGATTGCCGTGCGTATCGGCAAAATCAAAGGGGCCGTACAGCACTTCACGCTCGTCCGCCACCCCATCACCATCCGTATCGGTCAATTTCCAGATGTTAGGGATCGACCAGACAATCACTTCCCGTCCATTGGGGAGCGGCAAAATTCCGATCGGGATATTCAGCTTTTCTGCAAACTTGGTCACCTTGGTCGCTTTGCCGTCGGTACCAATCCCATCCAGAATGGTCAGGCCGTCACGGGACATCGTCGGATCGGTTGCGGCAAACGGATATTCAATCGAGTGTGTCACCCATAACCGGCCCTGGGAATCAAACGCCAGATTCATCGGCTTTTGAATGTCGGGTTCGGCGGCAACCAGTTGAATTTCAAACCCGGCAGGAAGCTTGAATTTCTTCAGCTGTTCTTCCGGAGTCAGCGGATCGGTCAGAACAACGGGAGGTCCCGCCAGCATCGAACGGGAACCGGCCAACGTCAGCACCAGACTTGCAGCGATGACAAGTCGAACAAGATTCCATTTCAGCACGATACAGATCTCCGGCAAATCCGACAGCGGCGACTCAAACTGATTTCGAATGATTGTCGATATAACGAGTTTTCACCCGACTTCGCCAGTGTTCCTGCGACTTTCCTGTCGCCGTAAAGCCGAATCGCTGCTCCGTTTTCCTGACGCCCCCGCAGCTTGGCCTCTTTCCGCGAAAATCTGCGAAAATCGCTTTCCGCGATTGGCTCGGATCGATCCGCAGCACGCGGAACGGGCAAGCCCCTCTTCGCGCAGCGCCTGATGACCGGTACAACTCCCTTCAGGCGACCCGGCGGGCTTGAAACCAAGTCTATTGATGGGGAATGCCCTGAAGGGATTCTGCACGGAAATGGATTTTCGATGACCCCGGCGAAACTGTTGAACAGCCAATCCCAATATCGCTTTGATCCTGCGGCCCACGCGCAATGCGTTCTGGGTGTCGACCCCGGTTTAAACCGGACAGGATATGCGATTCTGGAACGAACGAACCGCGCGCCGGTGCTGCGCGAGGGGGGCGTGATCCAGTCAACTCAGGGATTATCGCTCGCCGAACGAATCCTGGAACTGGGACGTGGTTTGCGGGAAGTCATCGAGGAATTTAAACCGCAGGTGCTGGCGATCGAGCAGGTCTTCTCGACCCCCCAATTTCCCAAAACAGCAATCCTGATGGCGCATGCACGGGGTGCCTTGCTGTATGCTGCCGCCGATGCAGGCCTCCCCGTGGTCGACTATACCCCGACGCAGATCAAACGATTGCTGACGGGAAGTGGCCGGGCGTCCAAAGAGCAAATTCAGCATGCCATCCGACAAGAACTGCGGCTCGATAAACTGCTCGAACCAAACGACGTCGCCGACGCTTTCGCAGTCGCCCTATGCCACTATCACAGTTCAAGGTCCGTCATCCTCGGCGGCCTGAACCAACTGAACACTGAACACTGAAAACTGAAAACTGCATTCGATTTCTCATCGAACCAACTTGGCATTCGCAAAGTAAACCCGGTCCCCCGTATCGCGATTCACCCCTGCTTCACTCCCAAATCCGACGAAGATTTCGAGCTCAACCACCCCGGTGACATCGAGATCCAAAACCTGTGGTGCGGGGCGTTGAACACCACCCGCCTCGACCGGTTCCGCCGTTCTGGCAACTCCCCGGAACAGGATTTTGTCATTCGATTTCACGGTGACATCCGCATTTCCCTCGTTGATCTCGTCGCCGATTCCGATGATTGCCTGAAAGCGTCGGTAGTCACCCCCAAGCCGATATTTCAATTGCGCCTGACTATGAATTGCCAATCCTTTGTCGTACGACTTCTGGCCCAGGCTGATACGCTTCCCCTCAAAATCTTTGTCCCGGCGATATTCCCAGACGTATGTCCCCGGATAATCATAAAACGGAGTGTATTTCACGTTCTGGGGTTCGAGATCCGAAAGATACGTGATCTTGCTGGCACCGAAATCAATGCTGCGCAGCGAGGGGGTGTCGATTTCAAGATCAAGTCCCGAAACCAGCCGCCCCTTCCACGCCGTTCCTGTCCAGCTAATCTGTTTCAGCATCAGTCGATCGCCCGAAACGAGGTCCAGACGTGCCAGTGATTTTTTGGCTGCGGCGTCCCGCTTGGAAAAAATCAGCCCAAACACCTTTTCGCGTTTAACCGGAATGTCGTCGCCGTCCAGTTGAAATTGCAGGGTTGTCTCATTGAGTGACCCAATTACCCCATCGAGATGATCCAGGACATCCCCCTTGCGGACGGCCACCATATCCCGTTTTGCGGTTCGTGACAGCAGTTGATCCCAGTCCATTTCAATTTTAGGATCCGGCGGGGCCAGACGGACGCTGGCGACGCTGGTTGTCGCCAGGGCCAGCTTGCCCAATTGGGGATGCACCACCGTCATCGAGTTTGCCGATGACAGCAAACTGCGAACCATCAGCTGTGAACCGTCGACCAGCCGGATGATCAGCAGCGGTTCGGTGGACGGCGTTGTGGCCGGAGCCAGCGAGCGGAGCGACAAGACTTCGGTGATCGGGACCGAAATCGACTCGGTCTCGGTTTTGACCACGACTGTGGTGGCCGAGAACGATTCGAGTGTCCCTTGATGACGCGCCTCGTTGAGGGTCAGCACCTCGACCGAGGGAGCCTGGTTTACGAGCAAACAAAATAACAGGGCGAGGCCGTTCATCAGAGAATTGATCCTTGGTTTTACTTCGTCTTTTTCGCGGCCCGACCAGCCAGCTTCTTCGTGTATTTTTCGATCGCCTGCTCGTAATGCGAGGGGAAATTCTTGTTGAGATCATTTTTGGCTTTCGCCAGATCTTTTTCCGGCAGATTCCCCCAACTCCCTTTATTCTCGAATCGCTTCTTGTCTGTCTCGCCGGGGGCTTCCTGACCCTTCACCCGACTGTCGTCCGAACCTCCGCTCGGGTTATTGTCGTTCCCCCCTTCGCCACCACCACCCCCGCCGCCGCCACCACCTTGCTCTTGCTCGACCTTCTTAATGATCTCGTCCAGGTTCGCAATGATCCGCTCTTGCACCCCCTGAACTTTTTCCCCAGCCCGTCCCAGATCCAGACGCCGTTCCGAATCGGACATTAATCGAGCCAGTTCACCCAGCGATTTTTCCTTCAGTGCCTGCAGGTCGGCTTGCATCAGGGTTGCGGTCGCCGAGTAGCGTACGGGAACGCGTTCGGTATTGGTGAGCAATTCATTGATCGCTTCGAGCGCCGGCTTGATTTCCAGCATTCCCTGCGCGGAAACGGCCTGGAAGAAGAAGAGCGACGCGGGATCGACGACCTGTTGTGCGTCGATGGTTTTCAAAATCTCCCACGCTTCGTCAAACAGTCGTCGTTCGACGAGGCACCGCCCGTAGAACAGATTCAGGTTCGCCTGCAGGAAGGGATGCGAATTCGCCGGGTGATTGAAAAACGCGGGTTTGGGTGGGAGCGGGCTCTCGGGGCTGGAATTGCAATCTTGCACCAGCTTCCCCATCTCGGGATCCGCCAACGCGAAAGTTCGGATCACCAGATCGAGCAGTCGATTGGGGGTGACCGAGTCATCAACTCCCATCCAGAGTGCCGCGACTTGCTCGCGCTGCGGTTCGCTGAGATTCTTTTCGTTCAGGGAAGCCAGGACGCGAGCCCGTACGTCATCAACTTTAGGAGGCGAATGGACCACCGATGCCCCCTGGGCAAGGGAAAGACCGCTGAATATCAGGCCCAGACCACAGGCCACAGCTACTGCCACAGCCAAGCCGCTCGCTGCACGTCGATTCATACCAAGCCCCATTCGTCGTTGCGAGCCAGACCGCTCGCAGGGGAAGATTCCTCAAAGATAACAACAACAAGCGTCAATCATAACCTGCCACAATGGAACGAGCTAGCGGAATCAGCGGATGATTTGGAATCTTGGACAACTCCCCCGAGATTACTCCCCCAAGCTTGCTCCCCCGAGCTTAGAGTGTCGGAAAATGAAAGGACAAGCATCCGTCACAGCCCTTTCATTCGGATGTCGCCCACGTTTTCTCTCGTGCTGGTGAGATCGAAGCATGGGGCCGTGGTGTCGAACGTATCTTTGTAGCCTGCCGCGAAGCCCGGTTTCCTGAACCGGTAATCGAGCAGGAACCGGACGGATTGTGGCTTACCTTTTTGTTCTCCGCCGAGATCATGGGCCGAACCTCATCTTAAAAAACTTCGGGGAAAACCGCATAAGCGATCGTCGATTTGATGCTCGATACGCCAGAAATCACCATTCCCGCAGTGGCTGAAAAACTCGGTCGATCCGAACGGGCCATTGAACTGCAAATCAATAAACTCAAAGAGAGCCAGGTCATTGCCCGCGTCGACCCTGCCAAGGGGGGTCATTGGCAGGTGGCAGAATGATTCATACCGCTAATCCGAACGTGCTACGCACGCAATGATTCTCGTGTCCTCTGGATTTCCATCAATGCGAGAACAGTGTCCCCTCGGTCTTTTCTGCAGTAAAAATCAGATCTTGAGACTCCGCTGTTTCTACGGGTTCGAGATCCAGACTCTCAGGACTTTTCAGCGCCGCACGAACGGCTGGAAATCGAAAATAAACTCGCATCAACGCATCCAGTGACCGACTTTGAATGTTGACGCCGGTCAACCATCGGGAAACGCTTTCTGGCGCGACGCGAAGGTGTTCTGCAAATTCTCGTTGAGAGAGCCTCAATGTCTCCAGTTGATGTCGAATTTCCTCTGGTTGGAGCAGTCCGATATGTGCTCGAAGAGACGCGGCAATCTGATCGTTGGTTCTGCTCGTAAAGAATTGCTCGCCACAGCGGTCACATTGGTTAATCAACAATTCGGGTATGCAAAACTCATGTAGCTTCCCATCGTGCTTGACTTGGGCCACGTAGAAAATCGCCACCCGTTGAATCGATGGTTCACCGCAGTCAGCGCAGTTTCGCGGAGAGGGATTCGCGTTCGGCGTTACGCGATCATGGGGGGGCTTGTTATTCATCATGGATATTCACGATCGTAAGGATCGGACCTGTTTTTGTGTTTCTGAGCCGAGTCTCGATATACACCTTCCGGCCGTCGATCTTCAGACGAAAATCATAGTGAAATTCAAAGCGATCACGATAGCCTTCGCGACGCTCTGGAACACGATCAACTTCTCCACCCGCCCCGACATGCTCATGCATCAAGGTTGTGATGCTCGAATCCGTATGACCGTCCAGATTTTTTAAGAGCCATTCAATCGCGATGGGCTTCCAAACCACGAATCCATCCACTCTTCGTTCCCGAAGCGCTTCTTGAATCTGTGAAAGCTGCTCAACATCAACTCACGGTGCAATTCTTCGTAACTCCCATCGTGAGTTCCCAGCCGATGGCACCTACTTCCGCAAGCGATAATACGAACGTCAATGACATATGTCAAGATTCCGTATTCGGTCTTGATTCATGAATTGAATCGACTGAACTCAACATTGGATTGTTTCTGGCTTCGAAGAAACAGGATTCCATCAAGTCACTTCTACCCGTGTTTGACGATCTCGTATCGCCAGATAATCCGTGGAAGGCAATGAATGGGAACGCAAAGACGCCAGGACGCAAAGACGCGAAGAAGGCAAATACAAAAGCGGATTCGATGTTGCCTTTCGGTCTTCCTCGCGTCCCTGTGGCCTGGCGTCTTTGCGTTAAAATAAAATGCACGAACGAAGCGTTGGCAGCGGCCCGTCCTGATTCGCATCGGCGGGGACCCAAGGTGCAACCGGAATCAAAGTGATGTAGAATCGACTGATGCACAAGCTTGGACATGCATTCCCCAGTCCCCACCATGATCAGCCCGATCGGGTGTTTTCTTCGGGTCCACTTCCTTATGATCTTCATTAACTATCGCATTAAAGGTTCAACGACAAACCCAGCGCGCGGCATCGTTTGTGGGGTTTGAAGCAGGTGGCCAACTCGGTTTGGATGATCACCTTATCGCAAACCAGTTGATCAGAAGAACCGCGAGAACTCGGCAAAAATGATATCATCCCCTCGGTATTGGTGGCTGTGAACACCGAGGGCTTTTCCCGGTTGGCAATCGATTTGCGAATGATGATGACGATCCAGAATCATGACCGGGTGGCGCGGCTTCGGTCTCTTCAGCGAAGCAGTGCTTATCGTATTTTGTGGATTTTCTGGCGACACGAGGGGTCCAACAGGGGTCGTCAAATTTATGGAATGCAGCACAGATTCCTACAGGGAAACGTGTCAAAAGCATCTCTTCCAATTCCAAATCCGCCTCCAATGCTCGCATGTCGTGTTGTTCGAAGTCGTTCGTGAGCAATTCAACCGCATCAGGAGGATTGGGTGATTCTTTGGCAGTAACGAAGCTTCTATCGATAAGCAGGCGAATTACACCAGACTGCCGCGAAAACTCCATCCAACGCCGAAGCCTCAAAACCAACCGCTGTCCGAAAAAGACCTGTCGGCAGTCCGCAACTGTATCTAACGAGGATCGCCGTTTGGGGATCTGAAACAGGTCGAATCAACCGTCAAGCAATTTTTCAATCGAAATAACGCGCAGTACCTGAATTGGACGCACCTTGCCCGCTTTGCGGATCTCCCTGGTTTCAATCACAAATTCAATGAGCGACGCTGTCGTTAATGTTCCACCCCCGTTGCGTTGGAACTCAATCGATTGCCGCTGCTTGTCGGATTTTATGATCTTGTATCGACTGACGCTGTGGCCATCGTCACCCGCAGACTCGATCCAATCACCATTCTTCTTGACCTTCGAGAAATCAAACTGGTTCCGATTCTTCGCAACGGCATCCAAATTGATTTCCGTAACCACAGGTTCTTCCGTATCAGAATCCCAGGATGTCACCATCTCCAATAGCTTGGGATGAATTCGTTCGACAATTCGTGATGCGTCCGCCTCGGAATCCGCAATTGTCATAGAAGCGGACGCCATGATCACCACGATGAGAACAGTCAATCGCTTTGTCATTTCAATAGTCTTCACAGGACGGCCTCGATGTAAGGACGCATGACTTGCGCGATACGGCAGACGGCGGCGTTTCGGAGAACCGCGTCCGTGTCAAACCCACGTTGCAGGCGGTAAGTGCGGAGTGCCTCCAGGCAGGTGTCGAGTCCAATCTGATTCCGAAACTTGAAGCAATCAGCGAGCGTTTTCTCGCGAGCGTACACGCGCAGCTTTACCGAGCCAGCATGGGTTGTCTCGATGCCAGCCAAGAAAGACGGGTCGCTAAATCGACAGGTGCGAATGGGGGGATAATCCAGCCGAGGTGGTTCGGAATTGCGGGCAATCGCTACGTACACCTCGTGCGGAATCTGGGTCGTCAGTTCGTGAAAAGCGAGCGCCGAAATGAGGCAGATCACCCCCGCGGGGACCTTCGCCGCGACGATGGCCAGATCTGGATTTGAAGGAAAGGGCGTTTCGACAAGTCGGTAAAGCCCTCGACTGATCTTCTCCAGTTCCCCTTGCTCCACCATGTGGCTGAGCGTTTCACGGTGAATACCCGCCCGAACGGCCTCTGACATGCGAAGTATTCCCCCTCGTTGCCAAAAGCACGACTTCGCTCGGTTCACAGGAGTGGGTTTCGGATCGTGATCCATTTTACCGCCAATTCACAATATCTGGCGGTATTCTGGACGCAACGTGGCCGTCTGTCAAATCCCGGCAACTTTCTGGCGTACCACTGGCTCGCCAGTCGATTGGCATCTGGTACTGCGGCTGCATGTTGACGGTAAGAGGAGTCGATTTTTGAGTAGCGGCGAAAGCGGCTGAGCGGGGTACGGATTGGTTCCCTTTTCAATTGCCGTTTCGAATTGGCACTTACGGAATTCTCATGGGGAACGATGGGAACGCAAAGACGCCAGGACGCAGAGGCGCAAAGAAGACAAATACAACGGCGGATTCGATGTTGCCTTTCGGTCTTCCTCGCGTCCCTGCGGCATTGCGCCTTTGCGTTTAAATGAAGTCCCATATCCGACAATCCGCAGATGGGGATGATCCTCGCTTCAATCCACCTGAACAACCGGCGGTCGGGGTGAAACGGAGCCACAAAGACGCCAATCATCCGGCACGGAACGGACTTTTCCGGTGGCGTTACAAAATCGAATTTTCATCGCCAGCACTCAGCAATCATCAAACGCGCAATGACGCCTCGGGTGTTTCATCGGCCCCGATTCACGCGCTTCTCTTCGAGGCGCGGTTAAACTTTGCGGTCAAACGCGCTGGTGGCGATTGTGATCGTTTGACCCGTAGCCAACGGCGCAGGCGGGTCGGTGTTCAGCCGACCTCTTCAAACGTCGCGGGACAACAATGCCCGTTCCGGCTTGGATCAATGTCCGTTTTTATCCCCCTCTCTCAGTCTCCCACTTAAGAAATCACCCCAGCCGAGCGAATCACCCTCCCCAGGATGATCGCGTCAACGACAACGGGTCTCGGACGTTCTTCTCGGCAACGTCGCGTGTAATCTTGCCCCACTGGAACAACTGTCGGATGGTTTCGTCGAAACAGAGCATTCCCTCTTCCCGACCGGTCATCAGATAGTTGTCGATGGTTTCAAATTTGCCCGTCCGAATGGCACTGGCAATCGGAAACGTGTTCCAGAGTAATTCCAGCGCAAGATGACACTTTTGGCCCGGTGTGACATCTGGCAACAGACGCTGCGCGACGATCGCCCGCAGGCAGAGGGCGAGCTGAGACCGGATATCCTTTTGGGTTTCACTGGGGAACAGGTCCGTGAAGCGGGTAATCGCCCCTTTGGCGTCACGCGAATGGAGCGTGGTAAAGACCAGATGCCCGGTCTCGGCGGCGCTGAGTCCCATTTGTGCGGTTTCGAGATCCCGAATCTCCCCGACCAGTATCACGTCCGGATCCTGCCGCAGGCCGTTTCTCAGTCCCTCGGCAAAGCTCAAGACATCGACTCCCACCTCCCGCTGGGTCACGACCGAGTTCGGCAGGTGGGGGAATTCAAATTCCAGCGGCTCTTCAATGCTGATGATTCGATGTCCCCCCGCAAGGTTAATCTGATTGACGACCATGGCGAGTGTCGTACTTTTTCCGGAACCGGTCGGACCCGTCACAATCACCATTCCATCGCGACAGGTGGCCAGTTGGTTTGCCAGCTCAACAGGAAACCCGGCCCAGGCAAAATCGGGGATTGCGGGGGGAATGATCCGAAAGCAGGCTCCCAGGTGGCCTGCGGCGTAAAACAGATTCACGCGAAAACGAGTGCTGATCTCGTCGATCGGGGCGGCGAAGGCGAAATCGATGTTCCGTTCGTCCTGCAGTCGTTGCTCCCAATGTCGGGGACACAACTCGACCAACAAGGTGTCGAGATCACTCGCGTCGAGTTGCGCTTCGGCTAACTCGCTTAAGGTCCCATTCAAGCGGAGGGTGGGGGGATAACCGGCGATCAGATGCAGGTCCGAGGCGTAGGCTCGAACCGCCACAGTCAGCCAGCGTTCAATCGGCGCGGCAAGTTTTGTCATCGCAGGTCTCGTCAGTCATCAAAGGTTTGGTCCGGATCTTGACGGATCGTGATCGTGGGTTTTGTCCCTGTCGGTTTTGAATGACGCCAGTTTTGTATGACGCCAGTTTTGTATGACACCGGTTTTGTGTCGTGCAGGAATCACTTTAACCAACAGTCATCAGCGAGTCGGAACCGCGATCCCGGCCCCACGACGATACTCGTTGACTTGTTCCCAAGGCAAATTCATTCCACAATCCCAGCCGTTCACCATTCTACCCTGTGAAGTGGGTCTACC
Source organism: Schlesneria sp. (assembly GCA_044354755.1). Classification (GTDB taxonomy): domain Bacteria; phylum Planctomycetota; class Planctomycetia; order Planctomycetales; family Planctomycetaceae; genus Schlesneria. The sequence goes on along the minus strand of JBIKZJ010000057.1, from coordinate 6,180 downwards.
ACGTGAAGTGGGTATTCGAATTCTTGAGGAGCTCAAAGGATGTCGCGGTTATTTCGTTGGTGTGTCGGTGTGGTGCTGGTCTGCAGTGCGGTCTCGGCCAGTGCCGCAGACTTTTTCTTCAAGGATGGCGATACGGTCGTGATGATTGGTGACAGTATCACAGAACAGCATCTCTATTCGAATTACGTCGAAATGTGGACCGTGACGCGGTTTCCCCAATGGAAGTTGACCTTTCGGAATGTCGGGATCGGCGGAGATACCTCGGGGGGTGGCAATAGCCGCTTTGCTCGTGACGTGCTGATTCACAAGCCGACTGCGATGACGGTCGATTTTGGGATGAATGATGGCCGCTATCGTCCGTTCGAAGAAGGGACTTTCAAGCCCTATATGGATGGTCTGCAGGGGATGGCGAAGCAAGCCAGTGGGGCGAATCTGCGTACCGCGTGGGTCACCCCACAGCCGCTCGACGATGGAGCACAGGGGCCGACCGCATTAACCGGCTACAACCAGACACTCGAGAGATTTTCCGCAGGGGTCAAGGCGATTGCCGTTGAGCACAATGGTTTGTTTGTGGATCAGTTTCATCCCTATCTCGCCGCACTCGACCACGCTCGGGGAAAAGGACCGAAGTACGAACGAATCACCGGTGGTGACGCGGTCCATCCCGGACCTCCTGGCCAGGCACTGATGGCCGCCTCGATCCTGAAGGGGATGAGTTTCCCGTCGCTGGTTTCGTCGGTGGAAATTGACCTCGCCAGCAAGAAAGTGATCGCCGCAAAAAACTGTGCGGTGAATCAAATGGAAGCCAAAGACGGTGGTCTCCGCTTTGACCGTCTGGATGGGGCACTCCCCTTTTTCCCTGCGGATGCCCTGGGTATTCTTCCGGATGCCCCGATTCTGGAAGAACTGAACGATTACCGTCTGAAGGTGACGGGGTTAGCGGCTGGCAAGTACGAAGTTCGCGTGGGAGGCAAGAAGGTTGCTGAACAGACTGCCGAACAACTGGCAACTGGCGTGAATCTGGCAGCCGCGGTACTCGCCGCAGGCCCAATTGCCGATCAGGTGAATGGCGTTCGCGCGGCGGTCGAGAACAAAAACCGATTCCATCACGATGCCATCTTCCGAGGGATTGTGCTGACTTCGGTCCCCGGTTGGGTCCATGAAATCATTCCCGCCGCAGAACTCGAAGCCAAGAAGCAGCAACTCATTCAGAAGCGTCTGGCCGAAATTCCCGCTCTCGATGCCGAAGTCGTCAAGTCGCTGGTGATGAAGCCGAACACTTTTGAGATTGTCCCGATTAAGTGATATGATGGGGCTTGGGTCGCGTTGTGCGCGGGTCTCCTGACCCCGCACAAGCGACCGTAGGCCTTCGCGCTCGTCTTCGTCGTCGTCGTCAGCTTTGCGGTCCGTTTCTGCTGGTTTGTCTGGTCACTTCGATCGTTCGGCCAGGCTATCCTGGGTATCGATCACTGGTTCATACTGATCGCTTGAGATGAAGCGATCGCGGAAAGTGCAAAGCATCTTGTCCCCCCGAAAAATACCGGTTGTGCGGCGTCCCCAATGGCTCCAGTTTACTCGCTGGGTGATCGATCCCGTGGGCTATATGCTCGATTGCTGGAAATTCGGCGCCGACTGTTTCGCCGCAGGCATTTCCGGAAGCCAAAGTCAGCCGATCATTTTCGTCCAGGATCCCCAGATTCTTCATTACCTTTTCACGCATGATCGCAAAGAACTGTACGCACCTGGGGACGCCATCGCCGTTCTTGAACCGCTGATTGGTAAGTCGTCGGTGGTCATGCTCGAGGGTGAGCGGCACCTGCGCCGCCGCCGCTTGATGTTGCCCCCTTTCCATGGTGAGCGATTGCATGTCTATGCCGATCTGATCGCCAGCATCGCGCTCGAAGAAGTCGCAAAACAGCCTCAACATTCCCCATTCAGAGCACACCGACTGACTCAGCAAATTTCCCTTCAGGTGATCATGCAGAGCGTGTTCGGCTTGGAACGCGGGCCGCGCTTCGAAGAGACCCGACGACTGCTGACGGAGGTGTTCGACACTTTCTCGTCACCCTTCGCGTCCATGTTTCTCTATTTCAAGTCCCTCCAGCGGAATTGGGGCCCGTGGCGATCCTTCCTGCGGCGTCGACAGCAAATGGATACGATCATCCATGAAGAGATCTCGGCCCGCGCCACCGAGCAACGAAGCGACCGAACCGACGTGCTTGCGCTGTTGATGGCGGCAAAAGATGATTGTGGCGAGGGCATGACACCGCAAGAGCTTCGCGACGAACTGGTCACCCTTCTACTCGCGGGGTTAGAGACGACATCCACCGTGATGGCCTGGGCCCTGTATTGGATTCATCGCGAGCCCGAAGTGAAACGGCGACTGCTGGAAGAACTCGCCCTGCTCCCCGCAGGAGCGAAAGCGGCGGACATGGCCCGCCTCCCTTACCTGACGGCCGTTTGCAATGAGGTCTTGCGGATCCATCCCCCCGTTCCCTTTACCTTTAGTCGAATTGTCCGCGAAGACATGGAAATCATGGGGTGGGAATTTCCGAAGGGGAGCCGCGTTGCGGGCTGTATTTATCTGCTTCACCAGCGCGAGGATCTCTATCCGCAGCCTGACGAGTTTCGGCCCGAGCGGTTTCTGGAACGCAAGTTCAGTATTTCTGAATTCATGCCGTTTGGCGCCGGTGCAAGACGGTGCGTTGGCGAGGCGCTGGCGATGCTGGAGATTAAGGTTGCCATCGCAACGCTCCTGTCCGCCTACGAGTTTGCGCTGGCGGACGAGCGACGGGAGAAGCCTATTCGGCGAGGGGTGATCCTCACCCCCAGTCGTGGGGTGCCGATCCGCATCGTGGGCTTACGCGATGCCGCTCAGGGGGGGCAGTCTTTAGGGAAGGGAGCTGACAATGTCGATTTCCTACCCGGTTGACAAATGCCTGAGTCGTTTTACGAGGCTGGCCATGGTCGTTCGAGCCGGCGACTGGTGGGCTTATAAGATCGCGATCATTCTTGCCACTGGATACGCGACGGCCGATGTCCTCGGCGTGTCCCCGGTTTCGCTTTGGCAAACGTTTCTATTCCTGCTGCTCAGTCTTGTTCCGCTCGCCGCGTTTGCCAGCCTGATTAACGACTTGAGTGACATCGCGGAGGACCGGATCGCGGGAAAGCGAAACCATCTGGATGGAATGTCACGACTGCGGGTTTTGGGGCTGTTCGCAGCGTCGCTGATCCCAGGGATCGCGATCGCCGCCTCGCTGCGCCAGACACCGGGCCTGGTGGTCATCTACGCGGCGAACTGGCTCATCTTTGCGCTGTACTCGGTTCCTCCGGTCCGCCTGAAAAGTCGTGCTCTGCTGGGGATCATCGCGATTGCCTTGGGAGAGAGTTTCCTCCCGCACCTGTTCGCCCTCTTCCTGACCGCCGCCGCAGTCACGCGCGAGGCCCCCCCCCTCTGGACCGCACTGGTCGTAGTCTGGTCTTTTACTGTGGGGATGCGGAGCATTCTCTGGCACCAACTGCGGGATCACGACTCGGACCGAGAGGCGGGAGTGGTGACGTTCGCCGTCAAAGCAACCCCCCGCCGGGTGGTCTGGCTGGGGAAACAGGTCCTTTTTCCCCTCGAGATCGCCGCATTCCTGGGAATGCTTTGCATCCTCGATCTCTCGGTGGCGTGGGTGCTGCTTGCGGTGTACGCCCTTACCGAGTTCCTCCGCCACTGGCTTTGGAAAATCCCTGTGGTCGCGGTGAAACCCGCGACGGGTGACCGGTTGGTCATGTTCGAGTTTTATGATCTGTTTTATCCGATCGCCTGCATCGCGGGATCACTCCACCAAGACCCGGCGAACGGAATCCTGCTTGCCTTCGTCGCTTTTTCGACGAAGCGCCTCGGGTGGTGGTGTCGCGATGTCTCGTTGATGGGAGTGGATGTGGCTCGGCGAATTTGGCACAGGGGGCGATGGCCAAAATCAGGTTCGTAAGCACGATTCTGAATGGTTCTTACGAGCGTTGCGGTGATTTCTCGAGCTCCCATTTCTCGAAGAGTGCCAGGGCCTCGACAACGACGGCGGTCGTGAGGGCCCGAGACCCCCAATACATGTTCGAGGGGGGTGGGCCATCGTAATACAGGCCTGCGGCCGGCCATCCGCCGTCCTCCTCCTGAGTCGAGGTTAGCCAGGATATCGCGATTTTGACGACATTCCCACAGCGTCCCAGATGCAAGAGAGCGGCGCATGCAGCGGCGGTCGAGAACGCGGACTGGCCGATACAACCTTCGGCCGAGGATCGCTCGGCGATTCGCCGTTCGATGATGTCACCCAGTTGCCCAAAGCGAGTGATGCCAGCCTTGTACGCCCGGCCGATCGCAAGGTAGAAGAACTCCGGATCCCGGTAGTAAATTTCCCGCTCGAACTCCCGACCGGTGTTTACCGTGTCGACAATCCAGTCGATCGCAGCGGACGACTTTGGCGTATCGCCGAGGTAATGGATGATGTGCGTGTTCGAGATGATGTGGTATTGACGAAGGTGGGATTTGCCCGAGGTCTTCCAGTACCCGAAGTAACGGAAGCGAAGCCGCGCAGGGGTAAGATCCCTGAGTGCGAGCAGCCAATAGAGGGGATTCAGTGTGACGACATTGCCGGGCATCATCCAGGCATAAAACATCCCCTCGCGGCGCCTGTGTAAATAGAAAAGCCAGTCTGTTCGCCAGCATGACACGCCGTGCATCGTCAGAACGATTTGGCCGAGGGCGGAGTTGTCGAGATCGGCCGGTATGAGCGATTGCTGGCCAAAGTCCCGCCACAGGCCAGGCCAATCACGCCGGGAGCGGATAAACGTGACCAGCTTACGCCTGATCGCGAGCGACTCCCTGCCCGAGTCTGCGGAAAGGGCCAAGGCTGCATACGATGAGGAAAAAGTGGTCCGATCGGGGCGGTTTGGATTGAAGAGCTGAATCGGGAGATGGTCATTGTCCCCCTGTTCGGCACGGATGAAGGCAAGCGCTTTAAGCCTCGCCGCGGTAACTTCGTTGTTTCGGGGAGAGCCAGAGGCCGCTGTGTTCATAAAAATCTCGCGAGATTGCTGCTGTCGATCGTATCATCACGCCTGTCCACGCTGCCGATCACCTGATCCCGAAGGGCCAGAAATAGCGGCGGCGGCGGCTGGCGAGTTGTCGGGCGAAGATCCTGCGCGCGTAATCGTAAACCTCGCAGTCACGTGCTGTGAGATCATCGATCCTCCGCACGATGTCTGGGGGGATCGTGCCAGATCCCCGGTAAGTCGTGTTTTCCTGTGCCATCCGCTCCGGAGACATGCGCTGCTGCGGCAGTGACTTCGGTGGCCTGATACCAAGAAAATCGCAAGCCAGGTTGGTCGTCTCCTGAAGTTGCTCGAATAACCCTACCACCTCCATCCGGTCGAGTTGCCGTTTCGCCTCAGCCACAACGGCGTCCATGTTAATGACTCCGGTTTGGAACTCGATTGCCCACTTGTACTCAAGGTACGGGATCGTCTCGGTACTCTTCGCGATGCCCGGTGGCGGAACTTCCAGGTACCCATTCAAATCAAGGATTCTGCCCAGATAAAGAGACTGTGTATTTGTATTTTCCATTAAACCGGACATGATGGGGTGATAGAAAATTTCGTGCAGGTCGCCTCGACCAAAAATGGCCTGAATTTCAGGGTGCTCACTTGGAAGTCCTTCACGTTGGGCAAAGCGAATGGCCGAGATCAACCGTTCGAACGGATCACGCAGAACAGTCAGGCAAGCGATTGAACGGTCGAGAAGGCTAAAAAGACCAGTACCCCAGTGCCCGGCGAATGCCAAATGTTCGTTAATCTCTGGCCGACCCCTCTGCAGGAGTTCCCCAAGCTCACAATTGAGGACTGTGGACGGGGCATACGGCTGAATCAACACAGATCCCAGCGAGGAACCGGCCGTTTTTGGGATATGAAGGTAATAAAAACGGCGGCGAGTGTTGGAAATCCACATGGTCTTTAAATCACGATTCTACTGGTTGGTGCCGACGGTGCAAAACCAGTGATGACACGGGAATATGACGCCGTGACCTCTTCATACTAACCGCTCGTGGCAAATTTCGTCAAATGAGGATCTCTCGAATGGAGTGTGGGTCTGTTTGCCTCTTGTCGTGAAGCCTCCCTTTACCGATCGCCCTTTGATTC
>JBIKZJ010000401.1:0-5949 GCA_044354755.1 Schlesneria sp. | reverse complement strand
TATCTGCTGCGCCGATCCGGATTGTGTTTTGTATTACGGAGCTTGATCCCGGTGGTGCCGAACGGGCACTGACCCAGTTGGTGACCGGGATGGACCGCAGCGAATGGGACCCAGTGGTGATCTCGTTGGGACGACGGGGAGTTTTCGCCGACGTGCTGGAATCACAGGGGATTCCTGTGATTTCCCTGAATGCGAGGGGGCTGTTCAGTTTTCCTCGTGTGCTGTGGCAACTGACGCGGCACCTGAACCGCTTGCGACCGGCCATCGTGCAAACATTTTTGTTTCACGCCAACATCGTCGGCCGAATTGCGGCAAAACTGGCGGGTGTCAAGGTTGTCGTCTCGGGATTGCGGGTTGCCGAGCGTCGCAGCGACTGGTTCGGGCGAATCGATCGCTGGACGAATGGACTGGTCACGACGAATGTGTGTGTCAGTCAGGGTGTGGCCGATTTTTCTGCACAGCGGGTGCGGCTGGACCCGAGAAAACTGGTGGTGATTCCAAACTCGGTCGATGCCGATCGGTTTTCCGCAGCGGAGCCAGCAGATTTGACCTCGCTCGGAATTCTCCCCGGTCAGCGGGTCCTGATTTCGATTGGGCGATTAGACCGCCAAAAAGGATTTGATGTGCTGATCGACGCGGTCGCTCAGGTCAAGACCTGGCCTGAGGATGTCATTTTTCTGTTGGTCGGGGACGGCCCGGAAGCGGCCGTTCTCCATCACCTGGTCGATCAGGCAGGGCTGACCAACCAGATTCGTTTTGCGGGTCGCCGAGAGGATATTCCGCAATTGCTGGCGGCATCGTTTGGGCTGATTCTTCCCTCACGGTGGGAAGGGATGCCCAATGTCGTTCTCGAAGCGATGGCTGCGGGGCTTCCCGTGGTGGCGACGAGGGTTGAAGGGATTTCCGAGTTAGTCCAAGAGGGGCTCACCGGTTTGGTTGTGGCTCCGGAAGATGCTCGAGGATTGGGGGTGGCGATCCAGCAACTCCTGTTTTCCCCGGATTTCGCTCGGACTGCAGGCGTTGAGTCGCAAAGTGCTGTGAATAATGGGTTTACGACGCAGACAGTAGTCGAGTCCTACGCCAATCTCTATCGAAAATCTCTGTAATTTCCCTCGGCTTGCCGCGAATTTTGATTTTTCTCAAAATCGTAAGTCTATAGCTCAAAAGGGATCTAGGGCCGTTTCTCACCCCAGCGCGCCTGCTGCGGGGCATTTCACGCTTGAACATCTCGTTGACCTTGATACATTTGGGACGTCGTGGGGAGAATTGGGGAAGAGTGGTGATAAATGGCACTGACGGGGACGTACCTCAGAACACTTGACGATAAACGTCGTCTGGCAGTGCCGAAGCGAGTCAAGGACGATTTCGCGGAAGAAGACCTCGACAGCCTGATGATTGCTCCTGGGACAGAGAAGTCGCTGGTGGTTTATTCGCCCAAAGGATTTGATCGCTTCGCGGCCAGATTATCGGGTGGAGTTGAGCACCAACGTTATCTGAGGTTGTTTTACTCGTCGGCCGAACGGATGGAGTTCGACAGTCAAAGTCGAGTTCGCATCCCCGATCGACTCGCCGATTACGCAGGTTTGAAAAGGGACGTTTACTTGCTGGGGGTTCAGGATCATGCGGAGCTTTGGGACAAGGACGCCTGGGACGCATATTCTTCAGCCCATACGCCGGAGTTCGACCAGCTCGCTTTACGCGCCCTTTCGTAAGTTGTTCACTAGTTGGTAGTTCCGCTGGCAACCGGGCTATGCGGTTCGGTCAGACATGAAGTCGACCATGGAAGGACGTGACGAGGAATCGCGGCAGCATCGCGTCACAGGTCATTCGCCCACTCCTGGCGCAGCCGCCGGGCGGAAGGGACTCCGCCCGCGGCGAGTGACTCTTTTTTGGATGAGATTGCGATCCGAGCAGTCTGGTGCACGAGGGGCTTTGACCCCGATTTTTCGGTATCGGCTGTGGTCGATGGGTCGGTTCGGGGGTCAGCTGATTCGCTTGAATCCCGAAACACGATCATCCCGTATCAGACCAAACTCGCTGGCGCTCTCTTTCGGCCTAGAATTTCTGTCTGGCCAATTACGACTCAAAATGGTATCGCGTCTTCCCGAATTTGTTCTTGGTGGCTAGAATTCGGCGCAATCCTGGCAAGGTTCAATTCAAGGGAGAATTGTTCTGCAGGCTTTGTTTGGTCGATAAGCTTACCAACAGACAACTGTGGCGGTTCCACATCGGGTATAGCCAAATCATCAAATCAAGCTGGATCAGCGCTGATTATCTGCTAAAGGAGTCCAACGTGTTCGTTCGAAAGCTTGCTTTCTTTTCAATTTGTCTGCTGAGTTCAATTTGTCTGCTGGGACTGACGGCTGGTTCCGTACACGCTCAATCGGAATCTCGTGTCCGGGTGGTGATCCCGAGTATTTCCGAGGTCGAAGACGATTTAAAATGGCTGATCGAACTCAGTCCCACCGCTGACCTGAAGAAACAGTGGAAAAAACTCAAAGGGGACCTGCTGGATGCCTTCACGCAGGGAATTGAAGAAAAGAAGCCGCTGGCGATCGATCTGGTCTTCCGCAAGGACGAACTGGCTTACGAGTACCGAGTACCGATTGCGGATCTGACCGGCAAGCAGACCGGATTCCTCCCCAGTCTCGCGGGGATGGGATACAAGAACAAATTGATCGGGACGGACTTCTACGAAATTTTCGAGAAGGGGAAAAAGCCCTCGTACTTGCGATACGACAAGAACTACGCCTGGGTCGCCTCGATCAAACAGGCGGTTCCTGCAAATCCACCTGTGGCAACGCTGGATCTGCAGACGCTGCTGGCGCTCAAAAAAGACGTCGTGGCCGAGCTGAAAAACGATTCTGCTGGACTCGAACAACGGCGAACCAACTTTCAGGAACTTCGCAAGCAGTTCGAATCCCTGATTCGCTTCAAGCGGAATGAGGATCCGAATGCGTTCCAGATGCGGAAGCTCGCATTGGCTCAGCAATTGAATGAGGCCGAGCGTTTTCTGGTGGAAACCGAGGAAATGCGGATCAGCTGGACGACGAACGCCAATGTTCCCCATGGATTTGGCAAAGGGGAACTTTCACTGACGGCCCTTCCTGGAACGGATTTGGCTAAGAGCATTGATCAGTTTGCCGTGAAGCCAAGCTATTTTGCGAATGTGCCGCTCCACGATAACCCACTCGCCGTAGGCCGGTTGAACTTTCCCTTGGATCCAACCCGTTGCGAACATTTGAATGAGTTTTACAAATCGGTTCGACCGGTTTTGGAAGCCGAGATCAAGGCCAGGCCGGCGAATAGTTTCAGCGCCGAACAAAAAGCGGCAACTCAGGAGGCCACCAACCACTTCCTCGACATGATTGAATCGGGGGTCGGACTGGGTGTGGTGGATGCCTTTGCCGATGCTCATGCTGTGGCTCTGGGAAAAAACGTACTGGTTTGCGGGATTCGGACCACGAACGGCAAACAGGCTGACGAGATCGTTAAATTGCTCCCCAAACTGAAGTCGGAGTGGCAGGTCAAACTCGATGTGCATGAGCATGGCAACGTCAAGATTCACGAAGTGACCGTTCCCAAGGCGCGTCTGGAATCTTTCCAAAAGGTCTTTGCAAACGAAACGGTGATCTATGTGGGAACTAGTCAGGACGCAGTCTGGGGTGCGACCGGGGTCGACTGCCTGGAACACTTGAAAGCGGCGATTGACCAGACGGCCAAGCCCGCTCCCGAAACGGTTGACCCAGTTGTGGTGAGTTACCAGGTTCAGGTTTCGAAGCTGGTCAGGTTAATGGAAGTGATTCAGAAGGAACTTCCTGACGGTCCAGGTCAGACCAAAGAGCAGATCCAGCAACGCAAGGATCTCGACAAGTACCGGAATCTCGCACAAACCGCGATGGAAGGTTGTGATTCCGTGATGCGTGGTGAAGTCAGAAGAACCGATCAAAAAATTACTGGGTTTGTCGAGATGAATGAGTGCGTGCTGAAATACATCGGCTCATTGATTGCCGATGGCGTGAAACAGTTGCAATAAGGCTGGGGTTTTGATTTGAATAGGACAATACAATGCGGTAAATTGTCCATCAAAACACGTTACGGAAGGATTTGTGACGGAGGGCATTCGCCTCCCGTTAGCGACATTGGTCGGCAGTGATCGTCTGATCAAGCAAAAACAAGTCGACGATATCTTATCACTGCTTGCCCCTCAGTGGGCAAGCAGTCTTGTTTTTCGGAGCGCGATTTTCCTAAAAACAAAGAACCCCAGAAATCCTGCAGCGTGGAAGTGGTCGGCGAGTGACCCTCGGCACGTGATGACGATCACTCGTAGATTAAAGGATGTTTTGTGGCGAAATCTGGCAGTTTTTTGAGTGATCTGAAGATCATCTGGCATATGGCCGTTCATGGTGGCCGTGGTCAGACACATGAAGAGCGACTCGAAAATTTCTACTCGGGGCAGGCGTCGGGATACGATGCTTTCCGTAAGCGTCTGCTCCACGGACGCGAGGAAATGTTTTCGTCGCTTCCTTCCGCTCCAGGGGGTGTTTGGGTTGATCTCGGAGCAGGAACCGGTGAGAACGCCGAGAATTGGGGAGGGCGGCTACAGGAATTCTCGCAAGCTTACCTGGTCGACTTGTCGACATCGCTGCTGAAAGTTGCGGATCAACGAATTGAAGCTCGTGGCTGGAAAAACGTGCAAACCGTTCATGCTGATGCCACCAAATTTCTGCCACCCGAAGGATCTGCGGACATTGTGACCTGTTCGTATTCCCTAACCATGATTCCGGATTGGTTTCAGGCGATGGATCAGGCCTATCGGATTCTTAAACCGGGTGGAACATTCGGGATCGTTGACTTCTTCGTGGCACGCAAGTGGCCTGCCGAGGGTTTAAAGAAGCATCCCTGGTCAACACGCACATTCTGGCAAACCTGGTTTGCCAATGACAATGTGTTCCTCAGCCCCGATCACATCCCCTACCTGCAAAGTCGCTTTGAAACCGTGTCGCTGCATCAACAGCGAGGCAAGGTTCCTTATCTGCCCTTGGTTCGTGCACCTTACTACCGATTTGTCGGTCGCAAGCCTCTGAGCAGTGAGTGACGGCATCCCTCGGGCGGTTTTCATCGACACCACAGGGGGTTCTCTGCCTGCTGGCCATCGGTTCCACTTCCCGCGTCACGCTTCCCGCGTACGCGCACAGGTTCCGTGAGCACGAATCTCGATCCGTTTTCGGGTGAGATTCGGCAACATGCAATGCTTCAGGTGATTTGCGTGGGTTGAGTGGTTTACTCGGAAACACGCGATGATTTCACTGAAATCGACAAAACTGGAGGTTTGTGCCGATTCTGTCAAAGATTTCGCATGCAACCGCCGATTCTATAGGGTAACGCCACGACAGTATCGTGGAGACTTTGTCGAGCAAGGATGTTGCTATGAAAGCGAAATCGGGCTGGCACATGTATCTGATTGCGGGTTTGCTGATCTCGGCAACCTCAACCGGTTGCCTGCAGACCACCATTGGCGGTCAGACCTTGCCATCAGCCTACTATCTGGATGACGATGTTCAGTATTTCCCGAAGGGGCCTGAGCAAAAATTGTCCAGGCAGATACGGGCCTTGGAAAAATACAAAGCCGAACGTCAAGCCTCTCAGCAGGGTCTTGACGAGAGTTCCGGCTACTGATCGCGATCAACACGCGTATTGCTTGCGGGGTTCACCAACTCCAGGTGGCGGCGCGGGGTTGCTTCAAATCATGAATCAAGAGCGTTCGACGAACGCCGAGGTACTCGTACATCGAGGGCTGATTACGCCTTCGATGTCGGGGGGGAACGAGCCCTTCGCGGTCAGCGTATCCAGACACGTTTTGCAATTTGTCTGAGTACGCTGGCTTGCGAAGGGTTTTTCTATTCCCCAGCCTGGACATGATTCTGAACCGCATGGCATGCGATTTCA
>JBIKZJ010000056.1:0-20031 GCA_044354755.1 Schlesneria sp. | reverse complement strand
ATCCAAAGAATAGCGATAGAATCGTCTCTGTCAAGACGGCGATTTCCCTTTTCTTTGGATTGTTATCCTTATTTCCCTCAAATCGATTTTTGATCGGTCTGGCATCGCACCTTCTTTTCCGTTTGTCTGTTGGTCACCAGGCGACCCTTCGACTGAACCCACAAAAAACGGCATCCAGCCGCCATCGCAAATCATCGTTGCTCGATTCGATTGCAGGCGAGTAAGATTGCCGGGCGGTTTTGTTTTCATCCGCCAAATTGCCCGACTCGTCGGTTGGCACGATCGGTGGATTTCAACGACAGCAGGGCAATTGATGAATCGGTGATTTCCCTGCGGCAAGTGAAAACCACTTGATGCTTCGGATTCGCCGCTCCGTTTCGCCGCACCGTATAGACTCGTATTACCGTGACTTTCGCCTCTTGTGAATGGATTTCCATGTTTCGATCGTCGCCACAGTTGGCCCTCGTCTGTCGATCCCTGGCGGGACTCGGCCTGCTCTGGCTGAGCATTCCGCTGATCGCTGCTGAAATCGATGTGCAGGTTCCTGATGACTTTGAAGTCACGGAATTCGCTGGTGATGATCTGGCCCACGACATTTATTCCATGACCATCGATGCCAAGGGACGCGTCGTAGTCGCCGGTGCCGGCTACGTCAAAATCCTGATTGACAAGGATGGGGATGGAAAAGCGGACGAAGCCAAACTCTTCTCGACACTCCCCCGAAACGGGGCTCAAGGAATGGTCTTTCATGGCTCGTCACTCGTTTGTATCGGTGATGGTGGGATCCTGCGACTGAATGATGCCAACGGTGATGATCAGGCGGATGGACCTGCCGATCTGTTCCTCAAATTAAAAACGGGAAGCGAACACGATGTCCATTCGATTCAGCAGGGGCCCGATGGATGGTGGTATGTCATTGCCGGGAACAATGCGGGTATCAACAGCAAATATGCCACGCTCGCTTCGTCGCCGATTACCGCTCCACGGGCTGGCGTGCTATTTCGATTGAAGCCCGATTTAACCGGCGGCGAACTGCTGGCTGATGGTCTGCGCAATCCCTATGACTTTTGCTTTAATCGTCAGGGAGATCTCTTCACGTATGACAGCGATGAAGAACGGGAAATTTCCCTCCCCTGGTATCGGCCTACGCGAGTTTATCACGCGTTGGTCGGAGCCGATTTTGGGTGGGTCAGCAAGAGCTGGATGCGCCGCGATGGTTACTTTGACATGCCCCCGGCACTCGCTTCGCTCGGACGTGGGTCTCCCACCGGAGTCACCTGTTATCGCCACACGCAATTTCCGCAAAAGTATCGGGATTCGCTGTTCGTGCTCGACTGGACCTATGGACGAGTCCACGCCTTGCCATTGAAATCGGCCGGCAGTACCTGGTCAACTGAACCCGAATTATTTATGTCGGGAACCGGTCAGAATGGCTTTGCTCCGACCGATGTGGAAGTCGGCCCGGACGGTTCGCTCTATGTCTGTGTTGGCGGACGGGGGACACGCGGTGCGGTCTATCGCATCCGCTACCGGGGTCAGGATGCGGCCATTCACGAAACCCCCACCACCTCTGGATCGACGCCCCAGGAAAAGTTGCTTCAGGTCCTCTCGGCCAGCCAGCCACTTGGTAGCTGGTCCCGTGCCATTTGGAAACCGCTCGCCACAGAACTCGGTCCCACCCCGTTCCTGGAAGCGACGGTCGATCCCGCACATCCACCCGCTCACCAAATCCGGGCGATCGAAATCCTGGTCGAAGCCTTTGCAGGACTCGACCCCGCAGTACTCGATCAACTGCAAAAAAGCACATCGCCTGAAGTTCGGGCTCGGGCCATCTGGGCCGCTGGCCGCAATCCCCGGCAGCCGCTCGCAGGGGCGGTCCTGCAGCGTTTTCTCGATGACCCCAGTCCGCTGGTCGGTCGTGTGGCGCTGGAAACCTGTTTGTTGCAAAGCGTCAGTGAATTCGACTGGCCGCAAATCATCCCCAGTCTGTCACGGCGGCTGGGAGGGGCAGATCGCTTCAATCGAGGCTTAGCCGCTGCGGTGGTGGCCCGCATGGACGAAAAGCATCTCCCGCTGGTCTCGACCGAGGCGACCAAAGTCGGGGCACGGGCGGTGGTCAGTTATGCCATTGGCTGGCTGGCGCGAACCCCCGACAGCGGCCGCCGGGTCCGCAGCATCATTCCGTCGCTCGCTGTGTCTGTCCTGAAAAAGAAAGAGTACTCGGTCGACTTGAAGCTGGATGCCATCCGTTTACTGCAATTGTTGTTGGGGGACATGGGACCGGGGTCCGAGCGTCCCCCGGTCTTCGATGGTTACGCCAGTAATCTGGATCTGGGTGAGTTCGAACGGGAACTGGATCCACTGCGTACGCAACTGGCCGAGTTATTTCCGACGGGTGAGCAGCGCATTGATGACGAACTGATTCGTCTGTTCGCCATGCTGACCACATTCAACGGTAAGGTGATTGATGGCATTTGCGAGCGAATGACCGCGATGTCCGACCCTGTTGAAGACATCCATCATCTGGTCGCCCTGGCCCGGTGTCCGATGGCGCATACGGTCAAGCAGCGTGACCAGATCGTGAATACTCTGGTGGATCTTGAAGAAAAAATCGTCGCCCAAAAACGACCACAAGACGCCAGCTGGGCTGATCGGATCAAAGAAATGTGGATCAAGCTGGCTCTGGCCGATCGCTTTCTGGCTCCTGCGATTGTGAATCACCCGAAATTTGGCAGGCCAGGTCACACGATCTTTCTGAATCAGCTTCCCCCCGAACTCTTACCGAATGCACGATCCGGTTTTGCCAAACGGATCGCCAGCGAACATGACTACGGGTGGAATAACGATGTGATTTTTGCCTTGGGAGAATCAGATGCCCCCCAGGATCGGCAATTGATTCGGGGCCAATTCGAGCGATTTCCGGTGCGTGGTGCTGTTCTTGTGGTCCTTAGCCGCAATCCCGAAGCACAGGATCGTGACAAGTTTATTGCCGGTCTGGAATGGTCGCAGACCGAAGTGCAAGCCGCCTCGCTGGCAGCCCTGGAACAACTTGACAGCAGCAACCTTCCCGCCGAACAGATCGCCCTGGTGAAAGCGCTGCGCCGACTGGGATCTGACGAGGCCGAGTATCTTGCTCGCGAAAAGGTGGTCAAACTTCTCGAACGAAATAACCAGCAGAGCTTTCCGTTTATCACCGGAAAACCAGGCCATCGGCCCCAGCCAGAAGCGATCGATCGTTGGACAAAGTGGACTCAAATCCGTTTTCCCGAGGAATCGGCAGCGGCCTTCGGCGGCCAGAACCAGGAACTTGCGAAGTGGCCAACGATTCTGGCCAAGACCAATTGGGAACAGGGAGATTCGGCGCGCGGAGCCGAACTGTTTACTCGTCGCAGTTGTCTGCAATGCCATAATGGACGAAGCGCCCTGGGGCCGGATCTGGGGGGAGTCACCAACCGCTTTTCTCGCGACGACCTGTTCCAGGCGATTCTGGCACCGAGTCGTGATGTCTCGAACCGCTATCAGACAACGGTCGTTTCGACCAAGGATGGAAAAACCTACTCCGGTCTGATTGTCTATGAATCGACCGATGGATTTTTATTGCGGAATAGTTCAGGCCAAACATTCCGGATTGAAACCACCGAGGTCGACGAGAAACGCAAATCACCCGTGTCGTTAATGCCCGCCGGATTACTGAACGGATTCAGTTATCAGGACCACGCGGACTTGTACGCGTATCTCAAAAGTCTCGGTAACGGGCGAACTCCGTAACTCATTTTGGTGTCGGATTCCGGTTCCTGTATTGCACTTGTCTGTTCGTGGATCGACAATAGAGTCGAGAGTATGGTCATCATCATCAAACTGATCATCAGCGTCGTGGTCTGGGGTGCAGGCAAAACGAGCGTTCGCAGGAAGTGAAGGTTCAGGCCATGATCGACCGTTGAGAGACCGTTGAACGAGAGCAGCATAGGGCAGCATAGGGCAGCAGCAATCGACAGGAACCGGAATGAGCAAACGGATGATCGGTCCCTTCGAAGTCGGGGATCGGATCGGTGTCGGCGGGATGGGGATCGTCTACGAGGCGATCTACACCAAGAACGGTGCGCGTGTCGCTCTGAAAGTGCTGGCTCCTGATGTTGCCGATTCCGAATCGCTTCAGCGCCGTTTTGAACGGGAAATCTCGATCCTCAAAAAGTTACAGCACCCGAATATCGTCCGTTACTATGGTGGAGGAAAATTCGGTACCCAGCGATTTTACGCCATGGAGTTAGTCGAAGGGGGGTCGGTCGAGCAATACCTAAAAAAGAAGCAACGCCTCCCATGGGAAGAAGCGGTCGATATCGCTCTGCAAGTCGCCAAAGCCCTCGAACACGCGCACGAAGCGGGAGTCATTCACCGCGATCTGAAGCCCGCCAACCTGATGATGACCCACGAACACGTCATCAAACTGACCGACTTCGGGATCGCTCGTGATACCACCGCCACCGCTCTCACCGCCGCAGGCAAGACGGTCGGCACCTACGCCTATATGGCCCCCGAGCAGATTCGCGGCAAGCCCCCTGTCGATAAAAAAACCGATCTGTACGCGCTGGGTTGTGTGCTGTTTGAAATGATTGCCGGTGAAACCCCGTTCACCAGCAGTAATCAGGGGGAAATGTTGATGGAGCACCTGCAGGAGGATCCGCCACGGATTACCTCGCTTGTCCCCGATTGTCCCATTTTCCTGGAGGACCTGATCTTCCGTCTCTTGGAAAAGGATCCCGCAGATCGGGTGTATGATGCCCTGGCTCTGCAACACGAACTCGAAGACCTCAAGATCAAAGTGACCGAGCAGCGCAGCGTGGTGGCACAAACACTGATGGGGGGGGCGACCGTCCTCAACTCAAAGCCCGCGGCAAACCTGAAGTCAATCTTGGCTAAAAAGAAAAAACGCAAAAAGCCAGACAACGGCCCGATCTATGAACGAGCTTGGTTTCTGGGATTAGGTCTGCTGTTGATCGCCGGGTTGTTTGGTTGGCATTTTCTTCCTGAAGGGGAAGACAAGCTGATGGAACGGGCTGAAAAGCTGCTGCAATCCGAGTTTGCCATGGACTGGAAGGTGGCGAAAGAAAAATGTCTGTTGCCGTTGATCAAGAAATTTCCCGAGGGTCGCTATGCAGAAAAAGCGGATCTGTTAATCGTCGATATCGACAAACGGACCACGGATAAAGAAATGCACAGCGCCAAGCGACTGAAGCAGGGGCCGGCGAACGAAGCTGAAAAACTGCTGCTTGCGGCGGAATATTATTTAAAATTTGGGGACCGGGTCACCGCACTGCGGAAGTTCCGCAGTATTACTCAGCTGTTCAAAACCCATGATGAATTCCGATTCTATGTGCTGCTGGCGCAGGATCAGGTCGATGCGATCGTCAAGTCGGGGGGGGCGGATGAAGACTATGTTTTATATCTGAATAAACGCCTGAAAGAAGCCGACTCGCTCTTCAAACAGGGGAAACAGACCGAAGCGGAAGAAATCTGGACCAGCATCCGAACGCTCTATAAAGAAAACGAAGAGGTCCGTGCTCATGTCAGTTTTGCGACCAAACGGTTAAACCGCGACGAGGTCGGCACTCCCCCATGGGTCGATACCGAACCGGTTCCCTGACGAACCGAGCCTGGACCCTGGTTCGCGACTGACCTCACTTCGAGATGTCACTCCGGTTTCCGCAGGCAGCAACCTGTTTTGTTTTGGCGAGGCCCCGGCGCGGGTGATGTCCCTGGCTCTGTGATGGCACTGACAATTCATTCCTGCGCCGACAATTCAATAGCGCGCAAGACCCCCAACGGGTGATCGGTCTGGATACAGTCTATCCCCCAATGAATTGCTTTCCGGTAACTTTCGACGGTTTCAAATGGGCCGAGAGCGTCAGAAAAAACCTGGATCTCGCGGCGGTGACACTCGGCGATCATTTCCGCAGACAGGATCAACCAGGCGGCATCAACCCCGTACGGTTTACTGGCCGCCACGACGGGAAGATCAGCGAACCGCTTGAGTGGTGGAATAGTTCGCACCTGTGGATACTGTTGCTTCAGACGCTGGCAATACTCGACCGATTGATAAACCACATGCCGATCTTCCAGGTGATGCTTGTGAATCGCCGCAATCAGTCCCTCGGGGGTGATCTCTTTGGCGTCGAGATAGACGCTCGAACGGTCTCCCAATGCCACTAATCCCTCGTCGAAGGTCGGGACCCGCGTTTCACGGAAAGGCTTGCCAAACCAGGTTCCCGCAGACAGTGCGGTCACCTCGGCCAGTGCCAACTCGCGGACGGCGCCCCGGCTCCCCGTTGTCCGGTTGACTGATCCATCATGCATCAGCACCTCGCCCCCGTCTTGGGTGGTACGGATATCGATCTCGATGAAATCGGCACTCAGCCGTGCCCCCTCGCGAATAGCAGGAACGGTATTTTCCGGTGCATAACGACTTGCTCCACGATGAAACGCAATCTTGACGGGAAAGCGGGGAATCCGTCTGCGGACTTCAAAAAAACGTAACCCTGCCGGGTCATCCGTCTGCAGCCAGTCGACTCCCGCATCGATGACATTCCCCCAGACCTCGGGTGTGTCCCACTTTGCCCCCAGGACTTTGGCCTGAACTTTGATCCCCGCGATGTGGAATTTCTGGCACAGTTCTGCGGTGACTTCATCGGCATCGATTTCCACTGCCGCCGGAGCCACTTCGCGGATAAAGTTTTCAAATGGCATGGTCGGACGATATTTGGTCATCCCGGCAACCGACCCCTGCGAGAGCTCGCGGATCCGCGTCAGGAGGGCCGGAGTCGTGTAGACGACCACCTGCTGCTGCATTTCTGCGGCAAGGATTTCTTTCACCAATCGTTCGGGATCAATCTCTTTACAATCCAGATACAGATTGACTTTTCTCTTAGCAATCGCCAGCCCTTGGGGCAAGCTGAGTAGTTGCGTCTGGGCAAATCGCCGGGCAAACCATGAACCTGCATCGAGCTTCTGCAATTCCTCCCACGTCAAATCCGAGACCTGACCGGTTCCATCGGTTGTTGCATCCACGGTCGCATTATGAATAACCACATGCTGGCCATCGCGGGAAAGGCGGAGATCGAGCTCAACCCACTCACAAAAATCCCGAGCGCAATGTTCGATTGCTGCGACCGAGTTTTCCGGGGCGACTGTCGTCATGCCCCGGTGGACCATGACCTGCACTGATCGGGGAGGTGTCACCGGTTCAAAAAAAGCAAACTGCGGCTGGGCGTGGGCCAGCATCGGAACCAGTAACAGCAGTCCGAACATCGTTCCAATTCGAATGAACATTGCCACCTCCCAATTTCATTCGCATCGCAACAGGATCTTCGTCGTGTCCACGGTGGACCAAAGAGCCAGGATCGCTGCCAGAGGGTAATCGTTTTTTGCCTGTGGGCAAACCGTTCGCACGTTTCCGGCCGTCGTTCGCATGCGACCGATGGCCTGTTTGTTCTCGGAGCGAGGTCATGTATATCGAATGCGAAATGAAAAAGACTCGATCGCCTCGAGACTTCGTGTACCCCCGCCCCCCCCTTTTTTTGCGAGGTCGCGAATTCGGTCGGACTGACAAGACAGACTGCAGAACGTCACGATAGAATCCGGCCGACGCTTCGTTTTGGGTTTGCGTTCTGATCGCCCGCCCGATTATTAACCGTGATAAAAGGAACAAGATGAATACACGTGATGCCATCAAAATGTCGATCGACATGGGGAAAATGATTTCGATGGGGTATCTCGGTGATCTGACCGATGCCGAAATGATGAAACGCCCCAGCGAAGGCTGTAATCATATCATCTGGCAGGTAGGACATTTGATCGCCAACGAACATGACATGATCGAAAAAATCGCACCGGGATCGATGCCGCCGCTTCCCGCCGGATTCGCGGAAAAATACAAGTCGGAAACGGCGAAAAGCGATAATCCCGCCGATTTTCATACGAAGTCAGAACTGATGGCCGTCTTTGAAGCGACACGCGCGGCCACGCTGGCTGTCCTCGCCACCAAAACCGACGCCGACTTTGATCTGCCGACCGGGATTCACTATGCCCCGACGGTCGGATCTCTTTTCGAACTGCAAGGGAGCCACTGGCTGATGCATTCCGGGCAGTGGGCTGTCGTCCGTCGTCAGTGTGGTCGTGCCCCACTTTTCTGAGTTTGATACCAGTCGTTGATGTAATCGACCACAAGAGCATACGCGGTCTGCTCTTGTGGTCCTGCGGTTTTTTCCACAGGGCTGGCCAGCGCGGCCAACTGCTGCCGCACCTCTGACTCGGGGAACAATTTTAACCGGGTGGCAAGAATCGTCGCTTCGAGCACCGCATGTTTTGCCCGGTTGAAGCCGAAGAAGTCGCGCACCCGCCCGACGTGAATTACTTGCGCTGTCAGCGTTGTCCGCTCGGACGAGTCTTCAATCTGAGTGATTTCGAACTCGTACCACCGACTGCAATCGGCGAGCACCTGTCCGGCAATTCGTTCGGCAGGAAAGGTTTCGGGTGTCTGTTCCAGTCGGTCCAAGGCCGATCGAGCAATCAGCAGTACATCATCGACGACATGAAACACCCCCACCGGGCATTGTTTCAGATTCCGATAGGTGGTCGACGTTTGGAAGGGACGGAGCGTCAGCTGCGTGATCGACGGGTCAACAATCGGCCCCATGGGGGCGATGTTGAGTACCCCCTCGTGATTCAGGGTAGTAACGACACCTTCAAGGATCATGAGCTTCTCGGTGGGGAACGCAAAAAATGGGGATAGGGGTAAGACAACGAATTCTTGATGAAATCGAACCATCCGGCAAGCGAGGTTCCGCCAGCGGGAATTCGCTGTGCCGAAATTCGAATCCCATCTTTCCCTGTTTTGCGTTGTGAACTAAACTCGCGAAGCCTCAGTTTTTGACGATCCGGGAAAGGACGCCCGATGCGCAGCATTTGTGTCATGAATCAGAAGGGTGGCGTCGGCAAGACGACCACCAGTGTGAATCTCGCAGCAGGGCTGGCCAAGCTGGGTCGCCGTGTGTGCCTTATCGATCTCGATCCGCAGGGGCATGCCGGTTTGCACATGGGTGTCGATGCCTTCGGACAGACCCCCACGGTGTATGATGTCTTTTCCGGCCGTAAAACCTTGAACGAGGTCAAGCAATTGGCCGCCGACAATCTGTGGGTTGTTCCGTCTGATCTGGATCTGGCGGCCACCGAAGTCGAACTGGTTGACACTGCGGGACGCGAATTGATTCTGCGCGGGGCGATTGACCAGCTTTGCCAACAACATCCGCTCGACTATCTGGTGATGGACTGCCCTCCGTCGCTGGGGGTCCTGACGATCAATGCGCTGACCGCCGCGAAAGAAGTGTTCATTCCGTTGCAGCCTCACTTCCTGGCACTGCAGGGGCTTTCGAAATTGTTTGAAACAACAGCACTGGTAAAGCGGCGGCTGAACCGAGATTTAATGGTCAGCGGTATTGTCCTTTGCCTCTACGAAACTTCGACACGTCTTGCGGCCGATATTACCGACGACTTGATGCGATTTCTGGAACAAAGCGATCCGCGAGCCCCTTGGAAAAATGCCCGAATTTTTGAAAGTCGGATTCGGCGGAATATCAAACTGGCGGAAGCACCGAGTTTCGGACAGTCCATTTTTGATTACGCGGCGAAGAGTTCCGGTGCGCTCGATTACGCGGCGTTGATTGCTGAGGTGGTTGCCGCCGAGGCGCCCGCTGTCGCATCGCCCGCTGCATCTCCCGTGGTTCCCCCTGCGGATCAGTTCGCCGCTTAAGCAGGTTTCTGGCCTGATTCGTTTGGTCTGATCTCTCAGATGCAAACCGTAATGGGGTTGCAAAAGATTGACTGAACAAGTGATTCGCGGAACAACCGAATCCGATTCACGGAATATTCATCAAATCGCAGTCCCGTTGATCGTTGCCGAACGATCGACTTGCTGGCTACAATCCTCCCACGGTTGGTGAGGGTGCGGTTAGCGGTTTGATTCTGCCTGACGAGACTTTCGCCACTGTGATGCACGTGTTGTTCCCCACTTGTGTCGGTCCCCACTTGTCCAGTGCAGGAGCACAGGCGAGATGATTGCAGCTCACAGTCCTGCGATTCAGTTGAGTGTTCTGGCGTTAAATCGTCACTACCTCCCGGTTCATGTTTTGTCCGTCACACGGGCCTTCTGTCTGCTCTACAAGGGTGCCGCCGAAGTGATTTCCGTTAGCGACGGGACGTTTCACTCGTACGACTTTGACAATTGGCGAGAAGTGGGACAGCTGAAGCTCGAGCTGGACGATTGCGAAAATGTCGATTGGATCCGCGCAGTGAATTTTGAAATCGAGGTTCCGCGAATCGTGCGGTTGCTGCGGTATGACCGCATCCCACGAAACGGGGTCAAATTCAACCGCCGCAACATTTTTTTGCGGGACGAGAATCGGTGTCAATATTGTGGCAAGCGATTTGGAACACATCGCCTCAGCCTGGATCACGTAATGCCCAAAAGTCGGGGTGGCAAAGCGACTTGGGAAAACATCGTCTGCGCTTGTCTCGATTGCAACGTCCGCAAGGGGGGCCGAACCCCCTACGAAGCCAATATGAAGCTGATGAAATCCCCCTACAAACCGACTCGCAATCCGGTATTGGCTCATCATCTGAGTAGCCGCAAATACGAATGCTGGCGAACATTTTTGCCGGATGAAACAGGCCGGTGATCTCCGAATTATTCAGGTTACTGGCATAAATCAGGTCCGTCAGTGATGAGAAATCGATTTCCATGCCACAAAATCGCTGGGAAGCTGACGTGTCATCTTTACTGACCTACAATCTCAGCTCTTGATCGTCCCTTGGGGAATCTTGCCCTTCTCGACGTGAATCGCGACTGATTTTACAGATGCCGCAGGCGAACAGTCCCCATCAGTCCACGAAGTTCTTGAGGCTTCGCGTCATGCGGTCGGTTTTTCCCGCTGCGATGTCTCGATTGAGCGGTTGCAGTTGCGGGCTGTTCTCGTCCTTGGCACTTTTGTCTGCGTCGATGAATGTCTGCGTCGATGAAGAGCTCCAGCGATTCAACTTGACCAAGCGTCAAGTCATTGTATACAGTCGATTCAGTCATCCTTCCCCTCGGTCACCGCGTGCCCATCGCACTGATTTTGGCGAGCGTGTTCACTGCATGCCCGGCAAATAACGGATTTGCTGATGACGATGCCGAATTTTTCGAGAAGCGAATGCAACCGAGATTGGTCGAACGCTGCGAATCATGCCATTCGATCGCCAAAGGCAATACCAATGGGAATCTGGGGCTTGACACGCGCGATGGTTGGAAGAAAGTGAGTGATCGCGGAGCGGCCGTTGTCCCCGTTAAGTACGACGAAAGTCTGTTGATGCTGACCTATCGCTATGGCGGTCGCGATTACCGGCTGACCGATGTGTATGCCCATGTCGTGAAAGAGAGACTGGTATGACGCAGCGCCGAATTGATTTTCGTGCCAGTTGCGTTACCAATAAATGGATTTGGTTACTGGTGTTGCTGACAACAAACTCCTTCGCCCTGGCCCATCCACCGCACCTGCATCGCAAACGGGAAGTCGTCGCTCAAGCGGGACTAACAAAGTCGTCTTCCGGGGTAAGCGAACTGGATCGTCAGGTTGCGTACTTCCAGTATGAGTTTCTTTCCGATGTGGCTCGGCGTTGTCCGCTCGACATCCAATCCGTCGTGATTCAGCAATTGCTTGACGAGCATCGATTTGCCGTTCAATTGCCTCAGGCTCGTGAACTGATCAGCCTCGATGTATCGCGTCAGACACTCGATAAAAAGTTGCGAGAACGGTTCATTTATCTCGAAGCAACGTGGGATCGGGACTTCCTGCGTGCTGGCGGAAAGATTCCCTCAATCACAGTCGGCTCTGGCCTGAGCCGCTTCGTTGTCGTCAATCTGCGGAATGCAACGGAAGCCGCGCTCAATCTCAGCGCCAAATCACAACTCGGCAGCGAATCGCCAAACCCGTTGACCGTTCTGCCGGGAAAATCTCAGCCATTTTTGTTGGAACTCGGAGCCGACCAGTCCGAAGTCTCTGTCGATTTCTCGGCGGCCAAAGTCGTCCGGTCACTGAAGCTGCCCATCATCACAGCCCCGATGGCTCGGCTACGGGGGCGGTTGATCGACGGCGATCTCAGCCTGAGTTCTGCCGGGCGGGTCTGGGTCGAAGGAAGCGATCGACAATTGAGACGCGCCGGTCCGTTTGTCGATCACCGCACTTTCCAGGAAAAGCCGATCCTCGAATTGCCCTCCATGCGAATGGCGGCTGTGCCGTTCTTCTATGCCGATGGAAGTTTCGAGATCGATCTCCCGCCAGGAAAGACCACGGTGACATTCGAACGCGGATTTGAACATGTTCTCACCTCCGAAACTGTGGACCTCCAACCTGGTGAGACGCGTGACATGACCTTGATTTCCCAGCGATTCGTCGATGCCAAAGCGCGGGGTTGGATCAGCGGGGACACACATATTCACTGGGTGACGAATGCGTGGAATGTCGACCTCCCTCTCGATGACCTGGCCGTCGTTCAGCGGGCAGAGGATTTGCGGGTGATCAACAATCTGACGCTGCTGCATCGGACACCGGTGGATGCTTTTATCAAGCCGTCACAAGCTCAGGTCGGCCCGATCGCACCCTTCTGCAATGGCGATTATCACATCGAAATGGCAGAAGAGTACCGGAACCAGAATCTCTACGGGCATCTCTGTTTTCTGAACTTGCAATGGCTCGTACTGCCGATTGGGACGGGACCACAGATCGCCGGTGATGATTCGCTGGACTACCCGCTGAATAAAACCGCCATCATCGAAGCCCGTGGACAGGGAGGAATCAGTATTGAAGCACACGGCACCGGTGCCAATCACGAGCTGCCGCTCAATGCCGTACACGGCCTGACAGATTCCGTCGACCAGATTGATGCCGAGGATTATTACCGACTGCTGGATTGTGGCTTTCAGTTGCCACTCACAAACGGCAGCGACCACCCGGCTCGTATTGCTGGCTGTGCTCGGGCGTATGTGCAGATCGATGGGGAATTTGACTATGAGAAATGGATCGACGGCATTCGTCGCGGGCGAACATTCACGACTTCTGGCCCACTTCTATTCTTCACGGTCAACGAGGCGGGACCGGGGACTGTGTTGACGCACTCGGGAAAAGCGTCACTCACGGCGCGGCTGCATGCCCACTCGCGCTTTCCGTTGGGACGAGTGCAGATCGTCTCCAATGGAAAAGTACTGAAAGAGATCGAAACGCAGGACCGTGACGCGGTGCTGGAGTACGACATTCCTGCCGATATCAGCCGCTGGGTAGTCGGGCGCTGTTCGCGGAATGATCGATGGAACGCCCTTTGGCATCCAGATATTGCGCATACGAGCGCGATCTATATCCATCGAGATGGTCATCCCGTTTTCCGAGACGAGGCCGCTCATGAGTGGATTGACCGAATGCGGCGGCATACGCGCGAGATCCTGACTCAGGGACGATTCGCAAACGCGAGCCAAAGGAAAGAAGCCACTGCATACGTCGACGAATCAATCCGCAGATATGAGCAGCTGATCACGACAAACAATTTGCCGTTTAGCAAGCCGATCTGGGAGCACCAACGCGATCGACTGCTGATGCAGTCTGCGTTCGCTTCGCACCTCGGACACGATCCCGAATTCGTAAAACAAGTCCGTGAATCTGACAACATCGGACAACTTTCCAATCTGGCCAGGCCCCTGACGCTGCTCCGCGTTCACATCAATCCCGAGTCGCGAGTCAAGCTGGCGGTTGTTGGGCCGTCCGAGAGGATCGTTCAGCATCGGACTCAGCGATTCCTCGTCGAAGTTCACAACGAAGCCGGCATTCAAGCTCCCCTGCGTATTCGGGCGTTGGATCAGTCGCAGCCTCAGGCAGAGACGCCGACATGGTTCGATGTGCGGATCGTTGAGAACCTCCTTTCGTCCTCGCGACTCACGGGTGAGGAGCTGGAATGGAAGCTGCTCGAATTACGCTGCTTGGAAACGGGCCACCGTGAAATTCGTCTGGAAGCGGATGCCGGTCAGGGGACACAAGACCTAGGCTTTCGAGCCACAGTCGATCTGCTACTGAAATGTGTTCCACGTTCCCAGTTTCGAATGCACATGGCCCCTTCCCCACCGTAACATTCCACCCAATCCCGTCACATCATTCCCGTTCGACTTTTGATGTCAGAGACCACCGCCATGAGATCCTTTCTCTGTTGCCTTGCAATGATTTTCACCTGCAAAAACGGGTTGTTCGCTGCCGACTGGCCAACGGTTGAAGTCGTCGACCGACAGCCGCTGGTCGCCCAGGTAACCCGTCTCGAACAGGCATTGAAGCACCTCGGAGCACCATTGTCAGCGGACTCACTTTCCCAACTGAAAGAAGCCAAGGCTCTGGCAGCGGATCAGGCCATTGCGGCACGAGTCCAACAGATACTCGATCCACTCTGCCTGGCCGCAGTCGTATTGGACGCTCACCAATCGCCGGTCGTCATCTCCAGGAATCTCGCCGTTCCGCTTGAGGAACAAGGTTGGCGCACGTTTCTCATCAAGGTCGTGAACCCAGCTGAATCCCGCGCCCGCCTCCGGATTGACAGCCCGAACGGACGTCCGTTAGCTCATTCTCCCGCTGAAGAAGTCGCTTCGCGTTGGCTGGGGCTATCCATGTTTGATGGTCAGCCTTTGACCTCAGCGCTGACCGGTTTGCCGCTCGAGTATCGAATTGTCGAAGTCTTTACGCGCGATGTCGGCGAGCGGAAAGCGCGGATTGAATTCTCGGCTCCCGTTGCGGGGTCTTCAGCAGGGGTTCGTAACAGTTCCCTCATCGCCGACTGGCGATTCGATCATGATCCTGCTGGCTGGAAGGCCGAGAATCAGGTCGAGTTGCAGGTCAACGATGGGGCACTTCGCCTTCGGGGTACCGGTATCGATCCCTTCATGACCACGACGCTGCCCGAACCCGCTCGGCCCGGTAACTATGTGCTGCGGTTCTGGGCCAAGGCCGAAGAATCCGGATTCGGTCAAATCTTCTGGTGGACCCAGGAACGGCCACAACCTGACGGAGGACATCTCGTAACGTTCAGTGTCGAAGCGGGACGTCAGATGTTGTATGAGATCCCTTTTAGCGACGAAGGCCATCTGACGGGTATTCGCATCGATCCGAACGGCAAACCCTGTCAGTGGCAGATCGACTGGATCGAGCTGGCGAATGCGGAAGGGGGCAAAGGCTGGGGTGGTACCGACATCTCTTTTCAGGCTCGTCCTTCGAATCTGGTAACATTTCGTGTTTCCGACGATTCCGATCGCCCGGCGATGGCGGCGTTCGAGATTACGGATGAATCGGGACGCGTCTACCCACCGCAGAACAAGCGTCTCACTCCCGATTTCTTTTTCCAGCGGCAGATCTACCGGGGTGATGGCGAAACCCTGCGACTCCCCGCGGGCAAGTACACGGTCAAGTGCTCGCGCGGGCCGGAGTCAATTCCAGCCACAATTCCGTTGATCGTAGGAGCAGATCCGGCCGAGGTTCATTACCGAGTTGCGCGATGGATCGATCCCTCGCGTCGTGGTTACTGGTCAGGAGACCATCACATCCATGCCGCCGGTTGTGCCCATTACGAGAGTCCCACTCAGGGGGTTCATCCACCAGACATGTTGCGTCACTGCATGGGCGAAGACATCAAAGTCGGTTGCTGCCTGACCTGGGGACCATGCTTTGACTTTCAGAAGCGGTTCTTCACGGGGCAACTTGATGGCAACAGCCGCTATCCGTACCTGATTCGGTACGATGTGGAAGTCTCCGGCTTTGGTTCACATGTCTCCGGACACCTCAATCTGTTGCGGCTGAAGGAGCAAATCCCGCCCGGTGGGGATTCGAAAGCGCATTGGCCGACACTGGGGCTGAACACCCTCCGCTGGGCCAAGAAGCAAGGTGCGATTTGTGGTCCCGCCCATTCGTCGAATGGCTTAACTCGATTTGTAGACCGTCTTCCCGGAACAGAGGGGCTGGACGGACCGGGAGGTCTGCCAACATTCAATGTGCCTGCCTTCGATGGGATCGGGGCCAACGAGTTCATCATGAACGTTGCTCATACCGTGGAAGGCCCGGACCATCAACAAGTACCCGCCGTCGACTTCATTTCGACCATGAACAGCGACCGGACCGCAGAGTTCAACATGTGGTATCACGTCCTCAACTGCGGTTTTCGAGTCCGCGCGAGCGGCGAAACCGATTTCCCCTGTATGAGCGGAGAACGAGTCGGACTGGGACGAGTCTACGTACGTCTCCCGGGCAAACTGGATTTCGATACCTGGTGCGACGCTTTAGCGGCCGGTCGCAGTTATGTGAGTGATGGTAGAACTCATCTGATGGAGTTTTCAGCGTCCACCTCCACAACGGAACAAACTCTCGAAGCGGGGACAAATGGAAGCGAACTGAAGCTAAACCGACCGGAAACCGTGAAATTCCAGGTCAAAGTCGCTGGTCTGTACGGTGACGCACACAAGCTCCTCGTCGAACTGATCATCAACGGTTATCCGGTTGCGAAGCAGGAAGTCGACAGTGATGGAACCGAACGGACTTTGACTTTCGAGCACGCGATCGAAAAAAGTTCATGGGCGGCGATCCGGGTCTTTCCCTCGGGGCACACGAATCCGGTATTTGTGATCGTCGATGAAAAACCGATCCGAGCCAGTCGCTCGAGTGCGCAGTGGTGCCTGCAAAGCGTAGAGCAATGTTGGAAAGCGAAAGTGAATTCCTACCGAGCCGATGAACGAGAAACCGCCGCAGCAGACTACGAAACAGCACGATCAGCCTTTCGCAGAATCATCAAAGAATCCCCGTAAATGAGGTTTCTTCATCGTGGTTATGCACAAACGATGACTGCAAAATTTCTTGAAAAATGAGATCGAACACTCATCGAGAGATCTGCAATCACACCTGGTCCTTCAGATCCAAGCTCTACGCTGCGGTTTCTCAACCGACGCTTGAATTCCGCAGCCATTTCTGACAATTGCGCTTCGCTGAAGTTTTTCAATTCGTTCTGGGAGTAACTTGGGGGACACTAAAATAATTTGGGTTTGCTGAGTCAGTAACGCTAATGGCGGCGAAGCGGATGGGGGGCAAAAGCATCTCAAGGGCCAAGAAATCACACGATTTTCGTGATCTGACTGCCGCAAAACGCAAAAGAACGCGATGGAGTCGCCACGAGGCTAACGAAAACCTCTGACTCGTTGGTCTTTTGACCAGCGAGGGGATGGTTAATTTTCCTCCGTCCGATTTTCTCGAATCGTTGCTACTCAGAAGATGGCAATAATTCGCGGACGCGGGGACGCATGCGGTGAGGAAATCCGGAAATTCGACTGCGTGTCGCACGGATCGTCTGGGGATGACCGGCGACGGTGGCGAATAATTTGCCGAAATCCTGCACCAACTCGACCCAACCGGTGGCAGTGGGAAGTTTTCCGCTCAATCGCTGAAAAAGGGGCGGCGTCAACGGCGGAGTCGTTCCTCGCTTGCCGGGTGCCACCTGCCGGGCGGTCCAATCGAGTAACTCCAGATAATCCCCCTGTGATAGGGAAAGGAAACCCTTGTCGCTGCAACGAAACCGATTGGAACTGGCTTGCGGTCCCAATCGCTGATCATCCGCTGGGATCAACGGAATTGGTGACAAAAATCGATCTGCGGTGACTCGGGACTGCACGGAAATCGGCGACACCCCCTCAGCAGACGCTTCGCGGCCAATCGCTGCCGGTATCACGGACCCAACAAGATTGTCTGTGCATTCCTGTTTCGGTTGGCTGGTCGCTCAGGTCGCTGAGGTGGAATTGTCATTAATTGATAAAAATGACTGAATTCGGCGTTTTACCGAGGTGTAATCGCTTTGTTCGAGCGTTTGCGCCCCGGCCACTCGGACGGGATTCAGGTCCACGTAAGCAGCGCAGGCCAAGAGTGCTGCCTCGTCCAATAACCGGACGGCCCGAAAGCGACTCTGCCAGAATTTTCCGAGTTCATGATCTTCCCGATTGGCCCGCACCGCGATGTATTGACACAACACCCGCATCCCCCAACCCAGATCACTCAATCGCAACCGGATTGTTTCGAGTTTACGGCGATGATTCCTGATGGAATTGAGCTCAAATTCATTCGGTTCTGCTGGATCCCCCACCGAATTCTTCCGCACCGGACAAATCAATAACCATCGCCGAGCCACCTCGGTGTCATCCCAGGTTGCCACAACATCCGAACGAGACCTGAGAATCAAATGGAAATGATTCGACATGATGGCAAATCCCAGCAGGTCAATCCCAAAAGCCCCGGCCATTCGCTGTAACTGATTTTCAATCATGACTTTGCGATGATCGTAATTCTTGCCACTGACGAGATCGTCACCCAGCAGATAACAGCGACGAACCACGCGATTCATCACATGCACAACCGCAACTTCATCAGGCGCAAACACTTCATCAGGCGCAAACACTTCCGCATGAGCCATCCTCGCCATCATTCCGCTCCAAATTAAAGCAGATCAAAGCCGATGAACTCGATAACTTGAGCAAAAATACAACACATTTTCAATGTCAAACCGTGTCCCCATGGTTCCCCCCCATGGTTCCGTCGGCTGCGAATTGTCGGCCAAACACAATGATTCTGGCGTCCCCTGGGGACTTTAGCCTAGCTTACAGGAGTTTAGACACCGCGATCGCGAAGTTGCTTCTGCAACTGCTCGCACACAGCGGTGAGTTTCGTTAGATCGTAGTCGGCCAATTCTTTCCGCGTGGGGGTCGCGACCGAGAGCAACTCTTGAAGCGTGACAATTCGCCCCAGTAATTCGCCCTCTTGTCGCCCTTTCTCCAGCGCATAGGTAATGGCGGCGCGTTGGTCTTTCAACGCCAGTTCTCTCTTATCGTAAGCCATTTTGTCCCTCGTCTTCTCGGCGATCTCGATCAGTGATCGGGTCGCCTGTTGAAATTCCGCCTCCGGAAACAGCCTCATTAACTCTTCTGGTTCGTAATCCTGCGCTCGCAAGAGCCAGAACAACCACCAATCGCGTTTGCTCGCCCTTGGCAATTGTTCCACCGTCTTAGTATATCGCGGAAGCTCCAGAATGTGAATTTCCAAAAGCTCTTCCAGCACACGGCCGGTTGCAGTATCGCTCAGCCGAAAGTGATGATGCAGATTGGTCGCATCCTTGAACAGGATCGCATCCAGCAGCCAAATGGAACAGACCGGCTTGAGTTCCGCATACTCCCCGCCCGCACTCAATTGCGAGGCGAATAGTTCGCAGCCATAAAACACGACGCGTTGGATCAGCCCGTCGACAAAGTTCAACTGCACCTCGATATGGTAAATCGCGCCCGTAGAGTCGACGGCTTTCACGTCGACGATCGACAACTTATCCGTCTCGTAATCCTGATGGTTGAACGGGTCGAGAATCTCAACCTCGATGATCGGATACGCCGGATTCAAAATCGCGTTCAGCAGACCCATCAGGGCCAAGCGATTTTGTTTGGTCGCGAACGTCTTCCGAAATGCGAAATCGTTCAGCGGACGGATATTCAATACCATAACCGATGACTCGCTCGAAGGTGGACGTAGAGGACCTGAGAAAGCCGCATGTTTGTATGTCGCACGGATTCCAACCGCAACGTGAAAACTGGGACGATTCCTTTTTCCTGTGGCCGCGCCCGCACGCAAATCGTCATCGTGTCTTATTTCCGTTATACCACCCAAGTCCCTGGTGCATGCCGCATCCTTTGACATTCCCACGGTCGAAACCTGCGAAAAGCTGTGTCGCGTTGGTTGGGCAGTTTGGGGGAAACCATGGGGACACTGGGCTGGCTTGTGGGGGAAACCATGGGGACACTGGGCTGGCTTGAAATTGCGTTGCGATTTTGCTCAAATTGTTCTCGTCTCCGGTTTTGATCTGTTTTGATTTGGAGCGGAATGATGGCGAGGATGGCTCGAGCGG
>JBIKZJ010000400.1:0-5998 GCA_044354755.1 Schlesneria sp. | reverse complement strand
GTCGAGTTCTTCCCGGGTGGGATGGCGTTTCTCGGCCAGTTGTTCCGCCCGATACCCCATCCCCACTAGCCGATCACCCTCGTTCAGCGTCTGTGCATGAGTTTTCAATCGGGTCAACAATTCGGCAATGTTTTTCACCCCCACCAGGTTAGCGTCGAGCAGGGTATGCGATGCCAGCACGAGATGCCCGTGGGCATCAATGAATCCGGGCAACAACGTTTTTCCGGCCAGATCGATCGTGATTGTCGCCGGTCCCTGAAAGACTTTGGCACCCGCAGCCGTCCCCGCATGCAGGATTTTCCCTTCTTTGATCGCGAGTTGTTCAACGTAGGTTGGTTGATCGCCCCGCATGGTGAGAATATCACCATTGAAATAAAGGATGTCAGCGGTCTGTGCCGACACCTGCGAGACAAACGCCTGCGAAATCAATAACTGCAACACAAACGTGATCGACAGCAGTGCGGCCCGCTTCAGCGATTTTTTCATCAGAGCTCCTTGGACCTTTCTGGAATGGATCTTTCCTGATTCACATCAGCCGAAAATTTGAGCGGCCAACAGTCTAGTTTGAGCCTCCTCCGCTTTTCAATAATCCGTGTGATCTCGCCTCCGGATTTTTCCCGCAGCAACGGAATTACGTTTGTCTCACGTGGTGCCGGCATCCCTGCCGGATCCGAAACCGCCGGTTTTTTTCCCCCAGCTACCGGATTGCGTTTGATTCCACATTGCAGGTGGGGGAAACATCCAACATAATTTGATTACGATAGTTTGCCGTTGCCGTTGCCACTGGTTATCCCGCCTGTTCTGCGACTGATTGAATAATCCTATGATGGCCCACTGCCGATTGTTGATGTTCTGTGGTCTAGCCCTGCTGGGATTGCTTGTTCCCGGATTTCCCCATCGGCCACTCGCGACGGCCCAAGACGCCGCACCAGTCCCATCACCCCTGATGGTTCGCTTCGCCGACGAGGGGCTCACGTTTACCGCCGCACACTGCGCCAAGTGCCATTCCAACCCAGAACCCAAAGCCGACCTGAACGTCACCCTCG
Organism: Schlesneria sp.; assembly: GCA_044354755.1. GTDB lineage: Bacteria > Planctomycetota > Planctomycetia > Planctomycetales > Planctomycetaceae > Schlesneria. The sequence continues at coordinate 4,952 of JBIKZJ010000400.1, read as the reverse complement.
ATCGCGACTTAGACTCGGTGACCAAACGTCGAGCCGTCTGGGAAAACATCGTCGAGATGGTTTCCAACGGCCAGATGCCACCACCGGAAGAGCCACGGCCTGACCAGGGTGCGATCGACAAGTTTGTCGCAGTCGTCAACAGCGTTTTTGAAGAAGCCGATCGGCATGCCAAACCGGATCCCGGTCGAGTCACCGTTCGGCGATTGAATCGGACCGAGTACAACAACACGATTCGCGATCTGATGTGGATCGATTTCAACGCCGCCGAAGATTTTCCTTCGGATGATATCGGACACGGATTCGATAACATTGGTGACGTGTTAACCATGTCCCCCGTCCTGATGGAACGATACCTTTCTGCAGCCGAATCGATTGTCCAAAAAGCCATTCTTGTCGGTGATCCACCCAAGCCACCCAAACGGCGATCGGTCGCCACGTTTTTGAAAACGACCCGGAAAGAGGCGTTCGAAGTCCCCTTTCGCACATTGGATGCCGTGGGAAAACTCTCGATCAGCCACAAACTGACCGCTGAAGGGGAATACAAATTCCGTTTTCATGGCTGGGGCCGTCAACGTGGTGACGAACCGGTTAAAGTCGTCTTCCAAATTGACGGAAATGAAATCCAAACAATGGAAGTGAAGGGGACGAGTAGCGAGAAAGGGATCATCGAGATTCCCCCCGTAAAACTGACTCAGGGTGAACATCAGATCGCCGTTTCGTTTCTCAACGAATTTACCGATCCCGCCGCAGAAAAACCGGAAGAAGCAACCCGAGCCCTCTTCGTCGAATGGTTTGAATTTGAAGGGCCGCTCGACATGGTCCCCCCTTCGCACAAGCGGTTACTCGCGTGCTCGGCCGAAGCCAGCCAACCGGATCAAGCCCGCGAAATTCTGCAACGGTTCATTTCCCGTGCCTACCGTCGCCCCGCAACCACGGCCGAAGTCGATCGACTCGTTGCAGTCGTGACCCGATCCCTGGCAGAAGGGGTCTCATGGGAAGTCTCGATGCAGCGAGCGATGTTAACGACGCTGGTTTCCCCCAAATTCCTGTTTCGCCTGGAACTGGATGACCGGCCAGAAAGCCCTGATTCCCGACCCCTCGACGAGTTTCAGCTCGCCTCAAGGATCTCGTATTTCCTGTGGAGTTCCATGCCCGATGAGGAATTATTGGCCCTCGCCAGCAAGGGTGAGCTCACCCCCAATCTCGACGCACAAGTCCGCAGAATGCTGGCCGACCCCAAGTCGAATTCCTTGATCGATAACTTTGCCATGCAGTGGCTGCAGCTAAAGCGATTGAAAACCGTCACCCCCGATTTAAACCTCTTCCCCACATTCAACGAACCTTTACGGGCAGCCATGCTCAAAGAAACCGAACTCTTTTTTGAAGCGATGATTCGAGAAGATCGCAGCATCGTCGACCTGGTCGCAGCCGACTTCACCTACCTCAATGGACCACTCGCTCAACACTATGGCCTGGCACACCTGTTATCCCAGCCCACGGAAGAAGCCAATCGCGGGCGGCGACGCGGTGGACCGAATCGCGACTTTGAACGAGTCACCCTGCCCGACGGACTGCGAGGGGGATTATTGACCCAAGCCAGTATTTTGACGGTCACCTCGAATCCAACACGGACCTCCCCCGTCAAACGAGGCCGCTGGATTCTCGAACAGATTCTCGGAGCACCTCCCCCACCACCTCCACCGAACGTGCCTGAACTGGCGGAAGGGGACAAAGCCCAATTGACCGGATCGCTGCGGCAACGGATGGAGCAGCATCGGGCTAATCCCGCCTGCGCCAATTGCCACGCCAAGATGGACCCGCTCGGCTTTGCCTTCGAAAACTATAACGCAATCGGCGGATTCCGCGAAAAGGATGGCGAGTTTCCGATCGAAGCGGGTGGGATGCTCCCAGGAGGCAAGGCGTTTCAAGGGCCGGTCGAGTTAAAGTCGATCCTAAAAGAACAACGCGCCAAAGTGGGACGAAATTTGACCGAAAAACTGCTGATTTATGGCTTAGGCCGAGGTCTTGAGTACTATGACCGCCGCTCGGTGCAGAAAATTCAGGAAGAACTCGAAAAAAACGATTACAAATTCTCGACATTGGCCGTAGAAATTGTCAAAAGCGATCCCTTTCGACTGCGACGGGGAACAGAATAATAGCGGAATCGACAGAACAGCAGGATCGATACAGAGTCGCAGCGAACACGAAGTTCCTGACAATGACCGATTCTGCAAAAGGGTGAGAGACGAAATGGGGATCAAGGCTGTAGGCCAGCCGTTTAAGGCCCCCTGACGAATACAGATGAATACAGATGAACACAGAAGAATCCAGCTGAAGACAGATTGTTAGCACCGACTTACCAAGTGGAAACGAGGACGATCATGAGCCGAAATCCGATTTCTCGCCGTACCGTGCTGCAGGGATTGAGTACCGCTATCGCTTTGCCCTGGCTGGAAGCGATGGGACCGATGGCCGCATGGGCCGAGGAGGCATCCTCTTCCACTAAAACCGCCCCGAACCGCATGGCGTTTCTGTATGTTCCGAACGGCAAGAATATGGCCGACTGGACCCCAACCACCGAAGGTGCGGGATTCGAGCTCACGCCGATCCTGGCACCACTCGCCCCCGTCAAAGACGACATTCTTGTTCTCACAGGCCTAACCGCCGATGGGGCGCGAGCCCACGGTGACGGGGGAGGAGATCACGCGCGGGCTCTGGCCTCGTTCCTGACCGGGGCACATCCGGTCAAAACCGACGGCACCGACATTCGCAATGGAATCTCGGTCGACCAGGTCGCCGCATCCCGCATCGGAGACCAGACTCGTCTGGCGTCCCTTGAAATTGGCTGCGAAGCGGGCGCGATGGCGGGCAACTGCGACTCCGGCTACAGCTGCGTTTATTCATCCACCATGGCCTGGCGTTCCGCCACCCAGCCGATGCCGAAAGAGGTCAATCCCAAGCTGGTCTTCGAACGATTGTTCGGAGCGGGTGCCGGGGCGGACCGAGTCAAGCGGGATCAGTTGCGTCAAAGCGTGCTGGATTTTGTTCGAGAAGATACCAAGGACCTGACTGGCAAGCTCGGCAAAACGGATCAGCGGAAGCTGGACGAGTATTTCAGTTCGATCCGCGACATCGAGCAACGGATCGCACGCTCGGCATCGCTTCCCGAAGTGAAAACCCCGGATTTCCCGGTCCCTGCGGGAATTCCCGGCGATTTCCAGGAACATATCCGGTTGATGTGCGATCTGATGGTTCTGGCCTTCCAGTCGGACCTCACCCGCGTCTGTTCGTTCGTGCTGACGAATGAAGGGAGCAACCGGGCTTATCCATTCATCGGCGTCCCCGAAGGACACCACGAGCTCTCGCATCACGGCAACGACGTGAAGAAGAAAGAAAAAATCCGGGACATCAACACGTTCCACGTCACGCAGTTGTCATACCTGCTGCAAAAATTGAAAGCGATTCCCGAAGGAGAAGGGACACTGCTGGACAACTGCCTGATCGCCTATGGCAGCGCCAACTCGGACGGCAACGCCCACAACCACGACGATTTGCCAGTCCTGCTGGCAGGTCACGGCGGAGGAACGCTCCGTACCGGTCGGCACCTCAGATACCCAAAAGAGACCCCCGTCAGCAATCTGTGGCTTTCGATGCTAGAACGAATGGATGTGAATGTTCCCTTCCTCGGCGATAGCACCGGCGCACTAACGGGCCTGAATGGATGATGGCGGCCGTTTGCTGCGAGAGCAGAACGCACAGACTGGCGACAAACCCGACTTGGTTCGTCGTCAGCTTTTCCAGAGCAAAATCCGCTCTCCACCGATTCCGCGTGGAGAGACTGGAGACACGGTGTCGGTGGAGAGCCACGACTGACTGCGAACTCCACCAACGCCCCCCGACCGATTATTAAATTTCGTGCCACTGCTTGTCCGCTTTTGGGACAAGCAGTACCGAACGTCGCGATACCCGCAACCACAAATTCGACGATTCCGGTCTCACGATGCCCTGTCGCGAGACGATCTGTAAAAGACGAAGATCACTGCGTCTCCGAGGACTCCGAAGCCGTGTCACCCTGACAGGGGACGCAGGTTAAACGCAAACGACAGATTCAACGCAAAGACGCAAAGACGCAGGGACGCCAGGAATACCAACACAGAAAAGGGGATTTTGCCTCTTCCACTTCCTTGCCCCCAGGCCTTTTAGCCCCTTCGCATTCATTTTCAGCACCGTGTTGCCTAGGTGTCCCCATGGTCTGCGCCATTTTTCTGATCGGTCCCGGGGTACGTTGTTTTGAAGCCGGATTGCGAGATCGGATGCTGTTTGGGCGTCCCTACCGCAAGTAGGATCATCGTGAGAGGCAACTTCAACACGGATGGGGACCCCTCTGGCGGTTCCTTGGCTATTCCCAGTCCCAAGGGGACGTAAGTCAATAGCCAGGGTGCGTAAGCCCCTGGAAACCGGCACGAACACATCCCAGAACCCCAACGGGGTGAACGTCGGATGGAATTGCGATCAGACCTAGGGGACACTAATGCAGACAGACCTAGAGGACACTAAAATAATTTCGGTTTGCCGTGTCAGTAAGGCTAATGACGACGGAGCGGGAGGGTCAAAAACATCTCAAGGGGCACGGAATCACAAGTTTTTCGTGGTCGCGCTGCCGGGAAACGCATGAGAACGCGATCAAGTGGCAAAAAGGCCAACGAAAAGCCCTACCTCGTTGATTTTTCGACCAGCGAGGGGATCGTGAATTTGCCTCCGTCCGATTTTCTCGAATCGATGCTACTCAGAAGATGGCAATAACTCGCGGACTCGGGGGGCGCATGCGGTGAGGAAAGCCAGAAATTCGACTGCGTGTCGCACGGATCGTTTGTGGATGACCGGCGACGGTGGCGAATAATTTGCCGAAATCCTGGACTAACTCGACCCAGGCGGTGGCAGTGGGAAGTTTT
>JBIKZJ010000399.1:0-6010 GCA_044354755.1 Schlesneria sp. | reverse complement strand
TGCAGCCAGATGACGGGCCCGGCCTGACGAAAATCGTGTCGGGTCGCCTCGTTCAGAATGGCCCCGCCACCTGCAGCGATGACCAGTCGATCACGTCCCAGCAGTTGCAGCAGAACTTCCCGTTCCATCCGCCGAAACTCAGGCTCGCCATCGGTGGCGAAGATTTCGCGGATCGAGCGTCCGGTGACGTTTTCCAGCTCAACATCGGCATCGACCCAAGTGAAATTCAATCGCGAAGCCAACCGGGGTGCCAGTGTGCTTTTTCCGGTTCCACGGTAGCCAATCAGAGTGATGAGCATATCAGTGCAAGATCAATCGGAAAAGGAAAAACTTCACCTCGGCAGTTGGTAAAGGCAGATTTCGTGAAGACGAACTTCTCACCGCAAATTCTGCACTGAGATTAAAGCGCATCGAGCGAGCCGAGGGAAGCAGGTTCAAATCGTTTTATCGCGGATTCGCGAAATTCGTTGGGGATTGCCTCCCTTTTCTGCACAGCCGAGAGGCAATCTGACGGGCCGCGAAGCGTAGCGTGATTCCATCGCCGTGAAAAGCCTTCACGATGTCGCGTGGACCAGAAGCCCCCTGTTTGGAGAACCCTTTTTTGAGAACATGGTCCAGACGCCCCTGTTCGAACGGACTTTGATACGTCAATCCAGCCCCTACGACCCGGCCTAAAGGACGGGTGAGCAGACATCGTCCATGAACCAATGATTCATGTCACTCAGCATCTTACTGGAAGGGGCTGACCCCGCATCCTGGTAGACCCGCGTGCCGATTTGCATCCCGGACGAATACAAGAGGCGACCTGCTGCGACGACATCCCCCACCTTGCAGGTGCGAGAATTCGCGGCGGTCGCGAGCAAGACCCGTTTGTTCCGCAATTCGCGTCGTCGGCGTTTGGGGATATGCAGTTCCGGGAACGCGCCACAGAAACAGGCGGCCCCACCGAACCATTCCGGCTTTTTCAGGATGAGTTCCATCGCGGCCAAGGCACCACTCCCAAAGCCAGCCAAGTAAATCCGCTCACTGTGAATGTGATACTGACGCCGCATGGCAAGAACGAGTGACTCGACATCATCGACCAGCGTTTGAAACGGCTCTCCTGAGACGGACCAGCCAAACCCCTCACCAGCGACGACGTTTCCGCGTAACGCCAGCCCCAGATAATTTCGTTCACTGATACTCGGCATCACCTCAGCGACTTCGGCTTCGGACGAGCCGTCGCCATGAAACCAAACGACCAGAGGATAGGCATATCCCGCTTCGTAGTGTTCGGGAAGATGAATCAAATGGGGCCGGTCGGTCGTGGCCCGAGCCAGAAACGGGCTGGATTCACTCGCATGCAGTGTTTCGATTAGTTCGATGATCTCGCCATGTGTCGGGAGTTCATCGGCATCGAAGGTCCCTTCGATCACACGGTCTTGATTTACACGGTCTTGATTTACACGGTCTTGATTTAGACTGTCGTGGATTGGACCAGTCGAATTCTCAAACCGACGTCCCCAGGGGGTCGATTCGAACCGATCCGAGTCATCCGGTTGAGAATCAAAATCAAAAAAGGAGCGTTCGTTCATTTCCGCGAATCTCCAGACGAATAATTCCAGGGCGTGGCCGTAGGGCCAGATCTCAATACCACTTGCGAAACCCCTTGATGCAAAACCACTTGTGAAGACCGTTGAGGTGTTCTTGCGAGCCAGACTGGTGAATGATCCAACGCGGCCTGCTCATTTTTCGAGGGCAGACTGTCACGGACATCATTCATCGGAAACAGCTTTCCAGGGCATTCCGTCGCCTTCACGTCACCATGTCCCACAACTTTGCTTTCCACAATTCCATATTCTTGCTTCAGGGTCCCGACCAGCTGTTTAATCGCACGGGTCTGGGACTCGGTTGGCGGTTCGTTTTCAAAATTTCCAATCAGGACAATGCCGATTCCCCGCTGGTTGTATTCCGCGACTCCAGCATGTGCTCCTTGCAATTGCTGCCGCCAGCGAAACGTCGGTTCAATCTCACCATCGGTCATTCCATTTCCATTACCAATCACGAAGTGATAACCGATTCCCAGCCAGTGATTTCCGCTTTTGTCTTTCCGCTTTAAATGTTCTTCATGAATACTTTCAACGCTACCAGTGCTGGCCGCCGTATGGTGCAGCACGATCGAGTTCCAGTCTCGCGCTTCGGTGTCGGGCTTCCAGGGGTTGCTTCGGGTAATCGGTTCAATTGGCTGATAAGTCGGTGGGACGTATGGCTCGATTGGTTGTTGAGGGATCACAGGTACGGGCCGTATCGGTGGGGCGATCGATGTCGTTGGAGGCACCACGGTCTGCTGGTAACAACCCGCACAACCAACGCCAATCACGACCATCCATGCCCACCACACAACTCGACAGGTGTTTCCCCTGACAAGACGAGCTTCACAATTGGTCAACGCGTGCATCATGCTGCGATTCATACCCAGTCCATGGGATTATTCGGCCCACCGTGACAAGGAGGCCGCGGCGGAAAGGACTGTAGTTTTCTCATGAATTCATGTCAACGTAGAGTATTTCTGCAACAGGATTTCAGGCGGCAATCGACCACGTGACCCTGTCAAGAAGGGTGGATTTTAACGGCTATAGGGCCAGTTGAGGGGGCATTAGAGTCAACGCAGCTTTTGCTCCCTCTGTATTTGTCACCATACACCCGACTTTCGGGGGTTTTCAATCACCGATCCGAATTCTTTCAAGTTATCGTCGGAAAAGTGCTTGGTCGGGTGGGGATGTGGCCGCATTACTGGCGGGGCTTGGGGCTAACCGGGCCCCCCACAGGTGTCCGGATCAGGGTGAGATCAAACGATGGTCCTTGGATTTCCAGGCACTCTTGTTGCGAGTCAGCTGTGTGGGGGTGAGTAAGGTTTTTCGCTCCAGACCATACTTGCCCTGCAGCGTCGACTCAACTTCCCGGACCCGCTCGCGTGCTTCGGCGGTCGAGACGCGCACGGGGAGTTGTTGTCGAAGTTCCTGGAAATGGGCACGAGACAACTGCGGAGTTTTCGGGACTTCGGATAAAACGGCCCCCATCAAACAGGTAGTCAGTGACGAAGTTTTTCACTGTACAAGTTTTTTCACGGCACAAGTTGTTGCGTACCTGGTGCGGTGAAACAGAGAGGTTTAATCCACCATGAGCCATTCCGACAATGACGACTTGATCCGCGCTGTCTCACCGTGGCTTGTGACAAGCGAATGTATGCAGGTCCGGAATCTGGGCTGGGAAATTATTGAGGCGACCATCCGATCGCAGGTGCGTAAGATCATCGACCACCAAATCAACTCACCCGCCGATCGTGACGATTGCTACCAAGAGGTGACGATCGCGCTGTGGCAACAACTTCCGCAGCGTATCACCGACCCGAAGATTCGGTCGAAACAGGTACACAAGATCATTCCCCGCGTGAAAACCAACGTGCAGAATTATTTTCCCCAAAAAAAGTTCCCGATGATTCTCGCGATATTCCGAGCCATCACGGTGGCTTTCTGAGGCGAGCGATCGAACGAAACGACACCGCGCACTTTGGTTCACTGACGGACCCAGTGCGCGGTGATGTCTGTCGGTTTCGAAGATGATCACGTAGAAACGGTGATGTCTCCCGTCACGGTGTTGCTGTTTGAATAACCGTCATTCACGACGATGCTGAGGTGTCTCGCCGAGAGAACAGGGTTTCCCGCAAGGCAATAGAACCCAAGCGATTGGAGTTGAATCTGGTAATTCGCAAGTGAACTCTTGCCACTCAGTGTCAGGCTGGCCGTATGAGTCACCAGATCCTCCGTGAACGTATGCTGCAGCGCAAACTGGTTCCAGAAATCCAAGCGATCACCCCCCTGCCAGTTGGTGAACGAGATCGTGGCTCCAAACAACACAGTACTATCCGCATCCTCCACCTGCAGGGTTGGTGCAATCAACAGTGGTGGTGCCCCTTTGAGGTAATTTGCAGTCCCTGCTAATCCTGACAGTACGGGCGAAACATTGGTCGTGATGACATTCACATCCCGCGTCACGGTGTTGCTCGAGAGTGGGATTGGTATCGTAGCATCATAAGCCACGATCGATAATGTTCGTGTTGCGCCTGAGATGGCCGACCCTGAAGCACTGAATAAAATCGATCGTAACGCGACGCGGTAGTTCGACACACTGCTTGACCCAGCCAGGGTTAATGTTCCGGTTAAGGGATCGAACGTACTGGTGATACCAAACCGATCGACAAATGAGAGCAGATCATGACCATCAACGTCATTTTGATATCCCGCAGTCACTTGGACTGTGGCGCTGGTCAGGGTATTGCTGTCTGGATCAATCACCGCAATGGTGTCTGAGATCGGCTGTGGTGGGAATTCGGGGTGATTTGCCGAATAGACTAGTGGAGTTGATTCAATCCCGAAGAGGACCGGTGGTTGATTTGCCGGAGCCACTTTAAAGTTTTGTACTCCCGAATCGGACTGGCCGGTCGGATCGAAGATCGTAAAGGTCGCGGTTCGCGGTGTGTAATCCGGCTCACCCGCGACGTTCCAATAGGTGACGGACCGCAGTGTGGTCTGGTAATTTGCTGCCGATGTATACCCGGTGATGGTCAAAACGGCCGAGGTCTGATCACCACTCAGAACAAACGAATGCTGCAAAGCAAAGGAATTGCTGAACTCGAAACGATCACCAGGCTTCAGATTCGTCAAATTCACCGTTGCACTCGCCAGATTCAGGCCATTGGGCTGGGTGACGACGAGGGAATTGGCAATGGGGACTTTATTACCAAGTTGAACAAACGTGGTTGTTCCGCCTAATCCGCTCAGTGTTGGCGGTGCGACACTCAGCGTCAAGCTCACGTTTCGCGTCACGGTATTGCTTGCCAACGGAGTTGGCAAAGTATCGTCATACGCAGTAATCGATAAGGTGCGTGTGGTTCCCGTCGTACCCGGACCCGATGTGCTGAATGTGATGGACTGAAGCGCCGCTCGATAGTTCGAGACGCTGCTGATCCCAGAAAGCGTCAATGTTCCTGTCACGGCATCGAACAGACCACTGATCCCAAACCGAGCAGTGAATGTCAACAGATCATGGCTGTTCAAGTCATTCTGATATCCTGAGGTCACTTGAACAATCGCACTGGTCAGATTGTCGCTGTCAGGGTCTGTGACTTGCAGTGTCGCCGAAATCGGCTGTGGCGGGAACGAAGGATAGTTTGCGACGTAATTGATGGGTGTTGTCTCGATATTAAATAATCGCGGCGGCTGACTCACCAGCGTCACAGCAATCGTCTGGGTTCCACTCCCCGAATTCGCGAAAACATCAAACGCGGTGAATGTCGCGATCCGCAGTGCGGTACTCGGGATACTGGCGACATTCCAGACCAGGATCGAACGGAGTGTCGTTTGATAGTTGGCTGGCGTATCCACACCGGTCAGTGTCAAGGTGGCGGTTTGATTTGGGATGTCCTCAACATACGTATGTTGCAATGCAAATTGATTGTCGAAACTAAACCGATCGCCGAGTTGCACGTTAGAAAAAACAATCGTTGCACTGGCAATATTCTGGCCGAGATTTCCCGTGACTACGATCGTCGGAGCAACCGCAACCGGACTACCTCCTTGTATATAGGTCACGACATTACCCAAGCCACTGAGAACCACCTGCGCAATGTTCGTTAGCGAGAAGTTGAATGAAGTTGCTCCGTCAGTCGCTGCTGTCACGTCATAGGATCCAGCAAGCCCATTCGCCGTTGCGATCACGCTCGCCTGGCTTGTAATAATGGAGCTTGAGTAACTCGATAAGGTGGCTGATGCACCGATTAACGGTACGTTGAAGTTGATCACTCCCCCATTCACCGGTTCCGCAGGGTTATTGGCGGTGACGGCGACTACGAGTGGATTTGTAAACGGGGTCGTGACGATCGTTGATTGGGGTGTACTGCCGGCCACTGTCGCGAGGGTGAAGCCCTGGCTCTCGAAGGCTCCGATATCTGTCAATCCGACTCGACCCGAAC
>JBIKZJ010000398.1:0-6021 GCA_044354755.1 Schlesneria sp. | reverse complement strand
ATTCCTCGCTTATTTATCGACCTTGATGAGAGTCCCAATTTTGGCATGGCGATGTTTCTCAGCGGGTAACGAGGGGATTTTCTGCGGCGTTTCTCATTCTCAATCATCGACAAACGCTGTTTTTAGAGAATGGACCACGAAATAGACAGCTGATTTTGATCCGAAAATGGCGATTGCCTCGAAAATCAGGATGCGATCGCATCTCATGTGTTCTGGCTGCATCAAGATTCTTCATCAAAAACTCATCAAATTCCGATTTTATCCTTGCAGTTACATTTGAGTGTCGACAAAATCACGCATACCCTTACGCGACTCTTCGACGATCACTCAAATTTCATTCGACGGTTCGTTGTTAATTTCTCGCTGTTTTCCCTGAACTGAATCCGATTTCAACACTGTTATGTTTGTCTGATTTCGCTGAGTTCTAAGCCATTTCGGCTCTACTTTTTGGTTTTTTTCACATTTCGGGAGGAATCGCGCATGACAAGGTATCGCGGTAAATTGCGGGGATTTACGTTGATTGAATTGCTGGTGGTCATTGCGATCATCGCGGTTTTGATCGCACTTCTGCTCCCTGCCGTGCAGCAGGCACGTGAGGCAGCCCGTCGGACTCAGTGCAAGAATAATCTGAAGCAATACGGCTTAGGACTGCACAACTACCATGACACTTACAAAATGTTCCCGATTGCGGGTCAAAACTGGGCGGTACCACCCGGTATTGGCTGGCAACCTCGAATTCTTCCCTTCGTGGATCAGGCACCGTTGTTTAATGCGATGAACTTCAGTCCCACCGCTGCAGATGTCGCCGCAGGACGCAACAACGCTTACCAGTCCCTATTGCCAAACGGTAAACAGGTTCAACAGACGGTATTACCGTTTTCTCGGTGTCCCAGCGATAACTCGAATAAGCTGGATGATCCAAGTCAGGCCAGTTATGGTGGCAGTTTGGGGTCACAACGAACTCCCTCTTGTGACGGAAATTGCAATACTTGGCTGGTTCAGGGTGTGAACTATGATAATCTTGGGGTTGCGGACCATGGAAACACGTTGTCTGCCAGTCAGCTTTCGGGAATGTTTGGTCGCCTCGGTGGATCGATCAACATGGCGAAGGTTAGCGATGGGACTTCTAACGTGATTTTCGTGGGAGAAATCCTCTCCGATTGTAATGACCACAACGCTCACTTCTGGGATTATAATCAGGGTGCGAATGCTCATTCTTCCACATCCGTACCACTGAACAACATGAACACTTGTCCCAATTCCAAGCGAATTACCAACCCTGCCTGTACGGCACAGTGTAACTGGAACTACTCATGGGGCTTCCGATCCCAGCATGTGGGTGGTGCTCAGTTCCTGCTGGTCGATGGCTCGGTCCGGTTCATCAGCGAGAACATTGACTACAACACGTATCAACGCATCGGAGGTCGTGCTGATGGTAATACGGTAGGCGAATTCTAATCGTTTTCGTTTGGTATGGGCTTAATCATTTGAAATCGCTCGTCCACCAGGTACTTTCAGACTTGGTGGACGAATTCGTCCATTTTGATTTATTGTTATTTTGCGGAGCTTTCAAGCGTGCATCTTTCAAGGTTTTTGTCTCTGCTCGTGATCACCAGCTTGTGTGGCTGCGGTTCTTCAGACACGTTGGCGCTGGCTCCCGTGACCGGCACCGTACTCTTCAAAGGGAAGCCCCTTTCGGGTGCCACCGTGACGATGATCAGCGAAAAAGGCCAAATGGCGAACGGTTTCACGGATAATGACGGAAAGTTTCGCATGACAACGGGTGGCCGACCGGGAGTTCCCGTCGGCTTGGCAAAGGTCGGTATCTTGAAGATGGCCGGCAATGCAGCCACAGTCGATATCAAAAACGTCAAACCCGATGATATGAAGAACATGCAAATTTCGGGGGGAGGAGTCGCTAAGGATCTTGTTCCCAAAAGTGAAATTCCCGCAAAATACTCGAAGCCTGAGGAAAGCAAATTGACCGCTGCCGTTGATAAAAATGGCAAAAAAAATGTGTTTGAATTCATTTTGGTTGAGTAACTTCTCTGCGGAATCGCCAAGCTGCGGGGTGATCAAAAACACAAACAGCAGATTGGATTTTGCTGTTTTTTGATCATTGGTTCAGTCTGCCTCGGCCTCTTAGCATGATAACTCGGGGTGCCTCTTCGCGTGAAAACGCAGAGGGACCTCTTCGTGTGAAAGAGCAGGACCAAGACTTGATCTGGGATGATCAGAGGTCATTTCGATTGGCCGCTACTCCCAACTTCTCGATCGTGTAAATAGGTTTCCAGTGCCTCGCGGGCCTGCGGATGGGTTGGCTGCATCTGTAAAGCGGTCTGCAGCCATGCAGCACCATCCTCTTTCATTCCCATGTCGATGAAAATCTTGCCTGCTTCGTATCGCAAGTCGGCATTGCCCGGTCGATCGACAAGAATCCGGGCAATCTCTTCCACTCGTTCTCGCTGTGAGCGAACTTGTTTCGATCGTTCCAGTGCCTCTTGCGATTTTTGCAGCTCACCACTGGACGAGTAGGCTTGAGACAGTGCGAACCAGATTGACGCCTCGGCGGGATCCAGCTGGACCGCTTTTTCAAGATTCCCAATCGCGTCGGCCCACCGCCCCGCATCGGCTTCGATTTGCCCCTGATGCGACAGCGCCGTGGCACGTTCGACGGTGGAAAGATTGAGCGTCATCACATGTTGTAGTAATGGGATCGCTTTGTTGATGTTTCCCAGTCGTCGCTCGCATTCGGCAGCACCAATCAAGAAATCGGGGCGATTCGGAGCTTGAACCAGTCCCAATTCAAACTCGCGTGCGGCGGCTTCAATCCGATTCGAATCTTTCAAAACTTCGGCCAGTCGACTGCGTGCGTTGAGATGACGGGGATCGATTGCGAGAATTTCTCGATATTCCTGTTCTTCCGCGGTCGGATTATCAATTCGACGGCAGATATCGGCACGCCAATACTTGGGAAAGATCGCCTTCGGCTTCCATTCGCTCCAAAAATTCAAACAATCCCAAGCTTCTTTCAGTCGATACGTTTTTAGAAAGCCGATCGACAGCGCTTCGTAGATCTCTTCGGCCGCTTCATCGCTGGCACCACGCCCCATGATCGATTTGATGCGGGAATTCACCGAATCAATCTCGCCATTCTGAGCAATCGAGAGCAGCGTCTGTCGTTCAATATCCTCTTTGTTCCACCCAAGCTTCTGTGCGGATTCGAGTGGCTTCAGCACCTGATCCAAATGTCCTGCGCGACGCTGTGCGACGGCAAGTCGGTAATGAGCTTCGGCGGATTGCGGGGCATAATTGATGGCGTGTTGCAGTCGCGGAATTGCCAACGGGGCATTTCCTGACGATAACTCGTTGCGGGCCGAGTAAAGCTGCCATAACAGCCAACCCCGTGGAAATGCGATCAAAGCAATCACTGCAAAAAGACCTGCGGCGATCGCCCAGCGCCGCATTCGCCATGGACCTCGAGTCTGTTGGCTGCATGATGGAGTGTGTACCGAGTTCACGCGGGAGCCTGCTGCTTTTTGAAACCAGCTCATGAATCAAGACCGTCGCTAGAGAATCACGGAAAGAGGACTTCGTCGCAAAGGGTAAAAAACGTTATAACATCTGGCGAATGGTTAAGGCATCCTGAGATCTCGGTTTTTTGCAACGATCAAATCGCTCGAATCATCCAATTCCATTTTGACGTGTTGTTTCACCGACTCGATGATTGCGGGAGCGACTCACGGCTGGTCCCCGCGTTAGCAGGTATTGATGTCCAACGAATCGCCATCCGCGAATCCTCAACACTCGAACGCCCGCGCTGTTCGCGGGACTGTGAATTCCGTTGCCTGCATGCTGCTGCTGAGCTCGCTCGCCGCTAGGTATTGGTTTTGGAGCGGGTCAGAAAAACAGGGAAAATTGGATGTGACCATCGCCTCTGCAACGTCGAGCCACACCGAACTAACAGGCCCGCTCGAAAAAACCTCGGGATATGTGGGGCCAGAGGCCTGTGCCGCTTGTCACCGCGAACGGGTCGCTGAATTTATCCAGACCAAGCATTTTCTGGCTTGTCGTGAACCACAAGCGGACAAAATGCCCCATGCTTTCTTAACCGAACAAGGACGAGTTCCATCGCGGGAACCGCAAATTGAGTTTGAAATGACCAAGACTAAAGAGGGATTTTTTCAAACGGCGATTCAGTCGACATCGGCGGGTGTCAGAAGCAGCACTGCGCGGATTGACCTCCAGTATGGCTCGCCCCCCAACGACGAGGTCTACTTTTCCTGGAAGGGGGATTTTCTGTATGAACTTCCTGTGGCCTGGCTTCATCCCCAGCAGGAATGGGGGATCAGCACCTATAATCCCGATAGCGGCGGAGATTTTTCTCGCCCCATGTCCGTTCGATGCCTCGAGTGCCATACCACATGGATGGAACATCTCCCTGGGACTCAAAACGGATTCAAACGAGATCACGCGATCCTGGGGGTGACCTGCGAACGTTGTCATGGACCGGCTCAGCAACACGTCGATTTCCATCGAATGTATCCCGATGAACAATCCGGTGCCGAAATCCTGCATCCCGGACGATTGTCCCGTGAACGGCTGATCGAAGTCTGTACACAATGTCACAGCAACGCGATCAAACACCGCGGCCCCGCCTACTCGTATCGACCCGGACAACCACTCGACGAGTCCTACAAGACGACGAGTAGTCGATATCCCGAAGAAAATCACGTGGCCAATCAAATTCAATCCTTACGCGAAAGCAAGTGCTTTCAGCAGAGTGATTCGATGACGTGTATCACCTGTCATGACCCCCATCATTCTTCAGCAGCTGCGTCCGAGATCGAGGCGCAGGCGACCCAGTCCTGTACAAGTTGTCATCAGGAAACCGCTTGCCATGCACGACCACAATTGCCAACCGGGGTTCAGCATCAGTGTGTCGCGTGTCACATGCCTGCACATCGAAAGATTCAGGTTTATTTTGACACCACGAAGGATACGTACGTCGCTCCCGTCATGGCGTACGAACACCAGATTCGGATTGATCCCATGGCAACCCAAACAGTCCTTTGGGAATGGCACAGAAAACAGCCCGGCGACGAAAACGCTCGCTTAGCCAAGTCGCTGTCAAACTCGCTCTACCACCACTGGAACGATGAGGGCGATCAGAGGCGGCAGAACTCTCGACATCTGGCTGCAGCCGATGCTTACCGGGAAGCACTTCGTTTCCAATCGGATCCGGATGTTGAGACGAAGTTGAAAGCGGTACTGGCCGACCGGAGCACAATTGATGTGCAGTCGATGGTTGCCGCCCGACAGATTCGTCAGCAGCAGTACCGCGATGCCGCAATTACGCTCGAGAAGATTCTGCTTTTAAAGCCGGATCAAGCGCAGGCTCACGGCAAGCTGGGGGCTGTCTATGCGACGCTTGGTCAAAAAACTCGGGCCGTAGAACACTTGGAAGCGGTACGCCAATTCGACCCGGACGATGCGTATGGAGAAGGGATGCTCGGCTGGTTGGCATACAATGACGGTCTATACGCCTCGGCAATCGAGCACTACCAGCAAGCCGACGAAATGGAGCCGTTCAAAGCGAAACTTCATTTCCAGTGGGGGCTGGCCTGCATGAAAATGGAAAGCTGGAAGTCTGCCAGTGACCAATTCCGCCTGGCGGTGACCATCGATCCGCAGCATGCGGATGCGAGTGACGCATTGAGTCAATCACTCCAAAAACAGCGGGATTTCGACGGTGCGATTCAATCGGCTCGCCGTGCGGTAATGCTGACTGAACGCAAACGACCGGAGTTTTTGCTGCAACTTGCCGAGTCCCTGGCGGAAAATCGTCAACTCGTGGAAGCCCAGCAGGTCGCCGTCGAGAGCCTCAACGTCACAAGGTCCAACGATGCCGAACTGATCTTGCGGATTCGGCGTCGTCTGCAGGAATACCAGAAATAACGATCCTCCTCAGGATCTGCTCTTATTAATGTTCATGCCAAAGGTGCTTTCATGAATCCTCTG
>JBIKZJ010000397.1:0-6023 GCA_044354755.1 Schlesneria sp. | reverse complement strand
GAAAGCAAATCACCGGAAAGAGATGTCGATTTCGCTCGATCTCGAACAGAAAAATGACCGTGGCGATCAGCAGCAACTCGACCAGGACGGTCAGAAAGCGGGGCCAATCAACAGATCGGGAAGGGGGCTCGGCCACGCTGGCTGGCGGTGTTGGCATCATTCCTGTCGGGCCTTCATGATGTCGTTTCTATTTGCGGATCAGTCCTGCAACATAATTCGATAACGCTGCAACGGTCTCGTGGTCTTCCAGAGGGTTACCAGAAAACCGAAACCCGCCCCAGTCTTCCAGCTTGGCCATCAACGATACAATATGCACCGAATCAATTCCGAACGAGAGAATCGGTTGATCGGCACGAATCCGCGAGCGATCGATCCGCAGTTCCTCGGCCAGCTCTTTTGTGAGCCAATCTCGCACCTGGGCTGCGGAATGGCTGATGTCTGCCGTCGCGGTATTGTCCGATTGTTCTTGAACGTCCATGGAACGGTTTTCCTCAACAATTTCGGGTGAGATTTGATCCGCGATGGACCATTCCCACTTCGCGTCGGTTTTTTGACGCAAGCCTGCTTTTTGTCACAAACGTGCTTTTTGTCACAAGCCAGCTTTACGTCGAGTCACTCAATCCGCACAATAAGGCAGACGCGATACATTTACGAGGTAAGCGATGCTCAGTGTTCTCGGATCTTCCTTATCATTCAATGGCTTATGCGATCGCCGGCAGGTGATGCGGATTGGTGCGGCTGGACTTGGTTTGCCGCAACTCCTTTTCCACGAATCATTACCCGCTGCCGAATCGACTTTGCAACCTGCCACGTTTGGTCGCGCCAAAAACATTCTGCTCTTGTATCTGCAGGGGGCCGCCTCGCAATTTGAAACCTGGGACCCGAAGCCCGACGCCCCGGCGGAAATTCGCGGCCAATGGGGGGCGACAGCGACCTCGGTTCCGGGGGTTGCGATTTGCGACCAGCTTCCCAAGCTCTCGGCGCTGGCACATCGGATGGCGATCGTCCGGTCCATGACGCATGGCCATAATAATCACTCGAACCTGTACACCCTTTCGGGGGCACCGGCACTTGATTTTTCCAGTGAAACCAATCCGTTTGATACCCGTCATCACCCGTTTTTTGGCAGTGTGCTCGATTATCTGGAAGATCGAGCCGGCAAAAAAGAGCCGGCGGATGTTCCACGGAATATCGGTCTGCCGTGGCAGTTCAGTGCCTTTTCCCAGTTGGTGCGTCGCGCCGGCCCGTACGCCACCTTTCTGGGGCATGGGTATAATCCGGTCTGGACGGAATTTGAGGGGACGGCGACGAAAAAGGTTTCACGCGTTTCGTTTTTTGATGCGTTAGGAAATGTGGAAGTGGCTGACCCGAACTTGGGGATTACGCCAGAAAGTCGGCTGCGAATTTCCACGGAAGCCCAATTGCGACCAGGGCTGACGCTGGATCGGCTCAATATCCGGCGCACTCTTGCTCAACAACTCGATGACCAGCAGCGACATCTGGCCGAACATCTGGCGGGAAAAAGCCTCGACCGTTTTACCGGAAAAGCCTATTCAATGCTGACTTCGGCCAAAGTCCGGGATGCCCTCGACATCAGTCTTGAACCGATGTCGTTGCGTGAAAGCTACGGAATGACCGTATTCGGTCAGGCCGCACTGGCGGGACGAAGGTTGCTTGAAGCGGGTTGCCGGGTGGTTTCGGTCTTTTGGGACGAATATAAGATCATCAACACCGCCTGGGATACTCATTTTGATCATTTCACCCGGTTGGGGGATGAGCTATTGCCGGGTTTTGATGCGGCGGTGAGTAGTCTGTTGAAAGATATGCAGGATCGGGGGTTGTTGGAGGAGACGCTGGTAATGTGTCTCACCGAGCATGGCAGAACCCCGAAAATCAACAATCTTGACCGAGGGGGTGGGCGCGATCATTGGTCGCAGGCCTACAGCGTGATGCTGGCGGGGGCCGGAATTCGGCCTGGAACGGTGATTGGAGCCTCCGATGCCACCGGGGCTTTCGTCAAGGATCGTCCCGTCACACCAGAAGATATTTTGGCCACCATGTATCACTTGAAGGGGATTTCTCCTGCTACCACCATACCGGATCGGGGTAACCGCCCGGTCCGACTTGTGGAAAATGGTACGGTCATCGAAGAATTGCTCGCCTGACCGAAAGCGGGCCTGGCCGATCCGGAACCAGCGTAACGCGTTTGTTGCAAACAATTTGAATGGATCGATCGCAGTCGAAACGCCGCGGAAGCCCCTTTCGGCCGCTGTCACCCGGGGTTTTGCTTTTCCCGCCCGTCGCGCACGGGGAAAAGTTTGGTTCGAGACATTGCGAATGCCTCGGGAATTTTCTATGATGTGGGGCCGTTCCGGCTCCTGGGCGCAATTTGCCTGGATCGTCGTTTGCTCGACGCCGTGTGCTTGTCATACGCTCCGGATCTTTTTAACCCGAGATTGCCAGATATGTTTGAAGGTATCGCCAACAGCCTGAAATCCGCGCTCTCGGTATTGAGCCGCGGTGGTAAACTGACCGAATCCAACATTCGGGACGGGTTAGCTCAGGTTCGTAAAGCGTTGCTCGAAGCAGACGTCCATTACGATGTCGCCACCAATTTCATTAAGCGGTGTACAGAGCAGGCGCTCGGTGATGCAGTTCTTAAGTCGCTACGTCCCGATCAGCAAATTATCGGGATCGTGCATCAGCAACTCGTCGAGTTAATGGGCCCAACGGATCATTCGCTGCATTTGCGTAAAGATCGACTGGGTAAAATCATGATGTGCGGGCTGCAGGGGAGTGGTAAAACCACCACCTGCGGCAAGCTTGCCAAGATGCTGAAAGACCAGGGTAAGCGAGCGATGCTGGTGGCAGCTGACTTGCAGCGCCCGGCCGCCATCGAACAATTGAAAATCATTGGCGAGCAGCTTGGTGTTCCTGTTTACAGTGAAGCTCCTGCCGGGACGACGCCGCTGAAAGTGTGCGTCAACGGTTTGGCTGCCGCCCAAAAGGCGGGCGTCGATGTCGTGATCTTCGATACAGCGGGTCGTTTGCATGTCGATCAAAGTTTGATGAATGAGCTTGAGCAGATTGATCGCAGGGTACAGCCCGATCAGATCTTGCTGGTTTGTGACGCAATGACCGGCCAGGATGCCGTCAATAGTGCGAAGGCCTTCAATGAGGCGCTGGAACTCGACGGTGTGATTCTCACCAAGCTCGACGGCGACACGCGTGGTGGTGCGGCGATCAGCGTCAAAGAGGTAACGGGAGTACCGATCAAGTTCATCGGGATGGGTGAGCAACTCGACAAGCTTGAGCCCTTTCATCCGGATCGAATGGCGGGGCGAATTCTGGGGATGGGTGACATTGTCACGCTATTCGAGAAGGCTTCCGAGCAGATGGACGAAGAGGAAGTCCTGCGTCAACAGGCGAAGATGGCAGCGGGCAAGTTCACGCTCGAAGATTTTCGCGATCAGATGAAGATGATCCGAAAGATGGGATCGCTGAAGGATCTGATGAAAATGATTCCCGGCCTGGGTGGTCTGATGGAATCGAATCCGGATATTGACGCCGAAGGGGATATGGCACGGATTGAAGCGGTGATTAGTTCCATGACTCGCTATGAGCGAACTCATCCGGACAAAATCGATCGCAGCCGTCGTCACCGAATTGCTCGTGGTGCTGGGGTTGAGCCTTCCGAGGTGAATCGGATTCTCAAAGACTTCCATAACATGGCCGGAATGGCACAGAAGATGTCTGGCATGGGGGCGATGGACCGGATGAAAGCGGTTCGTGATCTGGCCAAGGGGGGAATGGCGAACCCTGCTGGTGGACTGCAAATGGCGAAAGAGCGATCAAAGCGGGGTCCTGCCGACCAGGAGTTGGCGGATGAAAAGCGTAAAAAAGCCCGTAAAGAAGCGAAAAAGCAAAAGAAACGAAACCGTTAAACGACGTAACCTGCAATAAGGAGCATTGAGTGGCAGTTCGAATTCGAATGAAGAAAATTGGACGGAAGCATCGACCGTTCTATCGGATCTGCGTGATGGATTCTCGCGTTCATCGTGAAGGCAAGGCGATCGAAGAGATCGGCTGGTACGACACGTCGGTCGCCGATAAATCCAAGCGCGTCAAAGTCAATCTTGAACGAGTCGAGTACTGGGTTTCGGTCGGGGCCAGCATGTCCGATCGCGTCGCCACGCTCGTTAAGAAAGTCAAGACGAACAGCTTTACGACCGCTGCGTCACCGGCTCCGATGCAGTCTCCGAAAATCAAGGAAGCTCCTGCTCCGGCAGTTCCTGAAGGGGAAGCGGCACCTGAGGCGGCGGCCGAGTAATCAGCCGGGTTTGGCGAGATGGCTGATGGTCGACATCAGCACCCTTGTATGGAACCCGTAGATTCGCCCGTTTTGGGATCTGATCGGCCGTGTTGGTGTGTTCCGCTGTGTTCTGGTGAATGGATTGTGTTCTGGTGAATGGATTGTGTTGGCGTCCTCATGCGTTTTGATGTTCTGACGCTCTTTCCAGAGCTGTTTCACAGTTATCTGCAACAAAGCCTGCTGAAGCTCGCCATCGAGAAGCAGTTGGTGGATGTG
This sequence comes from Schlesneria sp., assembly GCA_044354755.1. Taxonomy (GTDB): domain Bacteria; phylum Planctomycetota; class Planctomycetia; order Planctomycetales; family Planctomycetaceae; genus Schlesneria. The sequence continues at coordinate 1,435 of JBIKZJ010000397.1, read as the reverse complement.
CAGTTGTGGAATATCCGGGATTGGTCGACAGACAAGCATAAATCGGTTGACGACACGCCGTATGGTGGTGGGCCGGGCATGTTGATGGCCTGTCCTGCGGTCTATGGCTGTGTTGAGGGGGTTCAGGCGAAAGCCGAGGGACCTGGTCGGCTGGTGATGTTAACACCACAGGGACGCAAGCTGGATCAACAACTGGTTCGGGAACTGGCGACGTATCCTCGGTTATTATTATTGTGCGGGCGTTATGAAGGATTTGATGATCGGATTAATCAGGGTTTACAACCGTTAGAAATCTCGGCGGGAGATTTTATTTGTAACGGGGGTGAGGTTCCTGCCATGATGGTGATCGATACGGTGATTCGTCTGGTGCCGGGCGTGCTGGGAGACGAAACCAGTAGTAAGTATGACTCGTTTGGTGAGAGTGGACTGTTGGAATATCCCCAGTACACGCGTCCTCGCGAGTTTCGCGGAATGGCTGTTCCCGATGTTTTACTGAGTGGTAATCATGCAGTGATCGCGGAATGGAGGCACCAGCAAAGCCTTGAACGAACTCGCCGTCAACGCGGCGACTTGCTGAAATGAGAGACCGAGTTGAGATCAGACCTGCCTCTTCCGAGGAAAAACTCGGGCCGGGGGAAAACTCGGAAAATGAAAAGTCCTTGGCGAGAAAGCTCGCCTCAGAGATCAATGGCGAGACGACTCGCCCCAGAGAATTGGAAGAAACAATGATTAAGCCACTGATTAAACAGGTCGAAGACCAATATCTCCGCAAAGAACCACTCAACTTTGAGATTGGTGATACCGTCGATGTCCACCAGCGAATTCTGGAAGGTGACAAAGAACGAATCCAGATCTTCAATGGTGTGGTCATCGCCCGACGTGGTGGTGGAACGCGCGAAAAATTTACCGTCCGACGCATCGTTTCGGGCGAAGGGGTGGAACGAACGTTCCCTTACAATTCTCCTAAGATCGCCAAGATCGAAGTGAAACGACATGGTAAGGTCCGCCGTGCCAAGCTGTTTTATCTACGAGACCGAATCGGTAAGGCCACGAAACTGGTCGAACGTGTTGACCGTGCAGAAAAAGAAGCGGCTCGGGTCGCCAAGTCCGAGGCCAAGACAGCGGCTCGCGCCAAGTCCAAAGAGGTCTCTTGATCGTTCGTTGAGAGCCTCTCTGCAGGCGACTCACGTTCATCTGTGATTTCCGTTGGTGCCGATAAATGTGATCGATAAAATGCCCCCGATTGGGTTCTTGCCTGATCGGGGGTTTCGTCGATATCGTGATACGCCATCATGATACGCCATCATGGTACGCCTCTGTCTAATTCCCTTCGGTGCATGGAACCCTCAAGTGCGAGGCCCCGATGTTTGGCTGGTTCAAAAAACTCTTGAACACTCCACAAGGAGTCCGGCAGCGGTTTGGGAACCAGGGTGAA
>JBIKZJ010000396.1:0-6036 GCA_044354755.1 Schlesneria sp. | reverse complement strand
TCCCTAAAAGTAAACTATCACCAGTTGCTAAATGCACCTTCCACGCCGGAGCCTTCTTCAACGTCTTGATCCCACACGACTGCACAGCGGCCACAACCAACCGGAACCGGGCAATTGCCACGGCGAACGGGTTAATATCCACACCCCACACGCCATCGAGCGCCTTCTGTGCCGCCTTGATCTCATTGCTTTCCCGCTTACACCACTCCCGAAATAATCGCGCAAATCCGCCAAGCATAAAGTGTCCCGATCCACAGGTTGGATCAATCATCCGCACCTGTTCCAACCCGAACTCGTCCAAGGCAGGTGTCAGCGTGCGGTCGAGAATAAATTCCTCGACGAAGACCGGCGTCTGCAGCAACGCGAACTTCTTCTTCGCCCGCTCCGACAAGTCTTGATACAGATCACCCAGAAAGCGAGTATCTCCCGACTCAACGTCAAACGAACGCCTCAGTTGGCCTGATTCGCCATCCAGCTCACGCCAGAATTTCAGCAACTTCATCGCGGCATCGCCGGACGGAGCTACCGCCCAGAGGGGCGTCTTTCCTTCCGCAAACAAATCCTTGGCGGCACCAATCTTGCCGACTTCATGGAAGACTTGCTGGAAATATTCCCGATCGGTATCGTGCGGGTGTTCTCGGAAGAAGAGTTCGTGGGAATCTTCAGCCAGCTTGCGCCGCTCGCCCGCTCCGGCCAACCAGCACTCGTCAATAAGTTGATTGTCCTCCATGAACCGGACGAACACACACGCAAGGACCCAGGCGACGGCGACTTGATCCAGAAAATCGTCCCGCCAGACCTCGAAGGGCTGCGCCGTGCGGCCTCCTTTCTCAATCTGGCTGAATGCTTCCCTGAGCCCCGCGTCGATCTCGGCGTTCTCGGTCGAACGACCGAGCAGATCCTCGGCCAAATCGGTGACCAGTCGTTTCAGTTCAGGCAGCAGCGTCTTGATGGTGACCATGCTCAGTCACCTGCTTTCTGAACGGCGAGTTCGGAAACAAGCGATTGCTCGGCCCGACCACGATGAATGTTGTCGATCCACCCTTCCGAAACTTTGGCGCGCTGGCCCGACGTAATCAGTGGAATCACCGCATGGTCAAGAATCGGCATTTCGCTTTGTCCATCTGCTGCAACCAGGACCCAAATCCCCGGACAGGGGACATCGTGCCCCACGTTGTCTCGAAGCGTTTCTAAAATCGACATCTGGTCGTACCGGGCAATCAAGCCGGGATTGACCAACAAAATCGGACCTTCACGATTCATCAAATCCGCGGCGATCTTCGGTGCCACCCGTCCGGTCAAATGCAACAGGTTCGACCAATCCTGACTCATCGGCTCGGCCCCATCGGCGTGTTCGATGATCGACCAATCGATATCCAGATCCCTGGCTTCCGCTCGCAATGCCGAAAAGAGCAACTCGTCGTACGAGACTCGACAAAGTCCAAAGCGTCGTAGCAGTTCATCCTCACATCGCCGCATCCGGCTGGGCCGCACCGTCAGCACCAGGAATCCACCATCAGCATAAGCATGACGTAATCGTTCCTCGAACTGTCGCGCCTCGGCAATATCCGGTGTGATTTCGCCGTGTCGAGAACTGATGGCGGTCGAACGCCGCTTCGGAATTGACGAGCCCGATGTCACCAGCCGGTAAGGCTCCTGACGTTGGTATGTTTTTGTCTCAGCATTCCAACGGACATCGAGACCGACTCGATTCAGCAGTTCATCAAGTTCAGGCCGATTGGGGAGCGGTTCGGCTGCCGGATATCGACTACGCAGTCGATCTCGAATTTGTTCGACGCTCAGTCCCACTTCTGCGTCACCAAGCCCCAAGCCACTCAAGGCCCCGATCCCCAGCCGCAATGCTCGCTCGGCGGCCATCCCCTGCGGATAAAGTTCCTGGCGGGATGAAACCGCTGCCGAACGGCTCATCGCCGCAGCCAGACTGAGTAACCGCTCATTACTCAATGGCTGGCAACCGTGCGGCTGTTGGGGCTGCGGCACTTCGTAGAGATCCTGGAAGACGCGCAGTGGTGGCGGTAATGGATCGTTCGCAGACAAGACATCAGCGACTTGCCCCAGCGTTTCCGCGTAGGCAGCCAATTCCTGTGAACAGGCAACCACGATCTGATTGCGAACGCGACGAAGCTGAAAACGCCGCTGCGCCATCAGATCTTCGGTCTCTACCGCCGCTCGGGCAATGGCCGCTGCCAATCGCTGCTGCGGGGCAATCTCGGGCGTGTTGGCGGCGGGACGAAGCAGGATCGTCAGGTCGACAATCTCGGAAATTGCGACCACACCCCCCAATCGCTGGATCTGCTCACACAATTCGTGTCGGAACGCAGTGACGAGTGGATCTTTGCTCCAGCGAGTTCGGTCGGCAGTCAGGACCTGACCAACTCGAGCACGAGTCACCTCCAGCGAGTCTGCCACTTCTGTCTGGCTGGGCCAGTGACTGGCTGCCTGACTTTCCGGTGCCGTGACCCCCAAAAGCCGCCCCCGAATTTTCCATTCCCCGTCCTTCTTCGCTTGTCGAACACCCACAATCCGGTGGTGAAGCGACTCTAGACTTGGCGGTCCTGATTCGTCGTGTGACGTCTGATCCTTCATCACGACCGCTTCGACGTTCGGGAATTTTTCCCGCAATGGCCCGACGAACCGAATGATTTCCTGCCGGGTCTGATTCCCGACCCCACGCATCACGTGGATCTCGTTGATCGGGAATTTCAAGAGGTCTCGCACGGTAACGACGTTGGATCGTTCGAGTGCATTGCGCGCCCGGGTACTCAGTCCCAACGCAGAGACCGGCGTTCCGAGCGTGGCTTGATCCAGCGAAACGCCAATTTCGATTTCCTGGCCGCTGGCGGTCGTAATCTTCCGTTGTTCAGCATCTTTGAAAACCTGCCGCCAGGCAGTTTGCATGTCGTAGGCATTGCCGTATCGCGTTTTTGGTTCCCGATGCAATGCCTTGCAGAAGAAATCGACCAACCCATCCCGCACACTGGCGTCAAACTTCTCTGCATCCATCACCAATTCTTCGTCCGTCAGGGCCGCGTCCGATTTCCCACTTCCCCATTGTGGAAGCACCCCGGCACCAAGCGTCATTTCGTATAACGTGATCGCTGCGGAATAACGCTCTGCCGCCAGGTCCCACCGTGCGGGCTTGCGATTCGAGAGGAAGGGGTCTTTGTAGCCTTCTGTCCCGACCTTGATGTTTTCGAGCGGTGCCTTGGTTAAGGAAAAGTCGAACAGGATCAACTGATTTCGCTGTTTCGTCAGCGAACGAATCCCAATGTTGTCGGGTTTGATATCGCGATGTACGACACCATGACGTTCCAGGGAAGAGACGGCCGAAAGCAGGTCATCGCCGTACCGGGCCAGCAGATCCAAGCCGGGGACACCCTCTTCCCGAAGCAGGCTGCTCAGCGTCTTGTCTCCTGCCTTTTGCAGCACCAGCACCGTTCGGCCACCCATTTCGAGTTCGTCTTCAATGGCGACAATAAATTCACTGTGGATTGATCGCAGGGCTTCCGCTTCTTCGTGCAGACGCGGATTGTTCTCGTCGTTGAGTGCGATCTTGAGGACGTTTTCCTTGTCACCACGCTTGGCCAGCAATGCGAGCGCCGTGGCACCTTGACCCAACACGCTCTCGACAAGGAACCCATGCGGAAGTCGGTCCCCTCGCTTCGCAGTGAGCGGGTCCGAGACGATGGTTTCTGTGGGCGCGGTGAGTTCGTCTTCGACCTCATCCAGCATCGAGAGAAAGTCTTCGACGGATCCGATGCGCGTCAACACATCGGGATGCGTGCTCCACTGGATCATTTCTTCGAGTTTGGGTCCGGCTCCATCCAGAACGGACGAAATGCTCAGCCCCTTCTGTTCTCGCAAGATCCTGGCCAGTTCAGACGGGTTACCAGCCGGTGGTCGTGAAGCGAAAAGGTGGTAAGCGATCGCCCCCAACGAAAAAACATCCGATGCCTCGGTCACTTTCCGCGAGTCAGACATCGCTTCGGGAGACATGTAGACAAAGGCTTGTGCTTCGACCAGATCTTCGACGTTGGTGACTCGACCCGAGGTTGATGCGGCGTCTCGCACACCGACCTGCCAGTTATAGACTTGGAGTCGTGGTGCGGATGAGGCGGCATCGCTGACCAGACTGACGAGAATACTCTGGGGGCCAAGGGATCGATGGATGATTCGTTTGCTGTGGGCATACCGAATGGCGTCGGCAATCTGCCGCAGCATGTCGATTCGCTGTTCGGTTGTCAGTTTGTGGCAATTGGTCGCCAGGTAGTGGTCCAGCCGGATGGCATGGGGATCAAGGTATCGGAAGAGGAGTGCCGGGCCATTCTCATGATCTTTGTAATCGAGAACCGGCAGAATCCCTTTGTGTTCGAGTGTCTGGATGATTTGAAATTCACGCCCCGCCGCCCGTTGCAGGTGCTTTCGCTGTTCCTCGGTCGATGCGTCCGCGATGGTGTACTGTCGCACTCGGCAATAAACGTCGTCGAATTTCGTGTGTTTGGCCAGTCGGTCCTGGTATCCCGGCCCATCGGCGATCAGTTCACCGAGGATGTAATCACCCACACGACGTGCACGCTGTGAAGGACGGATTCCCGCTCGATCCATGGCTTGTGAGAGAGCTCTGGCAACCTTGATGTCGATGGTTGCTCGTGCATCTACTTCGACACCGGGGCAATCTCGATTGATCAAGGCCGCAAGGATTCCCTGACGCTCGGGTTGATCCCCCTTGTTTGGTCGATCCTTCAAGCAGATTCGATTGCGAGCCGGGCCGGTCAGGTCGCACTGCATTTCCTCTGCGGAAAGAAAGACGAGCGGATCGAGCCAGGGCAACCGAACTTTTGCCGCAGCGGGATGTGCTTTGAGGAGTGCGGAAAGAGCTTTCGCTTTTCGGTTGGCGAGCAGGATTGGATTGTCTTCGGTACGAATATGGCTATCGACCGTGCAGTTCCAGGTCCCGACATCACCCGAAATGCGACCTCGCCAGGCCTTGCATTCAACGAGCCAGAAACCTTGCTTGGTGAGAACAAGCAGATCCACTTCGTAGATTGCGCCGTCAGGGGTTTGGAACTCGAAATTGGTCCAGGCTCGATAGGGGTCGTGATCAGGCAAACCGGCACGCACGAATTCCAGAGCATTTCGCTCATGTTCGTATTGCGAAGGAGTGATGATTTTCCAGCGTGGAGGTTCCATTCGTGCCCTTATGCCCGCAGCAATTTGTCCCGGTGCGACCCATCATTTCGCTTTCCGCTGCCGTGGCGGTCTTTCCATCTTCTGTAGCAAGAGATCGAGATCTGCCGTGCAAAATCGAGGGTCTTCGTTGACCGGATGCCGGGTGGCCACAATTTTGCCCGCCGATTCCCATTTGCCCGCCGACTAGCAGTTACGCAGCGGATTCTGAGAGATGTCGAGATCTTCAGCAGCCTCCGAAATCCGCAGAAAACCCTTCAATTTCCGCATGAGATGACCTCCTCGATCCTTGCCGATGGATGGGAAAGCTTACCAAGCATCGGTACGATTTCCAACCAGGTCCTTTTTGTCTGCTTCGAGGAAACAGCCCTGTTCCTCGAACAACCTCAAGAGCAGACCGCCATGAGTGCGACTTTGACTGGAGCAGAATGCGACATCATCCAGCGGTTTGTGGACGACCGGATCAGGGTGGCACGGCTTTAGAGTCTGCGGAAAAGCAGTGGTCTTCGTCTTTGACGGCTCGTCTGGCGGTACGAGATTGTCAAACCGGAGTCGTCGAATTGGTGGTTGTGAGAAAAGGTTCTTGCGACGGGTTGCCCCAAAGCGGACAACCCGTCGCTTGAAGTTCAAGAATAGGTGGTGGGGCTGAGTGTTAGCTGGCAGTCGTTGCTTCCACCGACGCGGGGTGTTTGGAGAGCGGCCGGGTGGCACGGCTTTGGAGTCTGCGGAGAAGCAGTGCGATTTGTCTTTTGCATTTTTTCCAGCGAAGCCAGGTGGTCAGTCCGGTTTTCATTGCACTGCGCAAGGAGCACAATCCTGCGTCGGTGT
>JBIKZJ010000055.1:0-20168 GCA_044354755.1 Schlesneria sp. | reverse complement strand
ACTGTATAGTTCACGCTCGATTCGAACCGCGTCTGTGAACCATCATAGTCGACTCCTAATCCCCCGCCGATATCGAGGAATTCAATCTGGCAGCCGATCTGTCGCAGCTTGGCATAGACCCGGGCGGCTTCTTTCATCGCGTTTTTGACCCGTTTGATATCAGTAATTTGTGAGCCGATATGAAAGTGCAGCAGCTTCAGGCGATGGTCAAGTTTGGTCTCTTTCAAGAGTCGGACACAGTCGAGCAGTTCGGACGTGGTCAGCCCGAATTTGGCCGATTCTCCACCCGACGAGGCCCATTTTCCTGAACCGCGTGAATACAGTTTGGCGCGCAATCCGATCCAGGGTGCGACCCCGGTCTGTTGGGCGAGCTTGATCACCATTTTCAGTTCATTCAGCTTTTCGACAATGATTGTGACCCGTTTGCCCGCCTGCACGGCCAGCAACGCGGTCTTGACAAAGGCCTCGTCCTTGAAGCCGTTGCAGAGCAAGAGCGAATCGGAAGTCTGGTCCTGAGCGATTGCGGCATAAAGTTCGGCCTTTGAACCACATTCCAGTCCGACTCGACAACGGCTGCTATCACGCAGGAATTCCTCGACAACTTCTCGTCGGGGATTCACCTTCATCGGAAACACAGGATAATGCTGTCCTTCGTAGGAATACTGGGCAATCGCGGTCTGGTACGCATTGCTCAAGGTCCGTAGCTGACTGGTGAGCAGTTGAGGAAAGCGAATCAGGAGGGGAAGTTGTAATTTCTGCTTGGTGAGCAGGTCATCGACGAGAATTTTCAGATCGACATAGCGAGGATCGTTTTTGGCAGGCCGCACAATGATATGCCCTTGGGGATTGATATCAAAATAACCGGCCGACCAATTTTCAACACCGTAGACTTGCTGAATTTGTTGCAGGATTTCGTCGTTCATGACGCCAGGATTCCCGAGGGTGAAGTAGTGATTTGATAACTTAGTGAATTCAGTCAACAAGGTCGAATGTAAGGCCGGTGTTCCGGCTTGTTTGTCGATTGCCGGGAATGTGCATCAGCGTCCGGGGGATCCGGTGTGACTGACCTGCGGATCCGGCAAATTAAACCTCCCAAGGGAGCGGATTCCCCTTGAGGGCCGCGCGCAAATTGTCGACGGTCATTTGCATCATGCGCTGACGGGTACGATTCGAGGCACTCCCAAGATGAGGGGTGATGACCACGTTCGAAAGGCCGAGCAATGGATGGTTTCGTGGTAAGGGTTCTGGAGCGGTGACATCGAGTCCTGCCGCAGCGATGCGGCGGGAATTCAAGGCGGTGAACAGCGCGTCATGATCCACCACGGGACCACGGGCGATGTTTAGCAAGATCGCAGTCGTCTTCATCAACCCCAATTCTCGCTGACCGATCAGATTCGTTGTTGCGGGGGTGAGTGGACAATTCAGTGAGACAAAATCGGACTGACGCAACAGATCGTCGAAGGGGGCATAAGTTACACCGAGTTCCCGTTCGGCCTGTTCGTCTCGTTTTCGGTTGTGATAGAGAACTTTCATCTCGAAGGCCTGCGCACGACGGGCCACCTGTTTTCCGATTCGGCCCAGTCCGATAATTCCCAGGGTGCTTCCCGAAACTTCGTATCCGATTAATTGAGAGGGGTCGTAATGCGTGAATTCAGGCGATCGGGCAAAATGATCTCCGACCACCACATTGCGGGCCGTGGCGAGCATTAATGCCATGGTCATGTCGGCGGTGGACGCATCCAGGCAACCCGGAGTATTCCCGACCGGGATTCCGCGCTGTTTTGCCGCAGCGACATCAATATGATCGACCCCCACCCCGTGGTTGCTGATGATTTTCAGGTAGGGAACGCGGTCCATCAGTGGCCCATCCACGCGGGGATGACCATAAGTGATGAGGCCGACAGCCCGGGCCAGTGCGGTCGACTGGGGACTCTCGTCCCATTCAAGAATCTCGAAATCCGACCCCAGCATTTCGCGTAATGCGGGGGGAAGGCCATCGCCCATAATCGGAATGGTGGGATGAGTCATGTGGGTCTTTCAGATCAGAGCGGAATGAACAAAGTTGTTTTTAGCCTGGGAATGAACGCCGTTATTGACAGATGCCAGGTTGATCCCGTCGTGTGTTGGACTGAGATCGTTAGGGAATGAGATCGTTAGGGAATGGGGTTACATGGCCGCTTTTCTGCCTGGTTTCTGTTTGATGAGGCTTTCATTGCCGCAACCGGCCGATGTCGGGAGCATTTTTCCGGGGCTGCAGCGTCCGGTGGGATTGAAACAGTCACGGATCGACCGCATGACGTTGAGGTCTTCGGGGGCGAACAGTCGATCCATAAAGCTGATTTTTTCCACACCGATTCCATGCTCGCCGGTGACACTGCCGCCGAGATCGATACATTTTCCCAGGATTTCGTCGCTCGCCTTGAGCACGCGGGCGACCTGTTCGGCGTCTCGTTCATCGAATAGCAGGATCGGATGAATGTTGCCGTCACCGGCGTGGAAGACATTGACGATTCTTAGCCGGTGTCGTTCGCCACATTTGATAATGAATTCGAGAATTTCCGGCAGCTTGGTTCGTGGAACAACTCCGTCCTGAGTGCAATAACTGGGACTCAGTCGGCCGATGGCTCCGAAAGCCTGTTTGCGGCATTTCCAGAGGGCCAGTCGTTCTTTGGTAGTATTCGCTTCGCGAACTTCGCGCGCTCCGTTTTGCAAACAGAGTTTTTTAATCCGCTGGGCTTCCTCATCGACGGCGACTTCGAGTCCATCGACTTCAATCAGTAGCACGGCACCGGCATCGAGGGGAAAACCAAAATGGAACGCTTGCTCGACCGCACTGACGATCCCCTGGTCCATCATTTCGAGTGCTGCCGGAACGATTCCAGCTCCGATAATCTCGCTGATCGCTTTGGTCGCATCCGAAACGGTTTCAAAAATTCCCAGCATCGTTCGGTAGGCGGCGGGATCTCGCGTCAATCGGACAATAACCTTGGTGGCAATCCCGAGTGTTCCTTCGTTGCCGACGAACAGTCCCGTCAGATCGTAACCGGGGGTTTCTTCCACCGGCCCGCCGAGCTGAACCACATCACCGTTCGGCAGGACGACTTCCGCACCGAGCACATGATTGACCGTGACGCCATATTTCAGGGTGTGCGGCCCCCCCGAGTTCGTGGCGAAGTTTCCCCCGATCGTACAGGCACCCTGACTCGAAGGGTCAGGTGCATAATGGTATCCGCTCCCCTTGAGATGCTGGGTCAAATGGACATTCACCAATCCCGGTTCGACGACGGCGTAACGGTCGCGATAGTTGACTTCGAGAATCTTTTTCATGCGTGTCAGGGCGATCATGACACCACCACCGACGGGAAGGCATCCTCCGGCGAGGCTCGTCCCTGCGCCGCGTGGGACGAAGGGGACGTCAAATTCGTTACAGATTTTCACGATGGCCACGACTTGTTCGGTGGTCGTGGGGAAGACCACGACATCGGGTGACTTTTTGTCGACCACGAATCCATCACACTCGTAGACCAAAACCTCATCCGGGCTGAACAGCAGCGATTTTTCTCCAACGACCGAGCGGAGTCGAGCCAGGAGCAGTTGGGATCGAGCGGCAGGGGAAGTCGGTTCAGCAAGAGTCGTCGTCATCGTGAAGAAGCTCGTTTTTGTGAGGGTGATGATTGTTCTAACGGTCACACTGACGGTCGCACGGCGCTCTTCGTCAAAATTAACTTATGGAATGCGGTGACAATTGTGAAGACACTCGTCATCTGCGAACGTGGTTTTCAGGCGAGACCGAAGATACAATACGGCAGCAATCTTGCCATCGTACCCAGAATACCGACGTTTCTGTTCCGTGAAAGTTTCTGTTGCGTGAAAGTTGATTATGTCTGTTGCTTCGCCTCTCGCTCGTTCTCCTCTGCCGACCCCTGCAACATCAAAAGTTCCTGATGCCGAGGGGCGATTTGGCGAGTTTGGTCGCCGTTTTGTTCCCGAAACGCTGATGCATGCGCTCGAGGAACTGACGAGGGAATACGCCAAGGCCAACGCCGATCCTGCCTTTCACAAGCAGCTCGATGGGTTATTGAGGACATTTGTTGGACGACCAAATCCCCTCTATTTTGCTGAGCGACTGACGAAAGAATGTGGCGGGGCTCAGATTTACTTCAAACGCGAAGATCTGAACCACACCGGTGCTCACAAAATCAACAACACGATCGGTCAGACGCTGTTGACCTTGCGGATGGGAAAAAAACGAGTCATCGCCGAGACCGGGGCGGGTCAACACGGCGTGGCGACCGCCACCGCCTGTGCTCGATTCGGACTTCCCTGTGTGGTGTATATGGGCGAGGAAGACATCCGCCGGCAGAAGCTCAATGTGTTCATCATGCGAACCATGGGGGCCGAAGTGCGGCCAGTTACAAGTGGTTCGCGAACCTTGCGGGACGCCATCAATGAAGCGATGCGTGACTGGATGGCATCGGTGGAAGATACCCACTACATCTTGGGCTCAGTCGTCGGTCCCCATCCGTTTCCGATGATTGTGCGGGATTTTCAGTCGGTCATTGGGAGAGAAGCCCGAGCACAATGCCTGGCTGAGACGGGCCATCTACCCCACGAGGTGATTGCCTGCGTCGGTGGTGGTTCGAATTCTGCCGGAATGTTCTATCCCTTCGTCGATGATACCGGGGTCGAATTGACCGGGGTCGAGGCGGGTGGCCGCGGTCCAACGGCAGGCGAACATGCGAGCACGCTCTCATTCGGCAATAAGGGAATTCTGCACGGCACATACAGTTACGTCCTGCAAGACGAAGATGGGCAGACCGCAGACGTTCATTCCATTTCAGCTGGATTGGACTATCCAGGGGTCGGTCCCGAACATGCCTACTGGAAAGATACGGGTCGGGTTCGCTACGTCAATATTGGTGACAAGCGGGCACTCGAAACGATGCAGCATGTGGCCCGGGTCGAAGGGATTTTGCCCGCCCTGGAAACGTCGCACGCTATTGCCTATGCCCTCGAACGGGCTCGCGAAAGAAAGCCAACCGATGTGATTGTTGTGTGCCTATCGGGCCGCGGTGACAAAGATGTCAGCGAAGTGGCTCGACTCACTGGTCAGGAACTTTGAGTCGAGCGGGCCAGCGTCCGACAAATCCTGAGGCAAAGGCTTTGTGAGTTCACCGAGTGAGTTCACAAAATTGGTGAATTCCCGAGGGAACTTCTCGAGGCCGGGCAAGAGATACCCGACAGACGGAACGGAACGTCTTGCTGCCAATCGCGTCGGCGGATGAGTGTTCAAAGTCTTGGTTAACGGAATGCTACGGATTTTCAGCGGCGGGTGAAAACCTGCAGGTGAAATCCAGATGGCGACAAAATCGCGATTGCAATCGACCTTTTGATGTTCCTCGTGGAAGTATATCGTGCCTCAAGCCTCTCGGATCTCTGCCGTTTTTGCTGCATTAAAGTCAGAAAATCGCATGGCTTTTATGCCCTTTATCGCCGCAGGCGATCCTGATCTGCCATTCACTTGTCGTCTGCTGCGTCAATTGTCAGCATCGGGAGCCGATTTAATTGAGGTGGGGTTCCCTTACAGTGATCCGATTGCCGATGGACCGGTCATTCAGGCGTCGTATACGCGTGCTTTGGCCAAGCACGTCAAGTTAAGTGGAATTTTTTCAGCGGTTGCCAGTGTTAGTAGGGAAATTTCGGCACCGCTGGTCGGAATGGTTTCTTACGCGATTATTTTTCGGCACGGAATCGACGCCTTCGTGCAAGAGGCCAAGTCGGCGGGTTTCTCGGGGTTGATCGTTCCCGACCTTCCGGGGGACGAGGCTTCGTCGTTTGCGACCTTGATGGCCACGCAGCATCTGGACCTGATTCAACTGGTCGCCCCGACGACGCCACCGGATCGTGCGGCACGAATTCTTCAGCAAGCGACCGGATTTGTATATTGCATCGCGGTGGCGGGGACAACCGGCGTCCGTAAAGAACTGGCACCACAACTGGCCGAGATGTTGAAATCGCTGCGAACTCAAACCAAACTGCCACTCGCAGTCGGTTTTGGGATCAGCGCCGCCGATCAGATCGATCATTTGCGGGAAATGGCGGATGGGGTGATTGTCGGCTCGGCGATCGTCAAGCTTTTGGAACCTTTGGCAGGAAACCCTGCAAAAGCGGATGAAATCTTGCAGCAGATTGGTGAATTTGCGCAATCGCTGGCAACGGCGGCGCACCGAAGTTAATCCCGTGAATCTTGAGCGCATTGATGAAGGCAGACTGGGAAATGCGAACTTTGTGGGCGGAGCGGCTGTTCATTCGGTCGGTGCCGAATATCCCCCCAAGACCATTCGGCGGGTCATCCAGGCTTCCAGGCAAAGAAAACCGAGAAACAGATACAGTAGCAGCCACCAGACTTCCGTCCGTGAACTTTCGGTAAACATCTTTTTTTGCAGATCCGGAAGATTTTCGATGAATCGCATCCGGTCTTCGGCGACCAGCGTTGTCTGCTGATCTTCGGTCAGACGAGTCAAATCCGATTCCTGCCGATCAAAGTTCACGGCAAAGTATTCGGCTCGGACGATTTGCTGGGGGGGCTTCGATCTGGGTAAGAATTGATAGGGACCCGGCGAAGAGGTGTTTCGGAGCAGAACTTTCGATTGAAACTCGTCGTCCCGTTTTTCGACCGGAAAACATTGGTGGGCCGGGTTCAAAAATTGATAAGTATCGGGGTTCAGTTCCGAGCTGACCGCCAGTAACAGCGGAGAATTCACGGATAAATTTCGCGAGGTCGGAGGAACTGCCAGCGAAAACAAGAGCTCGTGAAGAAACGGGACATAGTCCTGTTTGGCGGGAAGTGTATTCCAGTCGGCGTCCAGGGACGAAGTAAGGACCGCAGTCGTGCCCGAGCCATATCGTCGGGAAATCAGCAGCGGATCCCCCGTGGTCAGCCTCGCTTCGACGATCGCAGCACCCATCAAGAGACTCGATTCGTCGTTTTCTGTCGACGGTAAGAGCGGCTTCTGCGCCGCGGCCTGTGCGTTTGCCGCAGCGGGACGAGGTTGACCCGGCAGGTCTGCAGGTTGATTGGGAATCGAGACTTTCCACCAGCGTGACCACCGTGCGTCAGACAAGCTACCCCCGCGATCGGATCGAAACGGTTGTAGCCAGGGAACTTCCAGGCTGCTGTTCAGGATGCGAACCCCTCGTTTGTCCGCTTCATTTTCGTTCACGATTTCTTCGAGCTGACAAGGAAAAATTTCATCCCCACCCGCTGCGAGGACCGATTGATAGTGCCGCTGGTCGACGCGATCTCCGAGTGTGAACAAGAGGCTGTGGCCGCTGGCGACGAATTGTTGCAGTCCCTTGCGGCTGATTTCGTTGAGGGTCGTTACATTGGCCATGACTGTCACCGAGGCGGCCTTGAGGTGTTCGATGGTCAGTTCTTGCGGTGTGATCACCGTCGCCTTGATCCACGCCTGATTACCCTCGGCCGAGCGAAGTGCAGCCAGGGAAAAAAAGGTTTCGGATTTGGTGGGATCGGTCTGGCGATCGCCATCGACCAACAGGACCGGCAGTGATTCTGCAATGGTGACAGCGGCATCCGCACGGTTGTCACCAGCGAGGTGATCCTCGTCCAATACCAGGGTGATCAGATGGGAACCGGGTGTCTCAAAGCGGTATTCAAAGTCGACTCCGATTTCTCCGTTGGGGGGAATTTTGATTTGAATGGTACGATCATTCAGCCGTCGCTGATCGATTTCGAGGAAAACTTTTCGAGTCGTCGCGGTATCACTGCCGGAAGCTTTCACTTTGCTGGTGATCCGGACCGGAGCACCGAGGATGGCGAGTTCCCGCGAGAGTTGCAGTGTTTCCAGCGAAAAATTGGCCCCTCGTCCCAGTTCGCCCCCCGAGGTATCCACAATCCAGAGATGGGGTGTGATCGGCGATTGACTGCGGAGATCATCAAATTGCTTCCATAACGTTTCATCCTCGGGGTTCCAGCTTAAGGCCTGTAAGTCGGTAAAGAGGACCACTTCACGTGTCAGGCTGGTCCCCGCCGCCAGCAGTTTTATTCCTTGACGCAGGGCAGCCAGCAGATCCGCAGATCCTGCTGGGGGAGGTAAATCATGAATCGCTTCTTTCACCCGATACGGATCGCGTGTGCTCTCGGGTAGGACGATCTGGGGACGCTCACGCGCATCGATCACCTGGACCGCATCCCCGGTTCTCAGCGTGGCCAGGAACTCGCGAGCCAGTTGTTGTCCCCGGATATGCGGCGTTTTTCCATCCTGCTTTTCATCCCAGCCCATGCTGCAGGAACCATCAATGATCAGGATGACATCTCGGGGCTGCGATGACGCGATGACTCCTAGCCAGTCGCTGCCAATCCAGGGACGCGCCATGGCGATGGCAACCAGTGCGACAATTCCCATACGAACCAGCATGAGTAGATATTCTTCCAGACGGATATTCCGTTTGGCACTGTTGTCCAGTTCCAGGAACTGCATCGCCCCCCAGTCGACCTGATCATACTTTTTCCGGCTCAAGAGATGAGCGATGACGGGCAGGAGGATTCCTGTCAGTCCCAGCAGCATCCAGGGATTCAAAAACAGATTCAGCACGAGACCGCTTCGAGAGAGGTGGTTTTGGTGAGTCCGGAAGTCAAACGCCACTTCAACATGACAGGAAGCGTCTCGAATCGCCAGTATCAACGAGGTCGAAATCGACGATAGCGGGTCTCAATTGGTCGAGTCACTCGTGAACCCAAACCCGCTTGCGTTGGGGACGGGGTCTTTACTTGGCCCCAAAGACGATTCAAGCCGGATGAGAACGGGCAACCATAAAATTCGATTCCGTTCTTCCCGGTGGAAAGTCTGGAAAGAGAATTTTAACGCAGAGACGCCAAGTCGCAGGGACGCCAAGGAAGACAAAAAACGGATTGGTTTTTCCCTTTCTGTCTGCTTTGCGTCTCACCGGCTTGGCGGCTTGGCGTTTCATTTCCTGATATTTTCCTGCGACCTTTTCGAGGGCCATGTCCAGGATCACCATCGAAGGTCAGAGGACCATCAAAAACCAAGGGTCACGTTTTTTGCCAGTTTTAAGCCATGACCACCGCTTCTTGAACCGAGTCGGCTGCCGATTCTGCTGCCGGTTCCCATGCGGCTTCTTCGTTCGTTAATTCCTCCAGATGCATGAGTGCCTCGTCAGCACTTTCCGCATACTCGATCAGGTAGGTTTGAACGGCCGACATACAGAGCCGTCCCTCCTCCAGGCTCTCAGCAAAATAATCGGCCATCGAAGGATCATTGTCACCAAAAAACCGGACGAACAGCCGCCGGAGTTGCTCACGATCGGCGTATCCCAGCAGTTCTTTCCGATCGATTCGCCCGGGCCGAATCAGTGCGGGGTCCAGACGTTCGATGTGATTCGTCGTCGCAAACAAAATGCGTCCCTCGCCCGCGGCAACACCGTCGATGGCATTGAGCAGTCCACTGAAAGTCAGTTTATTCGGTTTGTCTTCGGTCGCTTTTCGCTCGACGAAGACGCAGTCGATATCCTCGATCAGGACGATCGAATTCACCGGACAGTTCGACAACAACTGGCACAGGTCATCATCATCCAGCGACGAATTCGCCAGACTGAGAATCGCAATATCCATTTTCATTGCCGAAGCGATCGCGAGGACGGCCGAGCTTTTTCCGGTTCCGGGGGGGCCATACAGCAAATAGCCGCGCCGATACGGAATCCCCCGCTCGAGATACCATTCGCGGCGACCGAGAAAGTTCCGAACATCCGCAATCAGGCTTTCCATCAGCCCTTGCCTCAGCACCACCGATTCCGGCGGGCGTGGCAACCGCTTCATTTGCTCGTCCCAGGAAGAGTACGCTGCTCGATGGATCGCCAACCGGTTGTCTCCGGGGGGCAAGGCAACATCTCGAGCCTCTTCCAAAAGCTGTTGCGCAATGCTGCGATCACGGCTGAAAATATGAATCGAGAACGACTCACGCACGTTCATCGGCTGTGCCTGAGCCCCATCCAGCTTGGGTCGTTCCCGGTTCAGGATCACCAGACGCCCTCGGTAGAAGAAGATATGTTCCCCGGGAGCGGGCGAAAAGAGAATCCGGGGCCGCGCATCCATGGTCGGATCGGCCTGACGCTCGCCATAATCGACCGTGACGGTTTTGACCGTCAAACTTCGCGCCCGATTTTTCGAGTAGGTGTGCTGAGCCAGCCATTTATCGATCCAATCGAAGGCGGAATCGCGGTCGAGGATATCGATTTCAATCAACCAGCGCCGCCGCAGCCAATGCCAGATTCGACTGGGAACCTCGCGAAAATAGGCGAGCATTCCACCACCGATCATCAGGATCAGTCCACCGCCAAACAACTGGTTCGTAGCGAGTTGGTGTTGAAGAAATTCCCAAATTGCGTTCATGAAGAGGTTTGATCCTGTTGGAAAAGCGATTGGACAATCGGTTCGTCGCCGCAATAATGACTCACGGTAACTCTATGAATGCAGTCAAGCCCTGCAGGTCGTTATGTTGAAAAGACTTGTCTGCCTGTCGGCAGCGGCGATCCTGTCTGGAATGTCAAAAGTACTGGAATGGCAAACGTGCTGTTTGAGGCGTTGGGTTGCAGTCGGTTTCACGCCAGTTTGTTTTAATTCGGTCGGTATCAAAGGGTGGGTGAATGCAGGATCTTGTCGTAGCACTGACCGGGGCAAGTGGTTCGCTCTACGGATTGCGTTTAATTGAAGTCCTGATTGCTCGTGGACGTCGGGTTCATTTGACGATCAGCCCTGCCGCGGTCGAAGTGTTTCATCGCGAACTGGACCTGCAGCTGAAACTGGATCAATTCCATCCGGAACAGTTCCGATTGAAACAAGATCCCATGGGCCTGAATTCCCTGTTGGGGGCATTGAAACCCCTTCCTGCACCAAACGCTCGGAAACAGGCCATTTTCGGTTCTCCCGAGATCGGTTTGGGCCAATTGTCCTATCATCACTTTCGCGACTATTCGGCCGGTATCGCCAGCGGTTCGTTTCTGACGGGGGGAATGGTGATCTGCCCCTGCTCGATGGGGACACTCGCCAGCCTTGCCACGGGACAATCGCAGAATCTGGTCCATCGGGCCGCAGATGTTCATTTAAAAGAGCGACGAAAGTTGATCGTTGTGCCGCGCGAAACACCGCTCAGTTTGATCGCGCTGGAAAACATGAAGCGGCTAGCGGAAGCGGGAGCGGTCATCCTCCCTGCCATGCCCGGTTTCTACAATGACCCAGTCTCCATTTCTGACTTGATTGATTTCGTGGTGGCGCGGATTTGCGATCAATTGGGGGTCGATCATCAACTCAGCAAGCGTTGGGGTGCCGACGCCAGCCAAACCTGAGATCCTCAAGGACTTCAATGAGTCCACTGCACGTATCTTTGGTTCACTCACAGCATGACTCGGAAACGGCGAAACTGGTTCGCAAGAATTTATGATCCAGAAAAAATTCTGCGGGGAAATCCGAAATTTGCGATGTTTCTCGTGGCAAATTCCAGTGACGGAATCAAACTCCGTTAGAATACAGTGCGAGTCGTGAATCGTCTGGTACCCTTTAAGCGGAAGTCTGTCACCGACGCTTCATGCCATCGTTCTTGATCAAGTGTTGGTCCCCTTGATCGGATTTGTTGGATCGTCGGCCGATTGTTTTTAAGGGCAGACATATGAGAAACCGCCAAGCAACCCAGTTGATTTCCGAGCTTTCTCATCCCGGTCGTCGCGCGGCCGAATTTCCGCAGTCGGACGTTCCGGATCGGCCGTTGGACGAAATGATTCCCAAATCCTTCCAGGCCTCAACGCTCCCCCAGCTTCCCGAGATGGCCGAGCCCGATGTGGTGCGACATTTTGTCAATTTGTCGACCCTGAACATGTCGGTCGATACGCACTTTTATCCGCTCGGCAGCTGTACTATGAAGTACAACCCGAAACGCCACGAGCGACTTGCCCGTTTGCCGGGGATCGTCGACGTACACCCCCATCAGCCGGCAAAAAACCTGCAGGGATTACTGGAACTGTTGTTCGACATGCAGCAGATGCTGGCCGAGATTTCCGGCTTGCCCGCAGTCTCGTTGCAACCTGCCGCAGGGGCACACGGTGAATTGACCGCGTTGTTTGTCGCAGCGGCCTATTTCCGTGAGCGTGGTGAAACGCGGACAAACGTCATTTTTCCCGCCAGTGCTCATGGAACCAACCCGGCCAGTGCCGCCATGGCAGGGTTTGAATGTATCGAGCTCAAAGGAACCCGTTCGGTTCCCGGCGAACACGGGGGAAGTGGCGGGTACGTCGATCTGGAAGAACTCAAACGGCATGTGGATGGTCAGACCGCCGTCTTTATGGTGACCAACCCGAACACGCTGGGACTATTTGAAAAAGAGATCGCCCAGGCGGCCCAGATCGTGCATGATGCAGGCGGATTGGTTTATATCGACGGTGCCAACATGAATGCGATCATGGGGATCACCCGGCCAGGAGATTTTGGCGGGGACATGATGCACTATAATGTCCACAAAACATTTACGGGTCCGCATGGAGCGGGTGGTCCCGGTTCTGGTCCGATTTGTGTCCGGGACTATCTGGGCAAATATCTTCCTGGGCCGGCGATTCAACGGACGACCTCTCCCGCGGGCGAAAATCGCTACGAGTTTACGATTCCCGAAAAAACCATTGGTCGAGTTCGTTCGTTCTTCGGTAACGTCGGCATTCTGGTGCGGGGCTACTGCTACCTCAGGACGTTGGGACCTGCCGGGGTCCGTGCAGCCGCCGAACAGGCAATCTTGAATGCCAATTATTTGAAAGAACTGCTCGCCGACGTGCTCCCTTCGGCAAGCGGCAAGCATTGCCTACACGAGTTCGTCGCCTCGGCCGAACAACTGGCCAAAAGCTCTGGTATCACCGCGATGGATATCGCGAAACGATTACTCGATTTTGGTTTTCATCCTCCCACCGTCTATTTTCCGCTGGTCGTCCCGCAAGCGATGATGTTTGAGCCGACCGAAACCGAATCCAAAGCGACACTCGATGCCTTTTCGCAGGCGATTCACCAGATCATTCAGGAAGATGCCGAACTATTACATCACGCACCGCATACGGCCCCGGTCAGCCGTCCGGAAGAAGTGAACGCTACCCGCAAACCGGTCTTAACCTGGCCAAAAGCCTGAGTGACTGGCATGCTGACAGATGGGAAGAGAGGTCCTGGCAACGAGGACTTTTGCTTCAAAAAATGGTGCGGATTTCGATTCGGGGAATTGAACAGAAGCGAACATTCCTTGTCGAATCCGCTTCCCGCTTGCGAATTGACTTACCCGAGTGTTACCTTCAGACGAACTGTCTTCATTGCGGGATGGCGGATCTTCGTCCGACCTGATGGTAGGTTGCGATGCCGTCTGTGGGAAAGGTTTGTCATGCTGGCTGTCGATGTGCAGGACTTGAAGGTTCGCTACGGGAAATTGGAAGCGGTGAAAGGAATTTCGCTGCAAATCCCACCGGGTGAAGTCTTCGGATTTATTGGTCCGAATGGGGCCGGCAAGTCGTCCACAATTCGCGTGCTCGCGACCTTGCAGCCTGATTTTCTTGGCAGCGCCAAGATCATGGATGTTAACATTCGGACCAATCCGCAGTTGGTGCGCGAGTCCATCGGGTATGTTCCCGATTTTTTTGGTGTGTACGAAGACCTCACCGCGCGGGAATACCTCCATTTCTTCGCCGCCGCGTATCGGCTGCCGATGTCGAAACGCAAGGCGGTTGTGGATGACGTGTTGCAGTTGACTGATCTGACCGGCAAGATCGATTCGCAAGTCGACTCGTTGTCGCGCGGGATGAAGCAGCGGTTATCGCTCGCACGCGTGTTACTGCATGATCCGGCTGTCTTGTTGCTGGACGAACCCGCTTCGGGGCTGGATCCACGCGCACGGATTGAAATGCGGGAACTGCTGAAAGCCCTGAAGGAAATGGGCAAAACGATCGTGATTTCCAGTCATATTCTGCATGAGCTTGCCCAGCTCTGTACCCGCATTGGGATCATCGAAACCGGTCGAATGGTAGCTCAGGGTTCGGTTGCAGAAATCTATCAACGGTTGGGGGTGCTCAAGATTGTCCATGTGCAAGTCGCGCATCAGACACCGGAATTGATTGCACAGATCCGGGGCTTGGCTGGGGTCACCCAGGTCGACGATCAGGTCGATCGGATTTCGATTCGGATTGAAGAGGGAAAACTGGAAGTCGAGGATCTGCACGATTTTATTCATTCGCAAGGGGCGCGAATTCGGATGTTTCAGCCTGAGGTAATGGATATGGAGACCGCATTCATGAAGTTGACGGAAGGGCATACGGCGTGAACGATCGTGCCTCCCGTCGGTTTGTACCCACCCGATGAGGTGGGGATGATCACTCCGATTCGGTGGGTGCATCGCTGTTTCCTGTCGGTATTGCGTTCGCAACAAGTTCGAGTTCAAGGCCCCATTTGTGAATCTCATCGAGCGATTTTTCAGCTTACCCCTGCTTGCCAAGGATCTGCTTGAGCAAGCTCAAAATCCCCGCACGTATCTTCTGCGAGTCGTTTATGCGTTGATGCTGTATGGGGCGGCGTTATTTCACTATGCCGATTTGAACAACAGCGGGGCTGCGGCCGGGTTGGCCAGTTTGGGGCGTGGCCGGGAATTTTTTCAACTGCTGGTGAACGTCCAAACGCTGGCGATTTTGTTGTTGCTCCCCGCGATGACGTGTGGTGCGCTGACGGTCGAGAAAGAAAAAGATACGCTGGCGTTACTGCTGCTGACCAAGCTCAGTCCTCGAACCATCATTGTGGAAAAATTCCTGAGTCGCCTCCTGGCCATGGGGACCTATCAACTGCTCTCGTTGCCGTTGTTTGCGATTGTCTACGGAATGGGCGGGGTCGAGTTATCGGGTATCCTTTGGGCTCTGGGAGGTCTGTTTTGTCTGACCATCGTTGTTGCTTCGGTTTCGATCTTGTGTTCGACCTGGTTTCGTACGACCGCCGAGGCGTTCATGATGACCTATGGCGGGCTGGTGATCCTGAGCGGTTTTTTGTTCATTCCTGTCGTGATGCTTCGACAAATGCAATACGCGCAGAACCCCGGTTTTCAGAGCGGGTTTCCTCCAGCAGGATTGCAAGAGAATGGGTCTGTGGTCCGGATCGGGGTTGGGATTCAAGCGTTGATCTTCAGTGCCGTGTTTCTGGGGATCGCGGCCCGGGTGCTGGTTCCCCGCGCGTTTGTCCCCGCTCGAAATCTGATCCTGGAATGGTTTCAGTTTCTGGATCGTTTTTTCAACGAGCTGAATGAGCAGACGACGGGGGGCGTCGTGTTGATTCCGGATGGTGAAACCTTGCCGTCCTTTCAACCGGTCGCTTGGCGAGAAACCCGCAAAAAATCACTCGGAACATTCCGCTATCAGTTTCGGATCCTAATGCTGTTGTTGGCACCCCTGGTGTTGGTGATTGCCCATTTTATGACGGATGGCCGTAATGATTTTTCGAGTCCCTTTCGCGGCTTCCCCGTTTTTTTCTGGTCGGTAACAGTGATTTGCCTAATCATTCATTCGACGGGAGTCATTGCCTCAGAACGGATTCGGCAGACGCTGGATGTGCTGCTGGTGACACCCATGAAATCCGACGACATCGTGCTGGCGAAGCTTTCTGGTGTTCGTCGATTGATCAAAATTCTTTCGGTCCCGTTTGTCGTACTGATTGGCTTTCAGGGGATTTGGACCGGATATGTTGTCAATCGTTCACGGTTTACCAACGATCCCAATTTTTGGTTGGAATTGGTCCCCGCGACGTTGGGAATGATGATTTATATGCCCGTCATGATGTGGATCGGATTTCAATTCGGCCTGCGGTTACGAACACAAATGCAGGCGGTGCTGGCGACACTGGCCACGGTAGCGGCAATCTGTCTGTTGCCGTTACAGCTGGCTGTCTTGTCCGATGTCTACGGCTTACCCAGTTTGCGCTGGATCCGCCTGCTGAGTCCGCTGCTCACCCTTTTTTCCTCCTTCAATGGTGGCGTCAGCCGCGAGTTTCAACGGCTGCAATGGCCGGATTGGGTTCTCTGGTCCGCCGTCGCCCTGATGATTCACTTTTTCATTTATGGAATCATCTGGTGGCAATTGCGGCGGAATGGGCTTAAGTCGTTTTCACGGATCGTGCATCGATCCGAAAACTAAGACGATCCTCGATCGCCGTTCAATTTATGCGAACTAAAACGGGGAATTGAACAAAAGATAACAAAGGGGGGAATCAGCAGTCGACGACGAATCGGGGCGGCACCGGAAAAGTCTGTCGTCCTCTCAAATTTTCTCGGCCGATTCGCTGCAAAGACTGCAAAAAATGTTGTTCCGTGATTAACATGTGGGAGCGCATTGTGAGAAAACCAGAAACGTCATGACAGGCTGAGGGGGCCGATTGATGAGGGTGATTGGGATCAGTCCGACAGTCGATTTCGCGTTCAAAGTGCTGCTGGGGAGTCCTGAACACGTGCAGGTGACGCTGCACTTTTTGAATGCGGTTTTGGGAGACCAACATCGGATTACGTCGGTCGAGTTTCTGAAGCCGTTTTTGGATAAAAAGCGAGAAGATGATAAGCTGGCGGTCCTGGATATCCTGGCCACGGACGATCAGGGGCGGAAGCTGAACATCGAAATTCAGACCTCTCTGCCGTTGGGGATTCGTCAGCGGCTGGCCTACTACGACGCTCGATTGTATGTCGATCAATTGAGTGAGGGTGATCAATACCAGGCACTTCGTCCGGCGATCGTGATTTGTGTGCTGACAAAAACCTTGTTTCCAGGGCGAAGTGGCTTGCATTCGGACTTTCGTCTGCGGGATGCAGCGGGTGAATTGTTCAGCGATGATTTGCAGATTCACACATTGGAATTGACGAAGCTGCGTGTAGAACGCGAGAATCTTGGGCAGGCAGCGCCGGCAGAGCGCTGGGCGTATTTTTTGTTGCACGCGGAAACAATGAGTGAACCGGAAATCCTGAAGTTCTTTCGGGAACCAGAATTTGTAGAAGCGGCAGGAGTGCTGGAAATGATTAACCAAACGCCGGAACAGTTACAAGAATATCGAGCACGAATGAAGTTCCAGATGGACGAAATCGCCCGCTTCGATTACGCCCGACTGGAAGGTAGGCAGGAAGGTCTGCAGGAAGGTAGGCAGGAAGGTAGGCAGGAAGGTAGGCAGGAAGGTGAATTCATCGGCCAGATTAGCGTTTTGCAGTCTATTTTAGGGATTTCAAAACCAACCCGTGAAGAATTGCTCGTCAGCAGTCTTTCGGAATTAACGGCGATTGTTCGACAACTTCAGCAACAACTCGCCGACCGTAAGCCCTGACAACACTCAAATACCGGTGCTGTCTGTCGTTGATACTTAAATCTCTGAAAACCTGCGACAAATTTCCGAATCAACACTCGCTGAGCGGTGAAGCGTTGACCAAAAACGCGTCTCTCGAAGAACAGAGAAACGACCAGAGATAAAACAGGATTAACCTCTGGTCGATTTTGTCTTCATCCGTTGTTAGAACGGAATATCGGGACGAGTGATCACGGTCAGGAACAGCGTTGGACCCGTGTTTTCCGGGTTGTTGTAATAGTTATCAACAGCTCTGAATAAATCGCCTGGAACAATCTTGCCGTCCTGCGACGGTACCTTCAACGCCTTCAGTGTCGCTTCGACGGTTGTCTCGCCGAGGTGCCGGTAGGTCTCGAACTGCTCTGGCGTGAAATCCAATTCCACTGTTGGCTCGTGCGGAAATAGGGGATTGGCTTGTTGATACGTTACCAGTTCCACCGGGTCCTCGGGGCAGATTGTCGACTTCATATAAACAAGATACCCGAATGAGTTTTCATTTTCCGAGTTGCTCTTTTCCGAATCAATCACTGGATATTGGATTCGCCCCACCAGAAAATGCTGCTTTGCATCCGGGTTATTCGCTCGCCCAAAGGGGTCTGATGACTGGATTAGGTCCGAAAGCCAGTTCGATCGAGATTCATTACCAGCACCGAACGAATCCGAACGGGACGATGCCATAACGGGACTTAAACCCTCTGGCTGGAGCTTCGCTGTCTTGGCGCGTTCTTTAAGCTCTTCCGGCACTGGCATCCAAGTAATCTCGACCCCTTCGTCCACTTGCAACCATCTGAGCAGTTTTCCGAGATCCTGGAATTGATACCGCCCATCTTGTCCGGCATCCACTGCAAAAATCACCTGACAACGTCGGCGAATCAGAGATTGAATCCCCAGATTTTCGGTCAGGCCACCATCGGTCACAAAACAGTACCGTTGATCGCGGAGTGATTGGCAATAGCGACTGATCAGGAACCGCGCGGGCGAAAACATCCAATTACGCCCCAGCCATTCCAAAATCCGCCCTCGCCTCGGTTGAAACCCGGGATTATCGATCCAGCGCCCCAGCCGGAAATTGCAGAGAAACAACAGCACCATCTGGAGGGGATTGTTCTGATTCAGCGGGCTGACCGCACCACCCGAAATCGCAGTGGCACTCGCCAAATTGTAGCTTCGCTCTTGTAAATCACTCACTCGCCGATAGCCGGTTAATTCCGACCCTGCAAACAACTGCGAGAGTAGGAAGTTTTCTGGCCCACGCTGTTGTGATGTAGTCGACTCGATGGATCCATTAATCAAATGGTACGGGAGTCCCGCGTCAGTGGTACGCAACTGTGCCAGAGGAATCTCGGCCCCCACCCCGGCCGCCGAATTGATCCAGGTCTCTCCGATGCGGTAGGTGTAAAATCCATGCCAGGAGGTGAAATTCAAATCGAACAAAATCGCAATGAGAATGAAAATGCCAAACGACCAACAAAACCAACCCCAGCGCGCCGCTTGATCTGACTCCAGCACCATATAGGAAAACGGTACCGCATCGTTCAGATCAATCATTCCCTCAAAATAGGCTGAAAGCAAGTGGCGATTGGCTTCCAGCATACTCCGCATCCGATAGGAATTCGCAGTCAACTTTTCCTGAAAATCTCGATGCAATTCTCGTACAGGTGTTGGTATCGAAGGTCGCCATGGCAGTTCACGCCAAGTGTTGCTTCGCAATAACTCCCATAGATCTTCGTTTTTGGTTTCTGCTTCTTTTGGAGTTTTCGATTCCTCCGTATTGGGCTTGAGATTAATCAGCGGATTGTTCTTCACAAGTCCCCACGGTTTCACAACATAAAAAGAATCCGATTGCATACCCAAAAGCGTGTTAACTCCCATAATTCTTGTCACATCCGTTAAATTTATTTCACATACGCTCGGTAGATTGGAGGGCTTGTCCTTCTTTATGTTTTTTTTGTGGCCGACATACATTTCGTCAGGATAATCCCATTGCTCTTCACGAATCCGCGAATTACTGATGGTGTTCCGACTATTAGACAATTCCTCGTCAACATTGAAAGGGATCAATGACCAGCGGGGCCGTAATTCGATCAACCAGGGTGTATCGTGATCTCCCCCATTGATCTGAGTGTTTTTCTCGCAGCGAACGCCGTCTTTTTTACCCATAATCAGCGACAATGCTTTTGCTTTCAGATAGGAATCTCGAACCTTGGTACGCCATCCCTTCAAGCCCTTTTCCGCGTCCGACGAATCGAAATCAACGCCAACAGGTGGGTATAATTCTGACGGTTTCTCATCGTCATCAGTCCTCTGCGAGTCAAATGTGGAAAAAAACTTATGGAAGTCCGGGCGAAGTAAAAGCTGATTCATCCGGAAGACAATTCGCTCTTTCACGTTGTGAATATCTTGATGCTGCTTCGAAATGATTGCGAAATTGTACTGGTCAAGAGCGTCTAAGCCAAATGCGCATCCAAGACTGTATTCAATCAAATAATACCAGCGTGCGAGTAGGGTTAATCGAACTGACGGCCAACTCCACTCATCATTCGGCACAATCCGATCGAGCGTCGTGTCTTTTATCAGTTCATAACGCGCAGTCTTGCTGTAAAGCTCACAGAGCTCAAGAAACATTTCTTCAGGTTTTTCATCGTACCGGTCGCCTGGCTTCACGCCACCAGTCTTTTGATTAACCGCGTCCCAGAGTCTCCCCATCGAATACGCAGTTGAGGAATTGATGTGTTTTTTTCCCACTTTAAATTCAATAGCT
>JBIKZJ010000476.1:0-4781 GCA_044354755.1 Schlesneria sp. | reverse complement strand
AATCAGCCGGGCCTCGATTTCATCCAGCGAGGTCAGATACTGATCCATTTTTTCCCGGTCGGATTGACCAAGTTGCTTTTCCAGCAGCTTGGCATTGTCGAGAACCGCATCCACCAGTTTGATTCGGCGTTTCAGTTGTTCCCGCTGGAGAGCCAGTGAAGTGCGATCACCCCGAAACAAGCGATCAAAAACCCGGCGGGGATTGTTTTCAGCCGGAATCGGCTTCCCCTCGAGGTTGTACGAAATCGTCCCGGTTCGCGACAAGAAACCGACGCCGGCATCAATCGATAAGACGAGCGACGGCTGGCGACAGTACTGCTTGGTATGCTGCGCTACCACCTGATCCAGCGCCACCGAATTGAATGTCCCCGGCTTGGGATTATGAAGCGGAGCCCCGGTCAGCCACATATCCGAACAAAGATGCGGATCAGCCTTGGTCCCGTTGGGATGATGCAATCCCCCCAGAAAGCTCACTTTTTCTCGGAAGGGACTCAGCGGCTCGGTCGATTTTCCAAATTCAAAATCGCGACCCTCTTGCTTGGGAAACCAGCTCCAGTCATCGATCCCATGCGACGGATTCGGCAACGACATTCCGTTAGCCGTGTACATGGCACAAAAGCGGCGCGGGGTCTTTTCCGCCACCTCTTTCCCCATCGCCTCCAACAGCGGCAGCGATAGTGAAACTCCGGCCAACCCCTTCAATACCGCACGTCGGTCGAGTCGAATCGATGAGACCATGGAACTGTTTCCGTTGAATATTGTTGCCGATCAACCAAACACTGACTTTTCAAACGTTTACTTTTTGAGAAACATGTCACTCTGGATCACGAACCGTATCATATCGTGCATCCGGTAGTCATTCGATCTCAATGTTTTTCCCTGTTCCCGCAGCGACTGAAATTCGTTGTAAGTCAGACTGCGGCCGATCGCATAACAGGCGAGA
Organism: Schlesneria sp.; assembly: GCA_044354755.1. GTDB lineage: Bacteria > Planctomycetota > Planctomycetia > Planctomycetales > Planctomycetaceae > Schlesneria. The sequence continues at coordinate 3,838 of JBIKZJ010000476.1, read as the reverse complement.
TGTTTCATGAAACTGAAGGCGACCTGATCAATCCGCTCCGTCGCCAGATAAGCTTTCAGGCCATTCATATCGTTGACTTGGGCTCCATCCGGTAGCGTCGATCCGGTCGCAGTAACACCAGCGGTCTTGAGTTGACCGCTCGCGTCAAACGCTTCGAACGGCAACCCCCAGGGATCGATCCCAGCATGACATTTCGCACATCCCGGCTGGTCTCGATGACGTTCCAGCTTCTCACGCAGCGTCAGTTGACTTCCATCGTCCTTGGGAAGCTGCGGAACATTGGGTGGCGGATCATCAGGAGGCTCGGCCACGATCTTGCGTGCTACCCACGCCCCCCGTTTGATCGGATTTGACTCCCGGCCATCACTCAGTCCCGCCAGAATTCCTGCCTGCGTCAAAACCCCACCCAGATTTTCTTGCTCATGGGGAATTGCCACGAACCGAAACCCGCTTTCTGTACCACTCGCCAGGTTGTAATAACTCGCTACCACCTCGTTCGCCACAATAAAGTCTGACTGGACCAGGTTGCGTAGCGGAAGATTCTGCTGAATCAGATACTGCAAAAATTGCACGGGTTCTTGCCGCAATTGCGTTTTGGTATCACGGGTCAGCCGGGGATAGCGTTTGGCATCAATCGCCACCACATCGAATTTGTCGAGACTCAGCCACTGCGAAGTAAACTCACTAACAAACTGCGCAAATTGTGGATCACGAATCATCCGGTCGATTTCTTCATCGAGCGACGCATGCAAGTTATGGGCTGCAGCCAGTTCGAGCAGACGCGCGTCCGGTGGTCCATTCCAGAGGAAAAACGAAAGCTTCGAGGCGAGTTCAAACGGATCCAGATCCTCAGGCTCGGGACTGGGGCTATTCTCAATCAGAAACAGGAATTGGGGCGAGGTTAATACCACCAGCATGGCATCGGCCATACTTTGACGACGGTCACCATGGACCGAGTAAGAGTTCTTCCAGACCGCGAAAACCGACTCTTCTTCTTCGGCAGTCACGGGACGACGATAGGCCCGCGTCATGAATGACCGCAGTGACGCCCGAGCTTCTCCTGCGGGATCTTGAACTGCCGCCGAAGCAGGGAAAATTTGCTGGTGCGGGGCAGGGGGCCAGGTCTCATAGTAAGGACCTTCAAACTCGACCGACCGGATTAACAATCGCGGCATGTCACGACCGTCGGTATATTCGCTGCGGACACCAATCTCGCGAATCCCAGCGAGATAATTGACGTTATCTTTTTCGACATCGGGGCTGGGAAAATCATTGATCGCTCCCGAGAACACATATTCTTGCAACCCGCCAGGCTCGATGGGACGAGGCGGTCCAACGGGAGTCAGTGTGCTGCCACAGTCACGACGCAAGCCGACGTAAACTCCGATTGAAGGGGTCCGCTGCTCAAACAGACGGAATCGCTTCGCCGCTTGGCTCTCGTCATCGCGTCGGGTGAGCACCAGTCGGTGGAATCGAGCGGGATCGCCGAGACGAGCCACCAATTTGTGTTCACCGGCGGAAAGTCGCAGCAGCAGTAGTGCCGATCCTTGAGCGGCTATCGCGACCTCATCACCGCCCACCGGGGTATCCGGCTTTCCTGCATCCCCCGCAGCGATCGGCTTGATTTCTGGAAGCGTCCCCGCAAATTGGCGATCATCGACCGTCACCGAAAACGGACCGGATGCGACGGCGGGCAAGCGGTAAACGTCCAACTGGTAAATCCCCGCTTCTGTCACGGTCACCGTCACGACAGGGCTTGCGGCCAATTGGGCCGCGGTCACCACGACTTCTGAGCCCGGTTCTGCTAACGGTAGACCGGTTTCGAGCAACAGGGCATCGTCATACCGGGTAGCCCGCACGGTGACACGAAAGTTCCCCTGGTCGGGTAACTCACGCAGCGAAATTTTAAAGTTTGCCATCGGGCCGTAGGTATCTGACTGGCCGAAGATCTCGGGACTGGGAATGGCGGGCCTGAGCAACAATCCTTGGGGAACCACCTGAAAAGCCTGTCCTTTCGGGTAACCGGGAGTTCCTCGCATGCAGGCAAAGACCGAGTGATAAATGCTGTTGAATTTTTTCCAGGCCCGAATCGTATCATTTCCCACATAGCCTTCGATGAATTCGTATTCAGTTCGCATGAAAAACGACTTGTAGGCGAACGGCTTTTCCGGCTGAAGTTCCGTGACCAGCACATCCGGGTTACTCAGCAGGAAATTATTGGCTCCCAGTACCAGGTTGTCGGGGCAGGGGTGGGGGTTGATCGCAGTCCCAAGATCCATCCGAAAGTTTTGAATCACAGGGAGAGCATCTTCCTCCACCAGCGAAAGTCCGATCGCTTTTTCGGCAATGTCAAAATAGGCCTCGATTTGCAGCGGCGACAAGACCATGGACTGACTCTGATTGGAAAAGCCCTCTTTCGAAGTCCCATCCGGGGGCAGGGGATCGGTGAGGTCTTCTTCCAGGCCCAGCAGGCTTTTCAGCGTGTTCCGGTATTGCGAGACCGTCAGTCGCCGTACCGATCCGTTCTTTTTTGTATCACGGGCCCGTCCGGCGGCAATCGCTGCGGAGATCCAGGTGTTGAGCGAAGTTTTTTCTGCGGCGGTGAATTGTGGTTCTTCGTGAGGAGGCATGGCTCCGTCGTCAACCTGCTTTTGAATCGCCTGCCAGAGAAACAATTGCCGGTCGGTCGGATTGGCGGTCAACTGATCAACACGGACTCCCGACTTGGTCACTTCCTCGTTGTGACAACGTGTACAGTATTTCTGGAGCAGCGGTTGCACCCGTTCCTGAAACGCAGACTCGTCCGAGTCGACTACCGCCACGGGGACCGCGACAGGAACCGGTTTCGGTCCGTCCCCACCGGGTGTCGCGGCAAGACCGAGCGTGATACCGCTCACCAATGCGGCGGCAACAACGCCAGCCCATTGAAAAATACGCTTTTGAGAAATCAGAGAAATCATAGGGAAAAACAAATTCTCAAAGGTCATTGGCAGCCAGGAGGGTCGCACACCGACACGTATGCAAGTGTACCCATGGAACGTCATTCTCGGCAAATCTGCCAGCGAGATTCGTGATCCTCGCAGGGCGCAAGCGATGACCACAACGTGAAATAGATTCGAACGAAGACTCATGATCGTTCCAAGCCACCGATAACAGATTCCCTGACAGATCCCCGCTGGATCATTGAGACCGACGACAAATCAGTGCCACAATCACGGTCATGAGGACTTAAATAACCAGTTCCTCCCTGTGCACCGCCAGTGTATCCCATCTTCCATGAATGAACGAATAGCCATGATCGGCAAGCAATTGACAGGAATCCAGGCGATCCTGCGGGGACAAATGCATGAACTCGTAATTGATCAACGTCGGCAGAACTCCGGACTTGATCGCCATTTTAATCACTTCAAAATCGAATCCTTCCGTATCCACCTGCAGCAACGAGACTTTTTCAAAGTGATGCTTATCTTTTAACGCTTGAAAAGTCAGACAGGGGACAAGCACTTTCTGGAATTGGTTCACGCCAACCATTCGCCCTTTTTCCTGCAGAATCTCTTGATTGAATGTCGCGTTTCCATGTGCCGAGTCGGGGATTTTCGCGTCCGCTGGAAACCGATATAAGGCCAGTTCCCCATTCTCCTTCGCAATCGCTCCGTTCTCAAAAGCCAATTGCGATTCCGAGGCGTAGTTTTTTTCGAGATCGGCAAACATGTCGGCCAATGGCTCGACCAACAGTCCGCGTAAGTGATACTCAAGAATCAGAGATCGCAGTGGATCGTTGCGAATACCGTTATTCGCCCCGATTTGCACAAAGTAAAAGTCGCCGGTTGCTGCTAAA
>JBIKZJ010000054.1:0-20226 GCA_044354755.1 Schlesneria sp. | reverse complement strand
CAACTCGCAAACAAACTCGGAATGGCAATTCGGGCAACGGCTGTTGGATTGACTTTCGCTGTCGGATGGTGCTGGTCTTTCGGGTGGTTTCATGGTGCCGATGATACAATCGAAATCGCCATGTGTCTCGTCCTCTTTCCGGGAAAAGCGATCATGTTGTCGGGTTGCAAACCGTTGCCGTTGCCGTTGCGATTGCCGTTGCTGTGGGTCTGGGTGTTTCTGGCCCTGTCGCTCCCCGTTCGTGCGCAGCCAGATTTGATCATCCATCACGGCAAAATCATCACCGTCGATCCGTTGTTCTCGATCGCGGAAGCGATGGCCGTACGTGGCGACCGCATTCAGGCGGTGGGTCGGGATGCCGAAATTTTGCGACTGGCCAGTCCGAACACCGTGATTGTCGATCTGCAGGGCCGATCCGTGATTCCGGGACTCTGTGATTCGCACGTGCATGCACCAGCCGCCTCCCTGTATGAATTCGATCATCCCATTGCCGAGATGGAAACCGTCGCCGATGTGCTGAAATATGTCGCAGCCCGCGCCGAACTGCTCCCCGCCGGCGACTGGATCGTGGTCCGACAGGTGTTCATTACCCGCTTACGCGATCAACGCTATCCGACTCGGAAAGAACTCGATCAGGCCGCACCGCATCACCCCGTAATGTTCAGCACAGGCCCCGATTGCGTCTGTAACACACAGGCGCTCGAACGAAGTGGGATCGATCAAAACTTTCAGATTACAGACGGTCAATCGGGTCAGATCGAGCGTGATCCGGTGACGGGAGAATTGACGGGAATCTTGCGGAACGCTTCGCGGTTTGTGAAGTCGAAGCCGAATGAAAAATTGCCGACGCTGGCAGAACGAACCGAACGGCTGAAGCGGCTCCTGGCAGATTATAACTCGGTCGGGCTCACGAGTGTCGCCGATCGGGCGGCGAGTGACGAGGGGATTGCGGCCTATTCCGAATTGCGACAACAGGGGGAGCTGAATTGTCGCGTCTTTCTCTCTTACGGCGTCAATGGGAACGGGAGTCGTGAAGAAGTCGAGACCGCCATAAAAAAAGCGGCCGATCACCCCTTGCATCAGTATAATGCGAACTTATGGTTACGTGGCGTCAAGGTGTTTCTGGACGGGGGGATGCTGACAGGAAGCGCCTTCATGCGTCAGCCCTGGGGTGTCAGCAAGATTTACTCGATCAGCGACCCTGAATATCGCGGAATTCGCTTTATCGAACAGGAGCGTCTGGTTCAGATGGCCCGGTATGCCCTGGAACACGAACTGCAATTCACCGCACATTCGGTGGGGGACGGAGCCGTTCACGCCTTGATTGATGCCTACGCGGAAATCGATCGCGATTTCCCTGTCCGACGAAGCCGCCCCTGTGTGACGCATTGTAATTTCCTGAGTCTCGAAGCCATTCAGCAGATGCAGAAACTCGGAGTTGTTGCCGATCTGCAACCGGTCTGGCTCTGGCTGGATGGGGAAACCTTGCGAAAGCAGTTTGGGGACGAGCGATTGACCTGGTTTCAGCCCTACAAGACCTTATTCGAACACGGGGTGATTGTCGGAGGAGGATCTGATCACATGCAGCGAATTGGTAGCCTCCGTTCCGTCAATCCGTACAATCCCTTTCTGGGAATGTGGACGGTGCTCACCCGACAACCGCGCCGAGCCGACTTGCCACTGCAACCCGAACAGCGGATCACGCGTGAACAGGCCTTGCGGTTATACACGATCAATAACGCCTGGCTAACTTTTGAAGAACGACAAAAAGGGTCGCTGGAACCTGGCAAGCTGGCGGATTTTGTGATTTTGAAAACGGACCCATTAATGAAAACGGACCCATTAAGCTGTACGGTTGACGAGTTGAGGACCATGTCCGTGCGAGCAACTTATCTGGGGGGTCGACAGGTCTACGCGGCGGAATAGTCTCTACAGCGGAATAACAGCATCCCCGACCACAAACCGATAAAAAAACCTGACAGATCTTTTTAATTGAGGAGTTCACTGGATGTCGCGAGACGAGGATTTAAGTTTGCTGCGTCGCTATACCGACAGCGAAAGCCTGATCAAGCACATGCTGGCGGTCGAGGCGGCCTGCCGTGCTTACGCACGCAAGTATGGCGAGGATGAAGCGAAGTGGGGAACGGTTGGGTTGTTACACGATTTTGATTATCAGCGCTGGCCAGATCCACCCGACCACCCCTTGCAAGGAGCGGCGATCCTGAAAGAGCAGGGATATTCCGACGAAATCATCTACGCGATCAAATCGCACGCCGATTACCTGCCCGATTGCCCGCGGATCTCAAGGCTGGATAAGACGCTGTACGCCTGTGACGAATTGTGTGGGTTCATCACCGCCTGTGCTTTGGTCCGACCGGGCCGATTGGATGGACTCACCCCCTCCAGCGTCAAAAAGAAACTGAAAAATCTGTCGTTTGCCGCCTCGATTCATCGAGAAGATATCACGCGAGGAGCGGCCGATCTGGGGGTCGATCTGGACGAACACATTGCGTTCTGCATCGCGGCACTGCAACCGATTGCTGCAGAACTGGGGTTAATGCCAGCAGAAAACCCAGGCTGAATTCATTGGCGGGGGGCTGGAGATTGCAAAAAAACGAGAATCGGGAAAGATTGGGGTTGGCCCATAATCGGCAGAAAAGTATAGTTCGACACCGCATGAAGCGGCGTCTTTCGATCATTCACACGCCCGAGCATGGAGGCACCGCGTGGACAAGATTTTAGTAGCTGGCGTCAATACTGTTGTCGGGGCCAATCTGGCCGAGGCTTTGTCCGGACAGCATTCTGTCGTTGGCGTCTCGTTCGGTTCCAAAGTTCATCTGCCGACCTGTAGCACCGAATCAGAAACCCCCCGTAAATCCGCTGCGATCGTCGAAATGCTGCAGCGGTTGCAGCCAAGTCGCATGATATTGTGCGGCGCTGGTGCCGAATCAAGCTGGAACGAGAGTCAACGACCGCAGACAGCCGATGTGTCGCTGTCGAAAGTCTGGATCGACGCCGCGCATCAAGTGGGATGTCGCCTGACGCTGATCTCGTCCGACGCCATTTTTACCGGCCCCTGGATGTTTCATGCCGAGAACAGTCATTCGATCTGTCCCAGCGGCGAATCCAAACACTTACAACAAATTGAACAGTACGCCGCAGCGAAATCCGCTGACGCGCTGATTGTCCGCACACATGCCATCGGCTGGCAGACGGGATCGCAGCATGGCTGGCTCGAAACCTTGCTGACAGAACTGGAACGAGGAACCATCGGATCCGTCGATTTTGCGCGACATGGGACACCCATGCTCGCCTCGGACCTGGCGGACATCCTGCAGAAGAGTTGGGAATCCGGTCTGGTCGGAACGCACCATATTGCCGGAGCCGAACGAATCAGCCCGCGGGAATTTGCCATGAGAATGGCGGGGCATTTTCGCTTGCCATCCCCAGCCACACCGATCGCCGGTTCCCTGGTCGACCGGTCGACCGGATTTGGCTGTGGTGAGACATCGCTGCAAACACGCAAGATCCGTCGGGCGCTCGGGATTCCTCTGCCGCTACTGGATGAAAGCCTGGATCGACTCTATCAACAGCATCTCAGTGGCTATCGTGCCCGGATGAGTGGTCAGTCGGCGGTCAGCCGAGTCGCCTGATCTGCGGAATCGACATCGACATCAAACCAGCGACCGGTGAGGGGCCAATTCCCTTCACCGGTCGCTGGCGTTAATCCGTTGGATTTCTTGACGCAAACCGAAATCCTAAACGTGAACAACGTCGGCCATTTCTCCCGCGTGATAGCTCGAGCGAACAAACGGGCCACTGGCGACCATGCTGAAGCCAAGCCCCCGCATCTGCTCACCAATCTCATCAAACTCGGCTGGGGTCACGTATCGCTCCACGGGGAGATGTTCCGCCGTTGGCTGCAGGTATTGACCCAGCGTCAACATATCGACGCCAACGTCTCGCAGGTCTGAACAGACTTCCAGCAGCTCTTCCCGCGTCTCCCCCAAGCCCAGCATCAGGCCGCTCTTGGTGACCATCTCAGGAACTTCATCCTTAATTTGCCTCAGCAAATCCAGCGTCCGCTGATATTCGGCATTACGACGAACTCGGTCGTATAGCCGGGGAACGGTCTCGGTATTGTGATTAAAGACATCGGGACGCGATTCGATGACCCGATGAATTGCCGCACGATTCCCACGAAAGTCAGGGGTCAAAACTTCAATCTTGGCACCAAGTCGCTCACGCACCGCGAGCACGCATTCGTAAAAATGGTTCGCACCACCGTCAGGAAGGTCGTCTCGAGTCACCGAAGTGATCACCACATACTTGAGCCCCAGCCGATGGGCCGCTTCGGCAACGCGACTGGGTTCGTCGAGCTGCACAGTTTCCGTCTTTCCCTTCAGGACCGAGCAGAATCCACACGGTCTGGTACAGACGTTCCCTAAAATCATGAAGGTAGCTGTTTTCTGGGACCAGCATTCGGTCTGATTCGGACACTTGGCACTTTCGCAAACCGTTTCCAGCTTCAGATCGGCGATGACGTTCGAGGTGAATTGCATCCCCGCCTGAGGCAATGGCCGCTTGAGCCATTTCGGCAGCCGTTGGCGTACCGAGCCCGAATCTTGGTCGTCATGGGGAAGAATAGGAAGCAGGCTTGCCGACATCGGTGATCTCGCAGGGGGAAAAATTTATCAGTGATCGGGAACCAGGAGCGGACCCGCGTCACTTGCACCCTCGTCACCCCAGCATCCGCTCGGGCGATTCAGCATGCACTCGCAACGCTTCAAATCGCAGCCCCTCTCGCAAAACTTAAATCATCAAAAAATCATCAAAATGGAAATCAGTGACCTTTCAGGCAAAGACGTACACCTTTCGTGTGGTTCGGTGCAAGAGCGGATGGCCTGAATAGGCATGGTAGTCATCGTAGCCAAGGGAATTCGCCAGATTTCGGATCAAGCTTTCGCGAACCGTTGACATCGCAGTCGGGCGAGTCCGTTGCGTGGCCAACGAAGTGACCCGGTGTTCCGCACGACTCCACCGAATCAAATCGAGCGCCTCTTGCGGAACCGAAACGTTGATATAGAGTCCTCCATGCGAGACCCAGTCCCGGACCGAAGCTCCAATGAAGGCAAACTGGCCGCAGCGGCAAACGACCCCCGGTGCGACAGTGGACCGTTCTGCCGGGACTTTTAAATCGGCAGCTGTCCTGATCAACGCATTTTCCAGGGATGAGCGAAAACTCAGTAACCCCAAGCCCAATCGGTCCAGAGGAACGATGACCGAGGCCGCCAGTTGGCCGGGAAGATGCACGAACGTCCCACCACCCCGATTCAACCACCGAACATCCATCTTGCGAGCAACCAGCTCTTCGCGTTCGACCAGCACATCGGCAAAACTCCCCTCACGCCCGATTGTCACCGACGGGGGATGCTCACAGATCAGAATGGCCCCGTAAGCATCATTCCGACTGGCGATCTCTCGTCGCAATCGTTCCTGCAGTGCCAGTGACGTATCGAGGTCAACCATTCCCAACAAAAAGACATCCAGCGACGCTGTCTTCGAGAAGTCTGGATGATCCTTCAGGGGAATGTTCATGAAATCAAGTCACGTAAACGGCCAAAACACCAAATCACCAACGAATTGTAGTCTACAGGAGGTCTCTACCGGACGGCAACATCGCGACTTTCGGATCAATTGCCAGAGAAATCACCCCAATTTGATCATTTATCGTCCGATGAGACTTGAGTCTGATGCCAGACTACGTTGTGATCTAAAGAATTTATTCGTTTTCGATCGTCGTTTTTCGCGATCACCCAGCCACCACAACGGTTCGATCAACAATCCCGTGCCTCGTAAGCGGATTCCTGATTTCCCGGTTTTCGGAGCCTACCACCATGAATGCTTTTGATCCGCAATTCGACCGACGTTCGTTTTTTGCGGCTTCAGCAGCCGGAATTGCCTCCGCAGGCTGGGCATGGGGTGGCCAGGGGGAAGCGGAAAGCGGCACGACCGACTCGATTCCCAAACGGAAACCGCGTGTCGCCGCCATCAACAGCGTCTACCGGCTTCGTTCCCATGCCTATCACATTGCAGGACGCTTTATTCACGGCTACACGCGGAATGGCTTTCACCATCAACCCCCATTTGAACTGGTCCGCATGTGGAATCATCAACAGCCGAAAGGGGATCTGGGCCCCAGCACCTGTGACCAGCATGGGATTGAACTTTGCAAGTCGATTTCGCAAGCGCTCGGCGAAAAGCAGGGACTCGATATCGATGCCATTCTGCTGATCATCGAACATGGTGACTACCCCCAGAATGAACGCCATCAGGTACTCTATCCTCGCTACGAATTTTTCGATCAAATCACAGAAATCTTTCGAAAAACTGGCCGTAGTGTCCCGATTTTTGTAGATAAACACCTCTCGTATGACCATCAGCTGGCCGCAAAAATGGTCCAGACCGCACGGACCATGAATTTTGGACTGATGGCTGGATCATCCCTTCCCGTGACCTGGCGACGCCCCGAAATCGAACCAACGCTCGGAACGCCATTCAGAGAGGGATTGGTTTGCTTTGGATATGAGGGGGATGCCGTCGAAGTTTACCTGTTCCATGCCTTGGAAGTGCTGCAGTGCATGCTGGAACGCCGCAAAGGAGGGGAAACGGGTGTAAAATCGGTGGAATTCCTGCAAGGGGATGCGGTCTGGATCGCGGGGGATGAAGAACGCTGGTCTTGGCGACTGCTCGACGCCGCACTGGCTCGCTGCCCCAGCAAGAACACAGGACCGATTCGAGAAAATGTCCTGAACCCCCAAGCATTGCTGGTGGAATACGAGGATGGGACTCGCGGTGCCGCCTTGAATCTGGTCGAACAAACCTCGGAATTCGGCTTTGCAGCGACCATCGAAGGTTGGTCAGAAACACTTTCGACCTGTTTCTACCTGCCCGCCCCACCCGGTGCCCGTTTCTTTGACCCGCTCACTTACAACATCGAAAAGTTTTTTGCCTCAGGAGTCTCTCCGTATCCCGTGGAACGGACGCTGCTGACAAGCACTATGACCGACCTGGCGACTCAGTCGCTCCACGAAGGGGGGCGAGTGGTGACGGATCCGGCGCTGCGAGTGAAGTATGCGGCCCCCAAAGAGAGCGGCTTCTTCCGCGGCCCCTACGTTGACGCGGGATGACTTTGGCAAACGTAGTCAGAACGAGTCAGCCAGATGTCCAGCCAATCGTGTACACCCACAAAAGACAAGAGCCGTCGCCGTGGGAACTGAAAATCCCTACGGTGACGGCCCTGATGCGGCTCAAATGTTCAAGGTTGTGTCAAAATGTTGTGTTTGAACACGTACCCGGGAGCTTAGCGGAATTCGTCAAACAAAGCGGTCGACAGATACCGTTCTCCGCTGTCAGGAAGGATCGTCACGATCACTTTGCCCGCCGATTCCGGGCGGGCTGCGACTTTCAGTACGCCGGCCATCGCTGCCCCACAACTGATACCACAGGTGATCCCTTCGAGTCGCATCATTTTTTTTGCGGTTTCGATCGCTTCGTCATCCGTCACCTGCAGGATTTCATCAATGATCGACCGATCAAGAATATCGGGAATAAACCCCGCACCAATCCCCTGAATTTTGTGCTTACCCGGGGCGCCACCCGACAAAACCGGGCTATTGGCGGGTTCAACGGCGATCGATTTGATCGCCATCTTCTTTTCTTGCTTCAGGTAACGAGTCACCCCGGTAATCGTTCCCCCGGTACCGACCCCTGCCACGAAGATATCGATTTTCCCTTCGGTATCGTGAAAGATTTCCGGCCCGGTCGTCTTGAAGTGGATGGCGGGATTCGCAGGATTCTTGAATTGCTGAGGCATATACCAGCCATCCTGACGCGAAAGCTCTTCCGCTTTCGCAATCGCCCCCTTCATCCCATCGGCTCCTGGTGTCAAAATCAACCGGGCACCGAAGCCGCGGAGCATCATCCGCCGCTCAACCGACATCGTTTCCGGCATGGTGAGTGTCAGCGGGTATCCGCGAGCGGCACAGACAAAAGCGAGTGCAATCCCGGTATTACCACTCGTCGGCTCGACGACTTGCATCCCCGGCCGCAGCTTTCCCGAAGCTTCTGCATCCCAGATCATTGCGGAACCGATCCGACATTTCACGCTGTATGCGGGGTTTCGTCCTTCAATTTTTGCATAAATTGTGGCATGCAACCCCTCTGCCAGTCGATTGATTTTGACCAGTGGCGTGCGACCGATCGATTCAGAATTGTCCTTGAAAACAGACATCTGCGGTTTCCTTTCTGCAGAGAATCCAGTGCGAACATGGAACGAGTCCAGATCCGCTGGACAGTTTGGTTTTAATACAAGCCACTCTTTCCGCCACTATTCTGGAGCCAGAATTCGTCCCTTAGCCTTAAACGTAATCGGTTCCTCACGGCCACTGATTGTCAGGAAAAACGTTTCTTCGAACAACCCCGGTTTATTGGGTGGAGTAAACGTGAGCGTCAGTTGATGCAAGGGTCTAAGATCATCTGATTTTTTGACTTTAATCGTCGACTCTTGTTCAGTTCGTTCAAACTTTTCGATCTTGAACGGTTTGACCGGCAGCTTTGTGTAGCGGACGATCACCACGACATCCTTGGGCTTACCAGGGACCAATGTCCCAAAATTGGCATCGGTGACCACAATTTCGGATTCGACTTTTGCTTCGACCTGCACCGGAATTTGGGGATTGTTCAGATCATCAGTGACCAGCACCATTTGATCACGGAGCGTCCCAATCGGCGCCGCCGGACTCAATCGAACAACCAAGTCATAATTGACCAAGCCATTCGCTCGCGATTTTTCCAGGATTTCTGCCGACAAATGAGGGCTGTTAAATTTGGCCGAGGTCAAACTCCAGTTGTTGCGTCCGGCGTAATTGACCGTCAATCGTTGCTCGGCCCCCTTGTTCGGGTCAACCGATCCGAAGTTCACCGAACCGGGCTGAATCACCACATCGGTCCGAATGTAGCCTTCGGCATAGATCGTGGCGATTCCAAACTGATTCTTGGAGGGCTCATAGAATGTGACCATTCCATGCGTTCCCCGTTTCTCCCCAGAATGACGGATGGTGTCGAGCCTTAACGTGACGACTCGCGATTGACCGCTGGGAATCACAATCGCACCGGGTAACCCCAACGCGCCGTTGGGGCCCAGCTTATTCTCATCCCACGACAGGCAACCACACGATGTTGCCAGTGCCGTGATCTGCATCTCTTCCTGATAGATGTTGTTCACACGAAGTTTGAACGAGACATCCTGGCCCTTCGCCACGCTCTTGTAGTTGATCCTGAGCATTTCGGGATCGAACATCGCCCGAGCCCACTCAGCATCTTCCGCACGTAAGCCCGGAACCGCTATCATCAGCAGGAGGATAGACACCAAGAACGGAACGACTGACGCTTTCAACATTGCTCACACTTCCTGCAAACACGACAAGGGATCGTGCTGAGCAACGATTGTTCAAGGCTGTAACACCGGTTTTGAAACCGTGACAGATTGTTCCATGACGCGACCTTTGGCCTTAAAGGTCACACGCTGCTCACGACCAGAGATAGTAAGAAAGAATTCCTCTTCAAACAACCCGTCTTCGGGTGCCGGAGTGAAAGTTACTGGCAACATGTGAACTTGTGCGACGGTTTCTGTCGTTTTGACCTTGAAATGTTCATCCTGTTTTGCTCGTTCAATCTTTTCGATTTTGAACGGTTTTTTCCCCCGAATCACCACATTCACCGTCTTGGGCTGCCCCTGAACCACCTGACCAAACTGAACGTCCGCCACCACAATATCGGGTTCCACTTGTGCCTCAACCCCCACCGGATAGCCGACATCCCCTGCATCATCGGTCACGATTAACAGCTGATCCCGCAGTTTTGCCGCAGGAGCTCCCGCAGACAACGCCACAACCACATCGTAATTCGCCGACCCACCGACCCGTGACTTTTCTACAATTTTTGTGGTCAAATGCGGACTGTTCACTTTGGCTTGCGTAATTTTCCAGTCGGGTCGCCCCCCGTTGTAGGCGATGTTAATTCGCTGTTCCATCGGCCGCCCCTGCTCAACCTGGCCGAAATTGACCAAATTGGACTGAAGCACAACGTCCTGGCGAATCCGACCTTCAACCGGAATCGAGATCTGAGCGACCGAACCCCGTGACGGTTCCAGCAGCGAAACAAACGCGGTCACCCGCTTATCCCCCTGATGCCGAACCGTGTCCAGACGAATGGTGAGCTCTTGCGACTGGCCTGACAGAATTGTGATCGGGGGCTTGTCTTGCCAGGAAATACAACCACACGAGGTCGACAGCCCGGAAACTTGAATCGATTCCTGATAGATGTTTTTCAGCGTAAACTTGAACGTGACCTCGGAGTTTTTGGCGACCGAGCCAAACTTCACCTCACGCTTGTCCAACATCTTCTTGCCCCATTCCTGGTCTTGGGCCAAAAGGGGTGTCAGGGTGAAAAACCCAAACAGAACGCAGAACGATCGAATCGCGGCAGAGAAATGCATTGTTGTTGCCTCGCTTCTATGAAGCAGAACCCTTGGAAAAACGACAAAAGAGCCAAAGCCACTCCACAGCTGGGGCACGAGGACAACACGAGTCGACTCGTTTTCAAACAGCGATTCTCGCCTCCATGATTTCAATTATGGGTTGAGTTTGTTTCTGTCAACGGAGCATTTCTTGATCCCAGCCGAAAGATTTCGAAAATGATTTCTGACCAAACTTGATTCCCAGCAAAATCGCCCGTCTTTCACAAGCCGGGAAATCCTCCCGGATAGGGATTGCTGACCCCCATCGCCGATCCGTCACAATCCGGCACAAATGTCCTTACATAAGGGTGTTCGTTGGCAACGCCGCCAGTTTTGGATTACAAACACGGACTTCAATCATCGCGAAACGGGCCACAAACATCGGGGCCGCATCAATCCACTTGCTGCGGCCGGACGTTTTTTGGGAAATCGGTATCCGTTTACACCCTGATTGCCGTTTACGTAGACGTGGTCAATCGTCAGTCTTTCAAGGAGTTTCCAGCCAATGAGCAGTAAGCAAGTCAACGTTGCCATGATTGGACTCGGTTTCGGTGCTGAGTTCATTCCGATTTATCAGGCACACCCGAACGCCCACGTTTATGCCATTTGCCAGCGAAACAAAGAACACCTGAATCTGATCGGTGATCGATTTCAGATCGAACACCGCTTCACCGACTATGCCGAAGTCCTGAAAGACCCCAAAGTCGATTTCGTCCATATCAATTCCCCCATCCCCGATCACGCGGCGATGTCGATACAGGCGCTGCGGGCCGGTAAAAACGTCATGTGTACTGTTCCCATGGCGACCACCGTGGAAGATTGTCGCCAGATTTGCGAACTGGTGAAACAAACCGGCCTCAAGTACATGATGGCGGAAACCGTCGTCTACTCACGCGAATTTCTCTTCATCAAGGATCTGTACCAAAAGGGAGAACTGGGGAAAATCCAGCACCTGGCCGCCTCGCATCCACAAGATATGGATGGATGGCCTGCCTACTGGGAAAAAATGATCCCCATGCACTATGCGACGCACGTGGTCAGCCCCTGTCTGGGACTCGTCAACGGTCGGGCCGAGTACGTCAGTTGCTTTGGTTCCGGAACCGTCCGTGAAGACATCGCTGAAAAGTCCGGCAATCGATTCGCCGTCGAGTCGTGCCATATCAAGATCAAGGACTCGGACGTCTCGGCCCACATCTGGCGATTCCTCTACGATGTCGCCCGCCAGTATCGCGAGAGCTTCGACGTGTACGGGACCAAGAAAAGTTTCGAGTGGACTCTGGTCGAAGGGGAACCGCATGTGATTCACACGGCGAAAAAACCCGAACACGAGATTGCGTCCAAAGTGGAAGTCCCCGATTTCGCTCACTTGCTCCCCGAGCCGATTCGCAAATTCACCCAATCGATTCAGGATGCAGACCACCTCTCGTTCATTCAAGGGGGAGGTCATGGGGGCTCGCATCCGCATCTGGTCCATGAAATGGTCAGCGCCCTAGTCGATAATCGAGACCCCTGGCCAAACGCGACGCTGTCAGCCAATTGGACCTGCGTCGGCATCCTGGCTCATGAATCGGCACTCAAGGGGGGCCAGGTAATGCATCTCCCCGAATTCACACTCAGCTGATTGCTGATTTGAAATCAGGATCTTGTGCGGGAATCGAAGTGATCCATTCCCGCACAAGACCCCCGTTACTCACTGCCTGTTGCTCGCTGTTACTCACTGTCGTCACGTTATTATCGCTTTGGAAATTCCGCAGAAGGCATCCGTCAATGGCCGTTGAAAACCGCATGGACAAGATCGTCGCCCTCGCCAAACGGCGTGGGTTCGTATACCAATCGTCGGAAATCTACGGAGGATTAAACGGCTTCTGGGATTACGGCCCACTGGGTGTCGAGCTGAAGCGAAATGTTCGCCAGGCGTGGTGGTCTGATATGATCACCGAGCACGACGAAATCACGCAGCCCGCCGGAGCTCCCAGCAGCTTCGACATGGTCGGCGTCGAAACCTCGATCATCATGCACCCGCAGGTCTGGAAAGTCTCGGGACACTTTGATCTGTTCGCCGACAAACTGGTCGACTGCCGCGAATGCAAAGGCCGTTTCCGAGCCGATCATCTGGCCACCAGCGAATGCCTGCTAAAACCCTCGAAGACTCCCGGCCAGCACGACAAGTGCCAACTCACCGAACCACGCGACTTCAACCTGATGTTTGAAACGCACACCGGGGCCGTTCGGTCGGACGAAACCAAGGCCTTCATGCGACCGGAAACCGCACAAGGAATGTTCGTCAATTTCAAGAACGTCTGCGATTCCAGTCGCGTCAAGATCCCCTTCGGCATCGCTCAGATCGGCAAAAGCTTCCGCAACGAAATCACCCCGCGAAACTTCACCTTTCGCTCGCGTGAGTTCGAACAGATGGAGATGGAATTCTTCTGTCATCCCGGCCAGTCACTGCAGTGGTACCGCTACTGGCGTGACCGCCGTTACCAGTGGTACATCAAGCACGGAATCTCGACCAGCAACCTGATTCTCCGCGAGCACGCAGCCGAAGAACTGGCCCACTATTCCGTCGGCACCGCCGACCTGGAATACGCGTTTCCGTTCCTGGAAGCGGGTTCGTACGGGGAACTGGAAGGGGTGGCGCATCGCGGCGATTTCGATCTCCGTTCGCATTCGGAAGGAAAGCTCTGCAAGCAAGACGGAAAACTCGTCGTCGAACTCGGCCCGGATGGAAAGCCCAGGTACGTCGGCAGTGGCAAGGATCTCAGCTACTTCGATGATCAGTCGCGCGAGCGATTTATTCCGCACGTGATTGAACCGGCAGCCGGGTGCGATCGAGCGACACTCGCCTTCCTGTGCGAAGCCTATCACGAAGATCAGCAACCCGACGAAAAGGGAGTCATGCAGTCTCGGGTGATCCTCAAGTTGCACCCCAAGCTGGCCCCGATCAAGGTTGCGGTCTTCCCGCTGATCAAAAAGGATGGAATGCCCGAGAAGGCTGCGGAAATTTATCGCGCCTTCAAACAGGCGGGGATTGCGGTCGAATACGATCAGCAAGCCGCTATCGGCCGCCGCTATCGCCGCATGGACGAAATCGGCACCCCCTACTGCATCACCGTCGACAGCGACACGATGTCCGCCGAGACCGTCACGATTCGCGACCGCGACACGCTGGAACAGATCCGTGTCCCCGTCAAGGAAATTGTCGATCACGTGCAGCAACGAATGAAAAGCCGCTGATTTTCATTTGATTTTTGTGAGTCAGCCCCCGAGCGTCGCTGGAAGACGCTCGGGGGCTGTGCTGAGAAGCTGAACGGAGGTCCGACAAAGGACACGAATCGCCGCGACAGAAACCCCCGTGCTTTTCAGGCAACCGACTGAGGATTCGATGCGATGTCATGAGAAAATTTTGCAGACGCTTCGGCGCGCCATTTCGATGACGCAACGCGACTGATCACACATCAGCGATATGACAATGCTGCCTATTTATTGGGGTATGTTGTCGAGTGTGCGATGAAGACAATTTTTTCAACCGGCCCGTTGATGAAGCCTCAAAAGCTTGGGCACGATCTGCTCTTCAAATCCGGATGTGAGCGATAAACAGAGGCATTCATCTGATATTCGCCAAAGGGGGTTCGCAGCGATCGACTCAACGTAGAGGGACTGCGATCACGCGGTTGATCGTCAGGCATGATCACATCGTCTTGGTCGCCGTTCCCGGGCGATTGCAAAAAAGTATCACTCACTTTCCCTCCAACGGCGAGCCGCTCGTCAAACGAACCCCTTTCAAAATCTTGAATGAGTGTTTCAGCCGCCGCCGACTGCACGAAGGGAATCAAATGCTCTGCCAGCCGCGCGACAATTCTGCTGCCGAAACGCTCGAATTGACCTGTCATGCGCATCACCGGCGTCCTTGCCGAGAAATGCCACGGATTGTGATCGAGTTAAAGCATCTCACGAAAGTTTTTTACGCAATCAATTCTACCCAATTTTCCTCAGTTCACTCCGCAAACGGAGTCACATCCCAAGATGGATCCGATCTTTTTTTCTATTTTCGTTTTTTTGATTGAATCGATCGTTGTGAACAAGTATTGTCATACGATGTTTATCGTCGTAGACGTGTGTCTCTCTGTCGCTGGATTGCATCTTTTTTGGGGGCGTCGTCCTGAATATGAGAGTGCTCATCGTTGACTTGAATAATTTTGCTACCTTCCCGACATTGGCAATCGGCTTGTTAGTTGCGTCGTTGCGTAACGCTGGATTCGAAGTCGAAGTATTGTGTCCGCTCTCTCATGGTGTTCCCGCAATCACAAGGGAGAGTCGAGAACGCCGAATCGACCACTGGATTCGTCGGATCCATTTGACAAGCAATCGATTTATGCTTGGCGCACGAGATATGGCACGCAAACTACGGTCTTGGTGGGTGAATCGGCCTCATCCTCTCATCGTCGCTGAGTGCGAACGTGCGCTGGCGACAAAGCCAGATATTTTATTGCTGTCCGCGTATTTGCAACACTATCCGTCCGTTGTGGAAATCGGAAAAATTGCAGCCAGTCGTGGAATTCCCGTTCTCCTCGGCGGTCCCGTATTCAATCTCCGAGATACCGCCGCTGCATGGTGCAGTATACCTGGGTTGACAGCCGTATTTGGTGGCGAAGCGGACCTCATACTGCCCGAACTAGTGCGAAACGTCATTTCGTCCGGTGATTTACTGAAGTTTCCAGGGGTGATGCTGCCTGATGGCCAGGTAGCAGCCGAGGCACCGCCACTGCAGGATCTCGACCGACTCCCAGTCCCCGACTTTACGGATTTTCCGTGGGATCGATATCGCATGAGGGTCATTCCTTTGATGGCCGGTCGTGGGTGTGGTTGGAGTCAGTGTACGTTCTGTAGCGATATTGTCTCTGCAAGCGGCCGCACATTTCGGAGCCGTTCCGCAGCAGTCATCCTCAACGAAATGCGGGAATTGGCGAGTCGCCATCAGGCCCGACATTTTATTTTCTTAGACTTAAAACTCAATTCCGATTTGAGAGTGTGGCGAAAGATTATCGAAGGAGTTCAGGCATCCGTACCGGACGCAGAGTGGATTGGAACGGTGCATGTCGACAAACGCTCTGATAACGGACTGAGCGCTGCTGATTTGCGTGCTGCGGTGGCAGCCGGTATGCGTAGAATCAGTTTCGGATTTGAAACGGCTAGTCAGAGGTTATTGAACAAAATGCATAAAGGCTCATTAGTCGAGAATTATCGACAGTTCGTTGTGAATGCATTTGAGGCGGGGCTGAGTGTCCGATGTACGGCTTTTCAAGGGTTTCCTGGCGAGACCGCCGAGGATATTGATGAGACGCGTAAGTTTTTCGACCAGTATTCGCAATATATTGATCGTATTCGATTTAACGCGTTTAGCGTACTTGCTGGTACTCCAATCTACACCAGTCTTCACGATGCATCCCACGATTACGCAGAGTTGGTCGAGATCGCGGATGACACGCTCAACGCTCGCGCAAGCTATCGAAACGCGGGAATATCTTCGAGAGCTTATCGGCATGCCAAGAGAAGGTTACTGGAAACGATTCACTCAATCAATCGCCGCCCTCTTCGTCTTGGGGCTGAAGAACTGGATGGTTTAATGTGAACGAATCGCTGCCAGCAGTTTCCATTTTCATTCCCGCGAGAAACGAGGCAACCATCGTGGGAAAAACCCTCACAGCATTGATAGAACAGGATTATGAAGGCCCTATGCATGTTGCAGTCTGCGTGAACGGTGACACTACAGGCACTGCGGCATTGGTAGAAATGCATCGAAGTTTGTGGACCGGATGTCGCTCGTTGCAAGTTGTTGAAATTCCTCGCGCAAGTAAACCCGCTGCGCTCAATACTGCCGACCGCCTGCTCTCTTGCGAAAATATTAGAATATATCTGGATGCGGACACCGTTTTGTCACCTAATGCAGTAAAAGCTTTTGTTCGCGTGTTGTGTTGCGACGAACCCCGTGTTGTTGGACCAAAGAAGAAATTACAATTGGGCTCTTCGTGCCTCGTGGGTTTTTTCGCGAGTGCTTTGCTGCAACTTCCCTGGATTCAGGGTGAGATTAACGGTAGTGGCGTCTACGCAGTCAATGCCAGTGGTCGCAAACGCTGGGAGGAATTTCCAGAACTCACTGCTGATGATTCTTTTGCCGTTTGGCAGTTCGCCCAACACGAACGGGTGATTGTCGATGACTGTAGCAGCGAGATTCGATTTCCACTCGATATATGGTCTCTGCTTCGCGTACAGCGTCGGTGGATTGATGGAAAACGTCAGCTGGTAACTTCCCGACATTGCCCCCCTTTTGGTCCTGCGTGGTCCTACAGTCAACGTGTCAAAGTCATGTTGTCGAGTCCAAAAGTGCTTTTCGCAGCGATCATTGTCAGGATCTTGAGGTGGTCCTGCGTGGCAATTTCCAAGTCGGCCGATGTTGGAGCATGGAGTACAAATCGATGAAGATTGCCCTCACTGACCATGATGCGGTCGCGTTCCAGCTCAAGAAATAAGTGCAAATAAAACTAATCGTATCTGAATATTCCCCCGTCCGGGAATCGCGGAAGCCAGATGCAATCGGCATCCGTAGACAGAGTGCGTAATAGGATTGTTTTTTTGGTGGGGTGGGGGGGAAACCACCCTCTCCGCAGTGCTTCCTAGCTGGTTAACTCGAATCTTGAAACGTTTTTTTAGGAAACGGTATAATGCCATTGTTAAACTCGGCACCCACAATCGGCCCAAAATTGGATTCTGTAATGATTCTTCGCGCACAGTTGCTGCAACATGGGTTGTATGACTCTGTACGAACGATTGAAAGCCTACGATTGTTCATGCAAGAGCATGTTTTTGCCGTTTGGGATTTCATGTCGCTTTTAAAACGGTTGCAGCAACTTGTAACCTGCTGCAACGTGCCCTGGTTGCCTGCGTCGGATGCCTCGCTTGCGCGTTTCGTTAATGAAATTGTGCTTGGAGAAGAGTGCGACGCAGATGGATTCGGAGGCTATGCGAGTCATTTCGAGCTTTATTTGCGCGCGATGAACGAGGTGGGCGCCGATACACGGCCAATTCAATTGTTCATCGAATCGATTCGACGAGGAGACTCGATCGAAGACTCTCTGGATGCAGTGGATATTCTTCCGAGCACGCGTGAGTTTGTGCGATCCACAATTCACTTGACCAAGAATGGTCAGCCGCACGAAATTGCGGCGGCGTTCTTGTACGGTCGGGAAGACTTGATTCCCGACATGTTTTCCAGACTGATAGATTCCTTACCAAAGGAAAGCGTAAGTGTTGAACGATTAAAACACTATCTGCAGCGACATATCGAACTTGATGGAAACGACCACGGTCCGCTCGCACGAAGATTGCTTGATATGCTCTGCGATAACTTGGTGGCACGTGAATCCGAAGCGATTGCCGTGGCATCGCAAGCCATTACGCAACGGATTCAGCTGTGGGATGGTCTACTCAAAAAACTTGAAAATTCCACAAGTTACGGCCCGGAGATTAAAGAGGTTGTTACCAGCTTGTGGGAGCGTAATTCAGTCCGTTACGGGTCGAGTACCAATTGCGTCAAATCACTGTTGAGGTGACGGAACGAGTACTGGCGTTGAACTCCCTTACCCTGTTCCGACCGATCGGTTCGGATCAACATCGCTCGCGTTTATCCGGCGACTGATGGGACGCGTCCGATGCCGTCTGCGGTATTCCGCACAATGACGTTCGGATCTGGTGAACATGTCATGCTGCCCGACTGGGAGAGCAAAAGCGGAAAAAAGTGGCTCTGTTGCGTTCTAGCAGCTCTTTAGAATGTTCACCTGAGTCGACACCGTATGATAAAATTTGATAACAGTCGTATTCCAATTGTCCTCGGTGCGTGCTTTTCGTGACCTCGCATTCCGCCATGAGAGATCGGTGAATTTCTGTTCAAGGGATACTAATGAGAAATGAATCTCGGAAGTTGATTCTGGTGAAAGGAAACGCGGGCTTGGGTAACCGAATTCTCTCATTATTGAGCGCTTCATTATTCGCGGTGCTGGCGAGGAGGCGGTTGTTAATTGATTGGCGAGACCCCACGTACACTGGTCACAGTGCCCCAGCTCCAGACTTATTTAAGGAATTGTTCTACTCGCCGCTCGCCGATCCGCTTCCAGATCATATCGAAGCGCGTTCAGTTGCTCCGGCAATTTGGGCTGATCGGCTCGATGTGCCACTCGATATTTTTGGAGTTGAGCAGGATCCCTTGTTTCACAAAAAGTTTTGGAGTTTTCTCAAATTGGCTGTTAGTTTACGGCGGCTTGACTATGAAGAAGACCTACTGGTTTTCTGGTCTTGGCGTGAAGTGATGCGTCCGTTGAGGCGTCACTTGAATAAATCGGATTGCCGATATCAATTGATGTCAAATGTATCTGTTTTGAAAGATGCCGCAAAACGATATCTGCAGCCTCAGGATCGGGTTAACTCAATCGTGAGTCAATTTGCGTCGGCAAACTTCCGTGGGCGAATGTTAGGTCTCCACATTCGCGCAACGGACTTGACTGCTCCGGTCGAGAAGTTACTGCACGTCGCAAGCCGCATTTCGCGACAACAGAATTGTTACGGTGTTTTTTGCGCCACCGACAATTCTGATGTCGAAGCGACTGTTCGACAAATGATTCCCAATGTTGTCACGTTTCCGAAAGAATTTACAAAAGACGCAACCCCATTACACTATGATCCAGATTGCAAAGATCGCGTCGAACGAGCCACTCATGCGCTAGTGGATATGCTACTCCTCTCAAGGTGCTCGACGCTGGTGTATGCAAGTCGGTCTTCGTTCGGGTATGTTGCGAGCCTGTTTGCAGCAGATGAACAATCACTTGTTGACTTAGATCGCTTTAACCCAAAAATACAAGCTAAACGTTGGTTACAATCGTGGATTTACTGATTGGCAAGAGTTTGCCTCGTTGTGGTGATTGTTTGCTGACCGATCACGGGTAGATAGCCCAGGGGACACAAAAAGATTTGAGAAGATGACCCAGGGGACACGAAAAAAAATTTGGATTGTCGAGTCAGTAAGGCGAATGACGGCGGAGCGGGAGGGGGTGAAGGGATTTCAAAGTGCAAGAAATCACTCGTTTTTCTTGATCTCGCTGCCGGAGAACGCATGAGAACGCGATCAAGTGGCAATAAGGCCAACGAAAACCCCTGCCTCGTTGATTTTTTGACCAGCAAGGGGATCGTCAATTTGCGCTCTTCCGTTTACCTCGAAACGTTGTTAATCAGATGTTGGCAATAACTCGCGGACGCGGGGTCGCATGCAGTGAGGAAATCCGGAAATTCGACTCCGTGTCGTTCGGATCGTCTGGGGATGACCGGCAACACCGACTGAGTAACCTCTTCGTTGCCAATCGCTGCCGATCTGACGGCTCCAACAGGATTGTCGGAGATTTCCTTTTTCGGTTGGCTGGTCGCTGAGGTGGCGGAGGTTGAATTGTCAGTTTTTGGTGAAAATGACTGAATTCGGTGTTGCACCGAGGTGTAATCGCTTTGTTCGTGGCTGAACGGGGTCAGGCACCGCGGACGGAGCCAGTCCCCGTTCCGCCACGGATGGGATTCAAGTCCACGTAAGCAGCACATGCCAAAAGTGC
>JBIKZJ010000395.1:0-6075 GCA_044354755.1 Schlesneria sp. | reverse complement strand
CTTTTCTCGCGGAAACTGGGAGATCCCAGAGACATCCCTCTCATTGGAGATGGATCGGTCGGGGAAGGCGCGACGCCATAATCCCGACATGCACGTCGCTGGGAAGTCAGACAGTCTCGTAGTACCTGGGAAGCAGGCGAACAAAGCGGGACCTCAAACTGCTGCGGAGTCTGTGGAGGAAAGGAGACTGACCAAGGAGAACGCCTCGCAGCCGCTATTGGTCCGGACACAGAGCCGGGTTATCAAATCGCGTGGGCTGCTGGGCGTACGAGAAACGGCACGGAAAGATAAGAAGGCAAGGTTCAACAATCTGCTGAACCATGTCACGACGGAATTGCTGCAAGCCAGTTTCTTCGACCTCAAGAAGAACGCCGCCCCAGGCATTGATGGCGAGACATGGTCCACGTACGCCGAAGATTTCGAAACGCGGATCATTGATCTGCAGATCATGACTGGTTGCTGAAGTTTCTGGAACATCGGATCGCCGACCGACGACTTCTTCGGCTGCTAAAGAAATGGCTTCGAGCCGGGGTATCTGAAGACGGCAAATGGTCCCCGAGCACAGTCGGAACGCCTCAGGGTGCGGTGATTTCACCGTTATTCTCGAATGTGTTCCTGCATGATGTGCTGGACCTTTGGTTGGTGGCATGGCGGAAACGCCATGCCGTGGGGCAAGTCATCATCGTCCGTTACGCGGACGATTTCGTACTCGGTTTCCGCGAAGAGATCGATGCAAAACGTTGCCTCGGAGCACTCAAGGAACGGTTTACCAAGTTCGGCTTGGAGCTGCACCCCGAAAAGAGACGGCTGATCGAATTTGGCCGCTATGCGGCTGAGCGACGATCACGTCGTGGTGATACGCCTCCCGAAACATTCGATTTCCTGGGTTTCACGCACATTTGCGGCAAGACCCGGAAAGGGGATTTCACCATCAAACGCATCTCGGCGATCAAGAAGCTACGAAGCAAGGTGAAGGAACTGAAGGACGAGCTGCACAAGAGAATGCACATGGATCTGGCAACCGTCGGCTCCTGGCTTAGGAGTGTGTATCGGGGGTGGTGTCAATACCACGCGATCCCCGGCAACTACGACCGCCTGCAACAACTCCGCACAGCGCTCCAAGAACTTTGGTTTCGTCGTCTGCGGCGACGCAGTCAACGCGGCCGGGGTTTGACTTGGCCCAAGTTCTCAAAGCGGAGTCGAAACTGGCTTCCAACGCCGAAAATCCTGCATCCTTATCCCAACGAGAGGTTCAATCGTCTTCATCCAAGGTAGGAGCCGTATGCGGTAATTCTGCACGTACGGATCTGTGCGGGGGGCGGTCAGCAATGGCCGTTCCTACCGCGATCACCGCGGACGGAGCCAGTCCCCGTTCTTCCGGTCAGGCCGGATGTTGTGTGAATCTGATGTTGATCAGGGAATATCGCAGGTGATTTCGATGTTTGGGAATCGGTCTGTTGTTCAAGAGAACTCTCAGAGGGATTGGCCACGGGCTGGCCAATTGGCCAACCCGTGGCCAGCCGCCTGGCCAGTCCCATATCCTTCAATCATTAGGGTTTAAGGATTTATGGGCAGGACTGGCCCGGCTGGCCAAGGATTTCCCGAAGGATGCCCCGTCTGGCAATCGCACTTGGGCTGGCGATGGCCGAATTCGTGCTCTGGCGTGGGCTGTACCGTGCGATGATCACACCGTGCGATGATCACGAGTTCGTCTCCTGCAAGAACCGAAGATCAAATTCGAGTCGTTGATGAATACGATTGATGAACTCTTGATCTTGCAATTGGGACCTGAAATTGAAGCCGTTGCTGCCGAGATCATGTATCGAGCGATACTGCCTGCAAAGGGACAAGTCGATGCTTTACACATCGCCACAGCGGCTCATCATCGGAGAGACTATCTGTTAACCTGGAACTGTACGCATATCGCGAACGCAAGAATTCTTCCCCGGATTCAACAGGTGCTTGTCGACTTGAATTGCTGGATTCAACGATTGCGGACATTCATAATACGCGCGAACGCATCTCCGACGACTTCGGCGGCGACATTCACGCGATCAGCGAGGACGCACGAAAGCGTCAAGAACAGTCTGGGCGTCGAACTGTTTCGTACGCAGAATCGCCTAACAAGCCGGACCAGTGGAACGGTGTACCATCCGCTGACCTTTGACGTTAGCCAGTTGAAATACAGGTGAAGTGATACCCAATCGGTTTTCGCTGTTACTTACGGTTGGTGGCTGGAATCACTTCGTTCTCACGATGCCCTGTCTGGCAATGGCACTTGGGCTCGTTATTGCCGAATTCGTGTTCTGGCGTGGGCTGTACCGTGCGATGATCGCGAGTTTGTCACCTGCAAGAACCGAAGATCAAATTCGAGTCGCTGATGAATACGATTGATGAACTCTTGATCTTGAACGCCATGGAACCCGAGGTTGAACTGGGTTTGCCGGACGTGCTGGGCGAGTCCCGGTCACGATGTCAAAAACCGGGGATGCGGCGCGCTGATTTCCTCGGAAATTTTCGTTATCATCAGGAAAAGGCCCAAGCCAAAAATCTCAGGAGCTTTACAGCATGCAAATACGATACGGATTCCAGGTTCCTCGTCCGGGTTCGTGCAATCAGGATGCGTCTGGTCATCGGGACGCTTCTGGTGCTCAGTCATCTGGTGCTCAGTCATCTCGTCAAGGGGGACGAGTCGCGTTCCTGCTGCTGCTGGGGTCGATGTTTGCCTCTGGGTTTTCGAACCAGGCGGCGGCGGATGTTGATTTTGTGCATGACGTCGCTCCGATTCTGCGAGAACAGTGCGGCAAGTGTCATTTGGGGGCGAACAAAAAAGGGGGATTGTCCTTCAACACCCGGGCCAGTTTGCTGGCCGGGGGTGATGATGGGAAGGTGATCCAACCGGGCCGCAGTGCGGATAGTCGGTTGCTTGCCGTGATTCGTTCGACGGATCCGGACCTGCAGATGCCGCCACAAGGGGCCCGACTGACCGAAAAACAGGTGGGGCTGATTCGGGACTGGATCGATGCCGGGGCGACTTGGGACGAGGGATTCGTGTTCCAAAAACTGAGTTATGAACCACCACTCAAGCCCCGCCGGCCCGAGTTACCGCCGGTTGTTGACGGGCGCTTGCATCCGATCGATCGCTTGCTGGATGCCGATTTGGCGAAACATCAACGACCACGACCCGCACGACTCGACGACACCGCGTTCGCTCGTCGAACCGCTTTGGATTTGACGGGGCTACTCCCTTCGGTCGAAGCACTGCAGGAATTTCTGGTGGACTCGCGTCCTGAACGTCGCCAGCTTTGGGTCCGCCGATTGCTGACGGATGAGACCGCTTATGCGGAACATTGGCTGACGTTTTGGAACGATCTGTTGCGGAACGATTACGGAGGGACCGGGTTTATTACCGGTGGCCGCAAGCAGATCAGCAAGTGGCTCTATCAGGCGCTGATCGAGAATCAGCCGTATGATCAGATGGCCCGTGAGTTGATTTCTCCGAATCCCGAGTCGGCAGGTTTTGGTGAGGGGATTCGTTGGCGGGGTACGGTTAGTGCAGGACAGACGGTGGAAATCCAGTTTGCCCAATCGGTCGGGCAGGCCTTTCTGGGGATCAATCTGAAGTGTGCTTCCTGTCATGACAGTTTTATTGATCGCTGGAAACTGGACGAGGCGTACGGTCTGGCGGCGATTTATTCGAATCAGCCACTCGATATCCATCGTTGCGATAAGCCGATCGGGCGGCAGGCTCAGGCGAGTTGGCTCTTTCCGGAATTGGGGCAAGTTGATGCTGCGGCTCCGCAACCGGAGCGGTTAAAGCAGTTGGCAACTTTGATGACGCATCCCGAAAATGGGCGGTTTACTCGGACCATGGTCAATCGTTTGTGGCACCGCCTGATGGGGCACGGCATTGTTCACCCGGTCGACGCCATGCAATCCGAGCCGTGGAACGCCGACCTGCTGGATTATCTCGCCGTCGATTTTGCCGATCATCACTATAATCTGCAGCACACGCTGGAGCAGATTGCGTTGTCCGAGGCTTATCAATCGCAGGCGGAGATTGTTGATCCACAAGTGGACCAGGATACGTACGTCTACTCGGGGCCGCGAGCCAAGCGGATGACTGCCGAGCAATTCATCGATGCGGTCTGGCAGGTTACGGGGACCGCTCCGAAAAACATGGATGCCCCGTTTGTGCGTGGGAAGCCCGATGCGGGGGAAGTGGCCGGGTTCAAACAACTCACAGGCCAGTGGATCTGGTCCACTGCGGAAGGTTCATCGGCGGTTCCCAAAGCGGGCGAGGCGATCTCGGTTCGCAAACGGTTTTCGCTCGCGGCAGCACCCGTTCGAGCGGGGGCCGTGGTGAGTTGTGACAATGCGTGCGAATGTTTCGTCAACGGAAAAAAGGTGTTTGCCTCGGCCAACTGGGAACGGATTGAAGGGATTTCGCTGGAATCGGTGCTGCGAAGTGGTGAAAACGAGGTTTTGATTGTGGGCCGGAACGGGGGGAGCGACCCTAATCCGGCGGCAATTTATTGCGAGATTTTGGTGCGATTGCCGGATGGCTCGTTGGTGAATGTCGGGTCTGATGCGAGCTGGGAATGGACGTCTGCCTTGCCAGCGGGAAATGGAAAATTCGCTCAGCAGCCTGCAGATTGGGCTCCTGCGGCGGTGACCGCTGATCAGAATCTGTGGGGCTCACGCGTCCGTGGTGACCTGCTGTCGCAGTTGACGCACGTTTCCTTGAAGCCGCAACGGATGGTTCGAGCTGGGTTACTTAAGAGTGATTTCCTGCAGCGAACGCTGGGGCGGCCGAATCGTGACCAGATTGTGACCACACGGCCGAATGAACTGAGTACCCTCGAGGCGATTGATCTCAATAATGCTCAGGTACTCGCCGATGGCTTGGCTGCGGGGGGGAATCTCTGGTTGCAACGTTATCCGGATTCGACACTCAATCTGGTCGATCAAGTTTATCTGTCGATGCTGTCGCGGGAGCCGACAAACGAAGAGCGATCCTTTGCGATCGAGGCGCTCGGTTCCCGTCCTGATTCACAATCC
This sequence comes from Schlesneria sp., assembly GCA_044354755.1. Lineage (GTDB taxonomy): Bacteria > Planctomycetota > Planctomycetia > Planctomycetales > Planctomycetaceae > Schlesneria. The sequence goes on along the minus strand of JBIKZJ010000395.1, from coordinate 1,014 downwards.
ATTCAGGATTTGCTGTGGGCAATCCTGATGCTTCCCGAGTTTCAATTGGTCCGTTGATTTCGTTGGAAAGTCAAATTCATGAGCTTCTCTGCAAAGAAAATTGATCACGAAACGATTGCCCGTCGCGAGTTTCTGCAGCAGCTTTCGGCTGCCGGTCTGGCGACACTGGCACTGCGTGAACCGCGGCTGTTGGGGGCGGAAGCGATCGAGCAACCCCGGCCGACGGCGGATGCCTGTATTCTGCTGTGGATGGGTGGGGGGATGGCGGCCCCGGATACGTTTGACCCCAAAAAATATATTCCGTTTGAGGTCGGGGTTCCGGTGAAGGAGATTGGTAGCACGTTTCCCGCGATTGATACCGTGGTGGATCCGATCAAGATCACCCAAGGGCTGGAAAACATCGCCAGCATCATGGATCGTGCGACGTTGATTCGGTCACATGTGCTGCCGGATTTGGGGAGCATTCTGCATTCGCGTCACCAGTATCACTGGCATACGGGATATGTTCCTCCGCAGACGGTGGCGTGTCCCCATTTGGGGGCCTGGATGGCTCGTGTACTGGGTCCCAATAACCCCGTCATGCCGCCGTTTATCACGATTGGGCAGCGACTGGAGGGGGTTGGAGAATCGGAAGAATTGAAGGCCTTCACGACCGGGGGCTTTTTTGGGAGTGAGTTTGGACCGATGGTCCTCCCCTTCCCTGACCTGGCAGCGCAGTCGGTTCGTCCGCCGAAAGGGATGGAACCGGGTCGGTTTGAAAATCGTCAACGTCTGTATCAAAAGCTGCTGAAACAATCGCCGCTGCACGAACGGATGAGTGACTTTCAGCAGCAATCGTTTGTCCGGTCGCTGGATGGGGCGCATCGCCTGCTCAGTTCCAAAGATCGGGCGGCGTTCGATCTGGAACTGGAACCGAAAGAAAGTGCCGAGCGGTATGGGGCGAGTCACTTCGGACGGGGGTGTCTGTTGGCCCGGCGGCTGGTCGAGTCGGGAGCTCGGTTTGTCGAGGTGACG
>JBIKZJ010000673.1:0-6075 GCA_044354755.1 Schlesneria sp. | reverse complement strand
CCCGGCAGCATTCAGATCATAGTGCGTGTAAGTTTCCGCTCCCTCGATCGAATTCGGGTCACCTGGCGTACCTGGGATTCCCAGACCGGTACCGACGATCGAAATCGCGTTAGACTCAGACACGCCGTAGTTCACCACCAGTGTATTGACGAGGGTGGTGAGTGGACTGAGCACATCGGCTGTCGCCACCGCCGTAAAGATCGCATCGTTGTAGAGTGCGGTGGCGGTACCCGTACCGCCGTAACCGACGAGTTGCCCCGTGGGGTTCTCGGGGATTTGCAGCGTGAAACCCCCTGCGGCATCGGTAATTGCGGTCAGGTTCGGGTCCTGAGCAAACAGCCCTGTGGGGTCGTAATAGGCGGTCGCATCGGAAACGGAGTAGTTGAAGAAATTCTTGATCTTCCTGCCAATCCTCTTCAGAGTTTTGATCGCTTGTTTCGCAGCATTATTTGCGGCGGCGTTGATATCGTTTTGAATCGATTCAAAGTTGTCGGCGAGCAGCTTGGTTCCGGCAGTCAATTTGCTCGCAGCCGTGTTGTAAGCCGAAGTGAGGGCTTCTTTTGTCGCCTTATAGGCCTGGGTCAGGTCCTGAGCCATTTTCTCAAACGCTTCGCCGAGAACATCACCATAAATGAGATTCACACGACCATCGAAGAAGACCTGAACCCCCACTTTGACCCCACTGACGTCCACCGTGAAGGCCGCATAGCTGTTTCGAGCACCACTACTGACACTCGGCAAAGCTGGGCTTTGGCTGGCAGCGATCGTCTCGGCACCGCTATTGAGGAATTGAATCTGATCCAGCAGGATCGTGCAATCGGGAGTCGAGCCATCGGGATTCGTGGTCTTGGTGACCCCGTTTAGGACCAGTGGCAAAATACCGTTTGTCGTAAACGTAAAGGTATGGCTCCCTGCCCCCGGGCTAATTCCGGGAATGGTAATTTGCTGCCACTTGGTGGCGGAAGCCGCCGAATACGTCCCGAGCGATACCCCATCCATATAAACGGTAAAGCTCGAACGGAATCCGTAACCATAGTTGGCGGTGAGTGCCGAATTTCGGGATTTCACAAACAGCGACAAATCATAGTACTGACCGGGTACAAACCCACTGACGACTTGCGACATACTGGCCTGACTGCTCGCGGAAGTCGTACCGCTGGTCTGCAGAAACGCTTCATAGCTTCCATCAGGTGGCGCGTCGCCAGACCCGGTGGCCGTGTAATTGCCGTCGGTCCCATTATCGAGGCCATAGCCATGCTGTGTGATGCCAGCACTGTTGCTGAAGGTCCAACCGAGTCCGGTCGGGTTGTATGAATAACCTGTTCCGCCTGAAGATCGGGTAGTGTAGCTGGTGTTCTCAAAGCTGCCATTGATAAACGCTGGTGGAGCATACGTGATGGCCGGTGCTGCCGGTAGGAACGTACTGGTCGTGAAGGCAATATTGCTGATGAACGCCGTGCAATCTGAAGCACCGGTCGGGTTGGTTCCGGTGAAGGTCAGCGTATGAGGACCCGCACCCGGCATGACCGCCGGGATGGTAAACCGCTGGTAACCCGAGACAAAGCGATAAGCGTTCACGTTTCCGTTCACACCGGCATCCAGCGTGTTTGGTCCCGAGTCGGGAATGACCGCCCCCAAATCACCCAGGTGCCAGAGCCCCACCAGATTGCTCTCGGTCCCCTTGTATCCGGTACTGTAGCCCGTGGAGACCTGGGCCGCAGTCAGTGCTGTGTTCCAGACGCTGAGTTCGCCCATCTGGCCCGCGAATAGTGAATCGGCTGACCAATTGCTCTCACCAATGTAATTTTTGGTGCGAGTCACATTATTGGGAACGAATCCTAAATCCGTACTCGTTCCAACCGAGACCCCATTTTTGTAGAGCGTCATGACGCCCGCGCTGGTCACCGTCACGCTAAAATATTGCCATGTGTTGAGCGCGATGACACCAGTTGGTTCAGTATAAGATTTTTGCGAATTCCCCTTGAAGACAGTAAAATTGAGCTTATTAGAGGTCCCATCCCTGGTCAGCAGGATGTTGTCGCTCGGACTTCCGTTACCAAAATCAATTAACCGCGCATGATTAGTTACTGCCGTCGGATAAACCCAGACCCCGGCACTGAAACCGTTGGTGAAGTCATCGAGTCCGTTACTACCGAGCGTGACGAAATTAGTGCTACCGTCGAAGTTCAGGGGCCGCTGGAATGGCAGCCCCGAAGTGCTGGCCGCACCGGGTGTGAAATTGCCCTTGACCGTGATGTCGCTGCTGGCGCCCAAACCCTTGGCAGTGGTATTCACGTCACCGAGGCGCCACAGTCCAACCAGATTGCTCTCAGTCCCCTGGTATCCGGTGCTGTAGCCGGTGGAAACCTGTGCAGCGGTCAGGGCCGTATTCCAGACACTCAAATCACCCATCTGACCATTGAAGAGTGGATCACTCGAAGTATCCCAGTTGCTCTTGCCGACATAGTTTCTGCTACGCGTGACGTTGTTTGGAACGAATCGATCGCTTGTGTTAGTGATGATCGAGGTGCCGTTTTTGTAGATTGTAACGAGGCCCGCACTGGTGATGGTGACGCTGAAATACTGCCATTTATTAAGTTCGAGAACGTTTGATACATTGCATTCCGCTTTAGAACTGCCGCGAAAAACACTAAGCCTTAAATCATTAGTGGTTCCCGGTCGCCAGAACACTATATTATCGCTGTTGCTCCCATTTCCGAAATCAAAGATCCGACCATTGTTGGTGACTGAGGTAGGATAAACCCAGACTCCGGCACTGAAACCGTTCGTGAAGTTATCGAGGCCGGCACTCGGAAGACTCACATAACTGGTGCGGCCGTCAAAGTTCATCGCACTTTTCATTGGCGTACCGCTACTGTTGGCCGCCGACGACGGGGTGAAGGTCCCCAATGAGGTCCCATCGAGCGACACCTGGACCCCCTGATTGGGAGAACCGGCCCGCTGTGCGGCGTCAAACGAGAGCGAATAAACCTGATTCGGTGCAAACCCGGTTAAATTCGTCGACATGCTTCCATTGGTCGACGTGGTCGATTGAATGAGACCGACCTGGGAACCAACCGGTGCGGCAGCGGGATTAAAACCGCTCCCATTCGTGGCAATCCCCGCATTATTGGTGTAAGTCCACCCGGTATTCGCTGGCGAATACGAGAAGTTGCCAGCTGCCACGGACGTGGATTGGAAATCCAGGTTATCCTGGATGATTCCCGTATTGGTTGTCTGGCTGAACACCCCACCCATCACCGTACCATTGCTGGCATTGGCGGAATGATCGATCACCGTACTGCCAGTCGTTTCGTTCATCGGCCAGTACCCGATTAGTCCCGATTCGGTCCCCGCATACGCGGAATTCATACCGTTCTGAATCTGAGCTTGTGTGCGTGCCGTATTCCAAAGACTGAGGCTGTTCATCTGGCCCCGATAGAGATTCGACGATGAGCCGCTGGCACCGATGAAACTGGCATTCCGCGTGGTGACCGAAGGAAGGGATACCGATCCCGTGGAGAGAGTGACACCGTTATTGTAAAGCGTCGCTTGACCAGCCGTATTCAAAGTGACCGACAGATATTGCCAGGTGTTATACTTCATCGCGTTTTGAACATTGATGTAAGTACTCGACCCGTTGTTATTCACAAAGAAGGTCAGGCCCCCAACCTGGCCAGCTTGCTGGTAAAGCGTGATTGACGCGGTCCCCGCTTGATCGGAGAGGTTGAACAACCGTTGCCAATCGCTGGATTGTGTCGGGTAGACCCACATCCCCGCTGTGAAGCCGGTGGTGAAGTCACTCAAACCCGTGCTGGGGATCGAAACCGATGTCTGTGATCCGTCGAACGTGAGCGACCCGGCATACGGGGTGTTATACCCGGTCCCCGTCGACGTGTAGGAAACAGCACCATACAGGACGCCATTCAGCTCATTAGCGCTCACATCCACAACCGTCGCAGCGGGATTGCCATCCATCGGCCAGAAACCGACAAGATTCGACTCGTTCCCCGTCAACCGGGGAGTACTGAGGTACGAGTAAGTCGCGACCTGCGACGCAGTGAGAGCCGTGTTCCATACGTTCAAGCCCATCATCTTGCCCGTAAAGAGTGGGTCGCTCGACCAATTACTTTTCCCAATGTAATTATTGGTACGAGTCACAATACCTGGGACGTATCCCATATTCTTATCAGTACCAACCGGAAGTCCGTTTTTGTAGAGGGTTACCACACCCGCGCTGGTCACGGTGACGCTTAAATATTGCCATGTGTTGAGCACGATGACGCCAGTCGGTGACGCATACTGTGTTTGGGTCCCCGACTTCGTCACCGCAAAACAGAGCTGATTCGTGGTGCCGTATCGACTCAGGAAAATATTGTCGACGTTTGGCCCATTGCCAAAATCAAAAAAGCGTGCAAAGTTCGCGGTTGAGGTCGGATAAACCCAGACCCCCGCACTGAAGCCCTGCGAGAAATCGGTCAAATTGGTTCCTGGCACCGTGATCTGATTGCTGACGCCATCGAAAACCTGAGCGGTTGCTGTGGTATAAGGACGTTGCATATCGGTCGTGATGCTGGGGGTCACCACTGGCGGGTTGAAACCCAGAGCGTTGTAATACGCTAGGTTCATCTCAGTCCCGTTGAAGCGAATGTTGGCCGCAGCCTGAATCTGGGATTGGGTCAGTGGCGTGTTCCAGATGCTGACATTGGACATCTGGCCATAGTAAAGATAACTGGATGAGTCATTGCCGCCGAGCCAACTGGTGTTCCGCGTGGCGACCGCAGGAATGGATACCGATCCGGTGGCTAGTGCGACACCGTTGTTGTAAAGGATTGCCATACCGGCAGTATTTATGGTGACGCACAGATATTGCCATGTATTAAACGTCATCGCGTTTTGAGCATTGATGTAATTAGACGCTCCGTTTTTGTTCACCGCGAACGTCAGGCCCCCAACTTGGCCACCTTGCTGATACAGCGTGATTTGATTCCCACCCCCGACATCGGAGAAGTTGAACAACCGTTGCCAATCGCTGGATTGTGTCGGGTAGACCCACATCCCCGCTGTGAAACCGTTCGTGAAATCAGACAGCCCTGTGCTCGGAACCGTGACGCCAGTTGAATTGCCGTTAAACACCTGTGCATTGGCGAATGGGTTGAATCCCAGCGCATTATAATAGGCCAGATTTGTCTCATTCCCGTTGAACCGGGTGTTGGCAGCGGTCTGAATCTGGGAACGGGTTAGTGGTGTATTCCAGATGCTGACGCTGCATATCTGGCCGTTAAAGCTGGCACCCAAGCTATTAGAGCTACGGGTCTGGTTGACGGGAAAAGCAATTCCCCCCGTTCCAACTTGGGTTCCGTCTCGATAAAGCGTGACATTTCCGGCAGAGTCCATACTGACAGCCAGGTATTGCCACCGATTCACGGTAACCACGTTGTTGGCCGAGGTCACTCCGCCGCCACTGTTGGCATTATTTCCAACGTAATAACCGAGTTCTCCACTGGCCCCAATGCCGAACTGGATATTTTGAGACGGCCAGCCTCCATTGCCAAGGATCACGATGTTTTGGTTCATTTGAGTTGGATAAACCCAGGCCCCGGCACTGAAGCCGTTCGTGAAGTTAGCCATCCCTGTGCTCGGAACCGGTGTGCCGGTTGAATTGCCGCTAAAAACCTGTGCATTGGTGAATGACGAATTTGCGACCACTGTACTTGTGGATGTAATCGCAGGGCCTACAGCTGCGATGCTGGGGGTCACCGCCGGGGGATTGAAACCGAGGTCGTTGTAATAAACCAGGCTCGTCTCACTCCCGTTGAATCGGGTGTTGGCTGCGGCCTGAATTTGGGCTTGGGTCAGTGGCGTATTCCAGACGCTGACGCTGCTCATCTGACCGTTATAACTGGCGCCCAGGCTGTTGGATCTACGTTCCGCGTTGACAGGAAAAGCAATACCCCCCGCTCCGACTTGGATTCCGTTTCGATAAAGCGTGGCATTCCCGGAGGCATCCATACTGACAGCCAAGTATTGCCACTGATTCACGGTGACCACATTGTTGCCCGAGGTAATTCCGCC
>JBIKZJ010000393.1:0-6079 GCA_044354755.1 Schlesneria sp. | reverse complement strand
CCAGCAATCGCGATTTTCTGTGGAAGAATTTTCATTGACCTTGGATCACGCCGTGTGATTCTTTCCGATTTGTGTTTTTTTTGATTTGGGATTTTTTGCGGGGGGAGCGCTGGGGCACTGGGTGATTTCGTTGGATGCGAATCATGACGATCCGTACTGGTATCTGGATGATCAGTCGGCGTGCTGGTAGGTTGAAATCGGAGTCAGGCTTTTGATTGAGGGTTGCCAGACGGCTCAGGGTGAACGGTTTTGTGACGATGTTGTTTCTTGGTCCCTCGCTCGGCCTGTCGGGGTTTCGAGGTGGCTGGGTTGGTTGTTTCGGATTTTGTCGATTTTAGTTGGTGGCTTCGAATGGAAACTTTGATTCCCTCGGACCTTGTACCGAGCTTGTACGAGATTTACCGATTGACGGGCCGGCTGGCGATGGTTTCTGTCATCTTTGTGCCACTTGAGCGACTATTTGCGGCACACCCTCAAAAAGTGTTTCGTAAAGAATCGGGGATAGATCTCGCCTATTACGTGATGAACAGCCTGATTGTGGCCGGTTTTCTGAGCATTCCGATCGGGATGATGGCATGGGCTCTGCAAAAAGCCTTACCGTCGGAAGTGTTGGCCCTCACCTCCGGGCTTCCCACGTGGGGCCGCCTGTGTCTGGCGTTTGTGGTGGGGGAGATTGGTTATTATTGGGGGCATCGGTTGACCCATACGATTCCTTGGCTTTGGGACTATCATTCGATTCACCACAGTGCGGAAAAGATGGATTTCTTGGTGAATACTCGAGCTCATCCGGTCGATCTCATTTTCTCCCGCCTCTGTTCGCTGGGTCCGCAGTACGCGATTGGTTTGGGGGGACTCGGGTCGAGTGGGGGGAGTTGGATTCCTGTGTTCGTGGCGCTGTTTGGGCTCTTCTGGGGGTATTTTGTGCACGCGAATGTTCGCTGGCGATTCGGGTGGCTTGAGCGACTGATTGCAACTCCAGGATTTCATCATTGGCATCATACCAAGAGTGGCCCGATCAACAAAAATTATGCGTCATCCTTTCCGTGGATCGACTGGATTTTTGGTACGTTACATTTGCCACCGAAGGAACTGCCGGCGGAATATGGTGTGAACACTCCGATCCCCGCCAGCTTTGTGGGTCAACTTGTATTGCCTGTCAGTCCTGGTGCTCCTTCATTGTGGCGTTTGAGGCGATCGCAGGAAATGGTGATGACCGCGATTCCAGAGGCTCCGGCCCCCACCACGGGACAACTCGCCTCAACCGATGTCATCGAAACCAGTCATTAATTGTGTTGCCACTTGGAAGCCACGATCAAATCCTGGTGGCTTTCGATCAAATCCTGGTGGCTGTGGGAGGGGAGTCGTGATTTCTGCGACCGCCTGTCGGATTTCCAGTTTTTGACGGTGATTCCAGATGGCATCGAGTTCAGATTCATGCGGTTTTTTCAGGTTACCTGCCGAATTTTTATGCGTAGGCCAAATCAATAGCCACCAGCGAGCAATTTTGGGATTATCCGAGGCTGCCACCACATCGGGGTGAGACCCCCGATGGAGATCGATGATTTGACATGCTGGCAAACCCCAACAGGTTAATCCCCTCCCTTCGGGCGATCGCTGTAACGGACTTTCATTACTAGTTCTGCTGTGATCTCAGTTCTTGTCGGCCACGGGCTCGACACCGAGCAGGCAGCAGCGACGAATCACGCGATTCATCACACGCGTCACTCCCCTCATGCCAGTCGCGAACAATTCCGTTTGAGTCATCCTCGCCACCGTTCCGCTCCGAATCAATCGTGATCAAAACGGGAGATTCAGGCGTTTCCGCAAAGTTCTGTTGTGTTTTCCCTCAAGCTTGAGCAAACACCTTGTTATTCGCTCTTGGAACACGCTTTTACCTGCGAGGCGTGCATGCAATGGCAATTGCATGAGCATGTTTTCACCAAATCTCACTGAACCTACACAATCAGCGACGCGAACAGCCGGAATTCGAAGCATAAACTGCCAGTCAATGAAACTCAATGCAAAATCGTGGTCCAGGTGTGATTCTCAAAAAACAACCTGACTAATACACTCATTAAATTGGTATTCAGCTGTGAAATTGTTGACTTCAAGAAATCGGTTGTTCCAAATATGGGCGAATCTGTGCGAAACAATGCGTTAAAGTGTCAGTCTTTTTGAGCGAATGTGTATTCATATGATGCTTGGTGGCATGCCGGCGAGCCCAGGGTCCCTGCGGTTAATTGCGATGGCCGCATGGTGTCGGCTACCGATGAACGGCTGCAAAAAGAAAAAAAGAAAAAGAGGGAATCCGTGTTAGGTTGTGTGCGCTTTGACTGTTGCATGACGGGGGGTGGAGGACGTCGCGTGCTTCGAGGATGGCCTTAACTGATGGCCGCTCACGGACCGGCGATAAACGCATGAATGTCTACCGAAAATAAACTTCTGTTTAAAATTCGAGTCTCAGCTTAAATGAGGAATGATTGTTCAGACAGCCTTTGCTAAAATTTTTCGTAGGAATGACTTTTCTTGGGGGTAGCTGATGATATCCGAGGGCATTGTTCTTTCTGCAGTAACTCCTGTGGGGAGTGTCGGGTTTGATTTTGTGGTGGGGGTGCTGATTGTGGTTGGCGGTTGTGGCCATTGCCAGTCGCTGATGTTGAAAGATTCTTTCGAGGCGATCGGTGCTCGTGTCATTGTTTTGCAGTCGGTTTCATTGCTTTCTGTTGAGTTTTTGAGGTGTAAGCCTGATTTTTTGATTATTGGTCGGCAGTTTCCCGACGGTGATTCCTTGGTGTGGCTGAGGTCAATTCGATCGCGGGGTTTTAGTACTCCGTGTGTTCTGGTTTCTGAATCCGGTTTGGTGGACGAAGTCGTGCGGGCGTTCACGGCAGGTGCTGATGATCATTTGGTTAGTCCGGTCTTTTTTGATGAGGTTCTTGTTCGAGTTCAATCCATATTGCGGCGAGTCGGTCATGTCGCTGGGGGGCGGACATTAAATTCGTTTGCCCAAATCACCATTTGTCGGCAGACTCGCGTTGTGAAAGTTGGCGGGGAGGTTTGTTTTTTATCGAGTCGGAAGTTTGAGCTGCTGGCTTATTTCATTGCGAATCAAGGAAAGCTGATTACGCGACACGAAATCGCTGTTGATGTCTGGGGCGCAGCGTTTGCCAAGTCGACAAATGTGATTGAAGTTGCGATTTATAAATTGCGAGAGAAGTTTGAGCTTATGGGCCACGAATTGGAGATCCGTGCAGTCCGAGGGAAGGGTTACGTTCTAGGGTCGATTGAGGGGTTCGAGAGCGGGAGGCTTCCCGTTAATTGAAATTCTTCGCGTGCTGAGGGTTAGCGGACGAGTCAGGCTGTGATCGAGTCTGGCTGATTACGATTTAAAGACGAGACATTGCTTGCTGGAGACGAGGAGTCTCGGTACAATGCTAGTAGTGTGTTATTGGCAGTAAGCTTGGTAAACCTTAATTTTTTTTGATTCGGGATTTGATTCTTTTTTTGTAGATTTTTTTTAGGCTTTTTTGGTAGAATTAGTCTGAACAACGCAAAGAAAAAATCCGGGCATTCAAGGGGTTTGAGAGTATTACGGAGGGTGATTGTCTGCGGGATTCTTGAAAATTCGATGATCCTTGTGAAGAAATTTGATGATCGCTATCGAGATGGTGCGGTTCGGTCGTTTCCAATCGTCGGTCCTCCGGCCCCATTGCCTAAATCAGTGGCGGAAAATTTGTATTTAGTGGTATCGCTGCCGGTGATTTAGTTTGTTGATTTCCGCGAATTGTTTTTGGGTTCTGGCGTGGCTGTTTAATAGTTTTGGGTAATTCAGGGTCTCTATGAAAGGTTCAAGTATGTTGTCGGCGATTTATGTTTTCAGGGCGGCTGTGATTGCGGGGATGCTTGTTGCATTCGTTGGTGTTACGGATGCAGCGACCTTGACCTACACCGGTCAGATTGTTGATCAGAACACGGATTATGAAGCCACCCCTTTCATTAATGTTGTCCCGCTGAAGTTTAACTCCAGTTTGGGGACGCTTCGCTCTGTGGATGTGTCGTACGCAGGGAGCGGGACGGGACAAATTACATTTAGTGTGTCAAACAATGGTGGCACGACTGCGCAAGTCAGGGCGAACGCGGACTTGGACGTAAATTTGGGGAGTACCGACGCTGGACTGTCGGCATTGCTGTCGTCCCAGTTTTTCCAAACTGCGACTGCTGGCTCCGGGACCACATCGAAAAGCATTGGTGTGGGGCAAACGGTTGGTTTCGGTCCTTATACGTGGTCATCAGTTTCGCTGAGCCAGAGTTATACCTCTGCGGCTGACTTAGCGTTGTTCACAGGTACTGGCAGCCTGGGGCTTTTTGCCGACACCAGCACAACGCTGAGGATTGGTGGAACCGGCGCTGCGAACACGACAACAATCGTTACGTCGCAGTATGGTTTGAACGCGACAGTCACTTATCATTATGACGTGTCAGAGGTTCCGGAACCTTCCACACTGGCTTTGGCTGGACTGGGAGTCACAGGTGTTGTGATTGCTCGACGACGACGACGACGGGTTTGATGTTAATCAATGCGTTGCGGCGATAATCGTATGCGGGGGGGGCGCTCTGAGCGTCACCCCCTGTTTCGTTGATTGATGTTCACAACGGAACTATGCGGAGCCAATGGCCCAGAACGAAGGGCATTTTTTGAAAACCCAGGGGACACTAAAACAATTTCGGTTTGCCGAGTCAGTAAGGCTAATGACGGCGGAGCGGGAGGGGGCAAAAGCATCTCGAGGGGCACGGAATCACAAGTTCTTCGTGGTCGCGCTGCCGGGAAACGCATGAGAACGCGATCAAGTGGCAAGAAGGCCAACGAAAACCCCTGCCTCGTTGATTTTTTGACCAGCGGGGTGATCGTTAATTTGCCTCCGACCGATTTTCTCGAATCGATGCTATTCAGAAGATGGCAATAACTCGCGGACTCGGGGGCGCATGCATTGAGGAAAGCCAGAAATTCGGCTGCGTGTCGCATGGATCGTTTGGGGATGACCGGCGACGGTGGCGAATAATTTGCCGAAATCCTGCACTAACTCGACCCACGCGGTGGCAGTGGGAAGTTTGCCGCTTAATCGCTGGAAAAGGAGAGGTGCCGACGCCGGAGTCGTTCCTCGCTTTCCGGGAGCCACCTGCCGGGCGGTCCAATCGAGTAACTCCAGGTATCCCCCTGAGGTGGGATTGTGATTTTTTGGTGAAAATGACTGAATTCGGCGCTGCACCGAAGTGTAATCGCTTCGTTCGTGGCGTAAGTGGGACAGGCACCGCGGACGGAGCCAGTCCCCTTTACGCCACGGATGGGATTCAAGTCCACGTAAGCAGCACAGGCCAAGAGTGCTGCCTCGTCCAATAATCGGACGGCCCGAAAGCGACTCTGCCAGAATTTCCCCAGTTCATCGTCTTCCCGATTGGCCCGCACCGCGATGTATTGACACAACACCCGCATCCACCAACCGAGATCACGCAATCGCAATCGGAGGATTTCCAGTTTTCGGGGATCATTCCGGATCGAATTGAGTTCAAACTCATTTGGTTCCTCGGGCTCTTCCGCCGTGGAGGAAAGGGGAACCGGGAGAAACGGGGACAGGCACCGCGGACGGAGCCAGTCCCCGTTTCTCCCGGTTCCCCTGCCGAATTCTTCCGCACTTCCGATAGAGCCATCCTCGCAATTATTCCGCTCCAAATCAAATGTGATCAAAACCGGAGACGGTCAATTTGAGCGAAATCGCAACATATTCTCAAGCCAGCACCGTGTCCCCATGTTTCCGCGCAGCAATGATCAGCGAACCAGAGCGGGCTCGTCGTGATTTCGTCACGGTCACATTCGAGCCCGACTTCAGAGGTCGCGATGGTTGTTGTTTTGGCAGCGCCGGTGCCACCCATTGACAGCGTTGTGCTAGTGTGGCTGGTCAGCCCTCTGGAAATCCTCATTCGAAAGTTCGGTGACTTTCGGTCTCCTGAACATTGAGTCTCAAAAAACCATTTGGATTTTTTGGCGTAACGACTCCGTGATTTGCCGCAAAAATAACCTTTT
>JBIKZJ010000394.1:0-6079 GCA_044354755.1 Schlesneria sp. | reverse complement strand
ATTATTCATAAGATCATTTATCAGTACTGACATCACACACTTCGTAATCTGTTATTGATGTAGTGAGAAAAATTCGATTTAACCGAATCCACTGCGATTCGCTGACTCTGCTTTGTCGACTCGACAATCTCCTGACGCTGAAAAATACGGCCTCCTGACAAACTCAAGAAATCCCGTTGAATTTCTCTAATTCCGGATGAGGATTTCGTATTCGAGCCAAATACTTTGTGCGTGGTTTCACATTCAATTCGGCGAGCATTGCGTACGAACGGGGATTCGCATGGGATCGGGAGACTTCACTCTGCTGATCCAATAAATCACCGAAACTGATTGCTGCAGCAGGGCACGCTTGCTGACAGGCCGTCTGAATTTCACCGTCCACGATCGCTCGTTGATGATTCTTGGCATCAATTTTGACACTTTGAATCCGCTGCACACAGAACGTGCACTTTTCCATCACTCCACGGCTACGCACAGTGACCTCGGGATTGATCATCAATCGAGCCAGCTCGGCATTCGCATCTGCTAACTGGCTTGTATAATCGAAAAAATTGAATCGCCGCACTTTGTAAGGACAGTTGTTGGCGCAGTATCGTGTCCCGACACAGCGATTGTAGGCCATATCATTTAAACCTTCGGGACTATGAACCGTTGCCGCAACCGGGCAAACTTGTTCACAGGGGGCATTCTCGCAGTGCTGACATGTGACCGGTTGAGTGACCACCTGAGGGTTATCGATATCTCCTGCAAAATAACGATCGACCCGGATCCAGTGCATCTCGCGACCTTTCGCCACTTGATCCGCCCCCACAATCGGAACATTGTTTTCCGATTGACAGGCCACCATACAAGCATTGCAGCCGATACACCGACTGAGATCGATCGACATCCCCCAGGCGTGCCCTTCCGGTGATCGCTCTGTCCAAAGCGACTCCAACGGGGGATGATGGACTTTATGCTGTGCAAAGTCGGGATGCTCGCGGAATTGTTGTTGGGTTCCTTCCCGGACGAGTTCCCCGATCCGGCCAGCAAGTTCTTCCAATCCGACTTTGTCGATCGCATGATGGTCCTGCGTCGTCGCAAGCGTCACCCGCTTACCAGTCGTTTCGAGTTTCACTTCGGTGGCAATGAAAGCATTTCCGTTTCGACGTAAATGAGCAACATTCACACCCACGGGCTTCACACCAGTGGCTAAGTTTCCTCCGACATGACCCGCAGCAGTCCGGCCATACCCGATCGCAATCCCGATCGAATTCGGAGCTTGCCCAGGCAGTACGAACGCAGGGATTTCAATCACGCGATCCTCAACAGTGATGCGGACCACATCACCTGTGGCGACATTCCATCTCATTGCGGTTGAAGGAGCGATCAGAGCAGCGTTTTGCCATGTTAACTTTGTCAAGGCAGCAGGGGTCTCTTGAAGCCAGCCGTTGTTGGCGAACCTTCCATCGAAGGTGCTGCTACTTAAATTGAATACAACCTCTAAGCCGTTTCCTGGAGCTTTGAATTGAGGAGCGTCCGTAGCAATTCTCAATTCCGGTTGAACCGTTGGTTGGCGGTATGCTTCTGCAAAGCCATCATGAACCAAGGTCGCAAATTCTTCGTCAAAACGACTGCCAGAGAGGATCCCCCTGAGTGTAACTCTAAGAATCTCCAAGCGTTTGACACGTTGATCGTCACCAAGAAAATGAAGAAATTCTTCGTGCGATAGACCCCCAAAAATCGGATCAATCAGGGGTTGCCGAATCGTTAACAGACCTTCGGGGGAATATCCGACACCCCATGTCTCGAAGGGATGAGCTTCTGGGATATGCCAAGTAGAGAGTTGAGAAGTTTCATCAACGTAAGTTCCAACTCTCAATCGGTGCTGGACTCGAGTCACCACTTTCGCGAAAGCTTCGGAATCATAGGCCGGATTTCCGCCGAGCGTGATCAGGACGTTGACTTCGCCACGCTCGATTTCTTCAATCAAACCTTCGATTGAGTCGTGAGGAATCCCCATCCGAGGATCCTCGATGAACGAGACCGTTTCGCCAACATTTCCCAGCAATTGATTCAGATGATGTACGGTCGCATGGACTTCGGGAGGCTGCCCTGGTCCCACCACGATCAGACTGCGACTCAGGTTTGCAACCAGATCGGCAGCGAGAATTTCGAGAAACCGATCCATAGGTTCCGCATATTCGGTTTGCACGGCGAGATCGGGAGTAGAAACCTTGGCCTCGATCCGAACTTGCAACTTGTTGAGCCACAGCGGGATGTCGCTGGATCTGAGCGGGACCCGATGGTCTGCGATACTGCCGATCGTCGAAAATTGACTTTCCACAGCGTAAACACGATTCATCACCCCCGATTCCGGTACGCGGCGATTCGACCAGGCGCGAATCAGACTCACCGCTTGCGGGTGAAAATCGAAGAGATCCGAATCCAATGCCAGAATGACGTTTGCTCGCCCTAAATCATAAACGCATTTGTACGCTCGGCCAAAAGCCTGTTTGGCCCCCGACTGCTCGTGATTTCTCGAATAAGCTTCGTGTTCAATCAATTTCGCCTGCGGCCACAGGCCAGCCAACTTTGTCAAGAGCCGCGCCCGGCATAGCGACGAAGAACGCTCCACGAGCAAACGAACCCCCTTCCCTTCCGACGCTCGGAGGCGTGGCCCTAAATCAGACATAAAATCCGCGAAATCGTCCCAAGTTCGAGCACGCTGACTCTTTGCATCGAGTTGCAGGATTTCGCGACTACGATCGGGATCGTAGAGGTGCAGAAGTGCCGCTTGACTGAAAGAGTCTGTCCCGCCCAAGCTGGCAGGATGCTCGCGATGGCCTTCCACTTTAATCGGACGCCCGTCGTAAGCGGTCACGATCAATGGGCGTAGTGAGCCGCCGAGGTCAATCGATGTGGCAAACTTCTGGGGTACGCCGGGAATGCGGTTTGCTGGCCTGACGGCGAAAGGAGCAATCGTCTCTTTCTCCCAACGACAGCCCGCGACACCTGCCATGGCCAATGAAGCCCCCATGAGTTGCAGCCATCGCCGTCTTGACATGCCTGCCGGGAATTCGGATGCGGCTTGTGGAAATTCACGATGTAAGAATTGAACAAACTCAGGAGTCTTCTCCAACTCCTCAATGCTACGCCAGTAAAGGGGAGGATCGTTCGTGAGGCTTGTCATGCGTCTTTTCGTTTCAAACAACAAGGTCAGAGAAGGTGATTGCCCAACAGAGAATTCAGCGGTGGCAAGTCGAACAATTGGTTTTCGATTGAATCTGAAGCTTCTCGACAAGATAAGCACCGATTGCTTCTTGCGGTTCCTCGGGAACCCAATCCATCGCGGTAATTTTATCGAGTGGCCGGAGGTGTTTTTCAGGATTTCGGTGACAATCCAAACACCACCCCATACTCAGGGGGGCGACTTGAACCACTTCCTGCATTTTGTCAACTCGTCCGTGACACGAAACACAACCTACGCCACGCGTCACGTGAGCGGAGTGATTGAAGTAGGCGTAATCGGGAAGATCATGCACCTTCGTCCAAGGGACTGAGCTTCCACTCGCCGCACTCTCGCGAACAGGTAAGAGTTTTGGGCTTTTGCTGTGTATCGCAATCGTCGCAGACGGTCCCTCAGTCCCCGAATGACATTTGATACAAGTCGCCGTCGCTGGAACTGCCGCGTGGGCGGCTTTCTCTACCGTTTGATGACAATAACGGCAGTCCATCTTCAAATTCCCTGCGTGCAGGGCATGACTGAAAGGAACAGGTTGCTTGGGTTGATAACCCACATCCAAAGTCGATGGAGAGAGTCCATACGCCACAACACCACCGACGTACGCCGCACCAATGGCAGCGATGGCAAGCGTGACCGGAATCAAACGATCGATCCACAGCGGAAATCGAAAACGCATTAGAGTACCACTTTTCCTAATGTTCCTATTCGCATCGTCAGCCACACGGGCATCCACTCGAATCGATGGTTCAAGACCTCTGTGACCTGTAGTCTAACCGAATAAGATGAGCCATCTTTAACACTCAAATCATTCGTGAAACCGAAAGGAACGGAACTTTCTTATGGATGAATAAGTTATGAGTAGGCAAATTACCAGAGTTTTAGTCGCCTGCCCAGAGACAGCCAATTCGAAGCGGGACCCGCAGATAAAATTGTCGAAAACAGGAATCCGACTTTGACCGAATACTCTCTGTTGTGGGGCCAGCATGCACCCTGAGTGCTTCTGGCAGGATTGGGCGGACTATGCCTTGCCGTCTGATTTTACGGCCTGCTGTTCACGCGAATGGATTGCGCGATTCATCGAAAGTAATGCTAGCAGGATTGGATTCAGTGGATTGTCATGGTGCTTAATCCAACGTCCATTGAAGCCTGATTTATGGAGTCGCTTCAGTCTCGGAAAAGGGAATCCGAGTCCTCGATAAGAAGCCTCTCGTACGCACCCACATATTTATTTATGTATGTATGCATGCATGTTGATACGCTGATGCCAAACGACTTTGCCCATGAGACGGGTCACCGACATACGACGAGATCAACGGCGTATGCACGAGCCGAGAGGCATACTGATTTACAGATGACTGTCGCAAAAGATCTGACTGGCATCAATTGCCGGGCGGAATAGCAAACAATCCGTATCGCCATCCTGCTCAGCAATCGAAACCATCAATAGACGGTTGCGATTCGTGACTTTACCAGCGGCACGAGACGATCGCCACAAGCGTCAGCCCACCAAATCGTTCCGGGGTGATGATCGGAATCGCGGTTATCGAGAGTAGCGACAAATCCACCAATACGCCGCAGCAAAGAGCATGCAGTTCACCAAACTCGTTTCCGCTGGCCGTGGTAAGGAAGAGACAATTAGCGGGACTATTTCCGAAATATTCAAGATCAACCCAAAACTGATCAGGGTGACAATCGTTCCGACACCGATCATCCTCCGGAACCGCCTTGCACGGCCGAAAACGGGTTGACGACGTAATCGAAGCGTCTGTCTACGATCACGCTCAAACTCAAAAAACGTCAATTGTGACATCGTATGATTCTCGCCTTCATTTTGAAAAGAACTCGGCACAATCTCACCAGCCCATCGACTGGAAATCTTCGCTAGGGATCTCACTCCTGAGCTTTGAGACGGCCAATTTGATCAGTTGACGCACACGTTCACCGCAGATCCCGATCTCGGCTCCAATCGCGGCGAAACTGGGACGCCGCCTTTGACCATCAAGACCGAACCGCGCCTCGATGACCAGCTTCTCACGCTCCGTGAGAGAAGTCAGAGCATCATGAATCAATTGATAATCCCCACTCGACTCCAATTCATCACTGGCATTTCGGGATCGATGATCGGGAATGTTTTCGATTAGGCACGACCCTTCGTTCATCGAAGTTTGACGAGTCAAACGATGCTTCTTCAAAAAACGGAGCATCTCATTCCGCACAGACCATGTGGCATAAGTACTGAAATGATTGCCGGTTGCGACATTAAACAGTTCTACAGACCGAATTAACGGAGGCATCCCTTCACTAATCAATTCGGGAAGTTGATCTGGCGTCTCAGAAAGTCTTCTCGCCAACGCCACGACTAATCGGAGGTTGCTTTCCGTGATTTGATTTCGAATTCGGAGTGCCTCATCCAGGTCTGCTTCGATCCGCTTCACGAGCGCGATGTCAAGACGACTCAAGTCAAGCAATCGCCTATCGTGTTCGGCACGGTATTTCAAAAAATTCATTAACTCGAACCAGTATCGTTCCTCTTCCAGAGAAAAGGGGGATTTCGTGACGAGAGAAGAAAGGTATGTTCGACCGTGATTACCGTGAGGTTGTTCTTGCGTTTGGTTTCGCAGATCGGGGCGATTTGCTTGGATTAGTTGCATCGCATTGCTTGACCCGTAGGACTGTTGATCAATGAATTCAATCGTTCGCTCCATCAATCGGCATGCTTGCTCGAGTGCTTCTCCCGGCGGTTGTCCCCCTCGTAAGTGATTGAATGAACCATTGGCGTCGAGCGTCGATGATGGAACAGAGGATGACTGCATCCTGCTTTGCCGCCGAGACATGCCGAAACTTACTCCTTCC
>JBIKZJ010000392.1:0-6093 GCA_044354755.1 Schlesneria sp. | reverse complement strand
TTATTCGTGGTTCACAATCTTCGCATTTTTTGACAAGGATGTGAGTCACGAATCAAATGCCGTATTCAACGGATTGGCGTGAACACGGATTGGCGTGAACGCTGCTGTGAGGAGCGGATTACGAAGCCGGTCGAGACCGAGCAGTCCGATCCTCATGGCCGTCAAGGGGAACGGATCAAGGACCGAAGTCGTCCTGTTTGCTGCTCGTCCTGTTTGCTACTCGTCCTGTTTGCTACTCGTCGTACTTGCTACTCGTCGTACTTGCTACTCGTCGTACTTGCTACTCGTCGTACTTGCTGCTACGTCAAGGATTTGTACCTCGCGCACTCGGTTTGTGGTTGAACCAAAAAGCGGTCAGTTAAACTTTGACAATCGTATCCCATCTCATCCCCAGCCATTCCGATTGCTGAAAACGAACGTCAAATCGTTGGCTCGACACTTGATCCTGCTGTTTTTTCAGAGACAGCGATATCACCAGCACAATTGCCTCTTTTGGGCTTGAGACCCGAACACCTCAAGTGTTACCTTGCTTGCGGTGACCGCGCTGGGTCACGCTGCTTGCTCTCTCCTGCCGAGACCCTCCCCATGCGACTTCAATCCTGGCTGTTGCTCTTTCTCTGGATGTTGGGGATTCCGTTTGCGGCCGGCGCTTGGGCTCTCGCCGCTGACAGTGATGCACCCAAACCCACCCCAACCCCCGCAGTCACAACGCTCACCTACGAACAGCACATTCGACCCATTCTGAAAACTCATTGTTTTCAATGTCATGGAGAAGAAGATCATCGCGAAGGAAAGCTCGACCTGCGACTTCGGCGGCTGATCATCGCCGGTGGTGAGTCCGGACCGGCACTCGTCCCCAACAATCCAGAAACCAGCCCCCTCCTTAAGCGAATCCGGGCGGGGGAGATGCCTCCCAAAGGAAAAGCGGTTTCGTCCAAAGAGCTTGAACTGATTGAACACTGGATCGCGGCAGGGGCCCTGACCCAGCGGGACGAACCGGTCGATGTCTCACAGGTCGGTGACATCACTGCCGAAGAGAAGTCCTTTTGGTCGTTTCAGCCGATTCGCCGTCAACCGATACCAACGCTTCATACGCGACGAACGGATCGCGCATCAACCGAGCGATCTGGAGAAACCGGACAGGTTGTCAATCCCCTTCCGGATGCGGCCCAGCGAATGATCGATCAGTCATTCACCCCCATTGACCAGTTTGTCGCAAAAACCCTGCTCGAAAAAGGCTTAGAGTTTTCGCCCCCTGCCGATCGCCGGACCATGATTCGCCGTCTGACTTTCGATCTGCTCGGCTTGCCCCCTACCCCTCCGGAAGTCCAGGATTTCTTGAATGACACCGCAGCGGATGCACACGAACGACTGATCGACCGGTTACTCGCCTCGCCCCATTACGGAGAACGATCCGGGCGGCAGTGGCTGGATGTCGCAGGCTATGCCGACTCCGAGGGCTACACCGAAGTCGATCCGATCCGGAAGTATTCGTATAAATATCGCGACTGGGTGATTCGTGCGCTCAATGCCGATCTCCCCTTTGATCAGTTTGTGATCGAGCAACTGGCGGGTGATGAGCTGCTGAAGCCACCCTACGTCAACCTCACCCCAGCTCAACAGGACAAATTAATTGCGACTGGTTTCTTGCGGACCGTTGCCGACGGGACGGGGCAGGGAGCGGATCCGAAAGTGGCCCGCAACGCCGTGGTCGCCGAGACGATCAAAGTCACCAGTTCTGCACTTTTAGGACTGACCGTCGGCTGTGCCGAATGTCACAATCATCGGTATGACCCGATTCCTCAAGCGGACTATTATCGCTTGCGGGCGATTTTTGAACCCGCTTTGAACTGGAAAGCCTGGCGGAATCCTGCCGAACGTTTGATTACGTTATACACGGATGCCGATCGGACGCGGTCGGCAGAGATCGAGACCGAGGCCCAGCAGATTCTCGCCGAGCGTCAGAAAAAACTCGATGCGGCCATTGAAGTGATCTTCGAGCGAGAACTGGCGAAAGTTCCCGAAGAGCAGCGTGATCGGGTCAAGGCGGCTCGCAATACAAAAGATGCCGAGCGAACTCCGGAACAGGTGGCCCTGCTCAAGGAGTTCCCCAGTGCAGACCCGAAGCCCTCGCAGATCGATCTGTATGATCCGGTCGCGACCGCAGAACTGAAGAAAGATGATGAGCGGGCTGCAGCGGTTCGCAAACAAAAGCCGGTCGAAGATTTTCTTGGTCCGCTGACGGAAATTCCCGGTCAGGTCCCCGAAACCGTCGTGTTCCACCGGGGCGATCCCGATCAACCAAAGCAGGTCGTCACGCCGGGGGAACTCTCGGTCCTGGACTGGCTACCCCCACTGGTTGCAGCGACTGCGGATTCGCTGCCCACTTCAGGGCGACGCTTGGCATACGCTCGCCATTTGACCAGTGGTCAGCATCCCCTGGTTTCTCGCGTTGTCGTTAATCGTCTGTGGAGCGGGCATTTCGGCAAAGGATTGGTCGCAACCCCCGGTGACTTTGGGACTCTGGGGGATCGCCCGACGCATCCTGAACTGCTTGACTGGCTCGCCGCCGAGTTTGTCACTGACCCTGCTTTCTCGACACCCGAGATCACGCCAGGAACGCCAGGAACGCCAGGAACGCCAGCGGAATCGGCGCCGCCAACCCATCCACATCGCTGGTCGATTAAGCGGTTACAGCGGCTATTGGTCAGTTCCTGCGTCTACCGTCAAACCTCGACCCGCCAGGCCACCCAGGAAGCGGTTGATCCGGATAATCGATATCTGGCTCGAATGCCTGTGCGAAGATTGGCAGCCGAACTGGTCCGCGATGCGATCCTGAGCATCAATGGCACGATCAATCAGAAACTGGGTGGCGAACCGGTCCCCGTCATGCTGGATGAAGATGGTCAAGTCGTGATTGGGATCGAGAACCTCAATGGCGAGAATCGTCCTGGGCCTGTCATTCCGCTGCATGGCGAAGAATATCGCCGCAGTCTGTACGTGCAGGTCCGACGGTCGCGTCCGCTGGCAATTCTGGACACATTTGATTTGCCGACATTGGATCCGAACTGCACGTTACGAAACTCGTCGACCGTGGCACCGCAGTCACTGATGCTGATGAATAGCGACTTTATTCTGGCCGCTGCGCGTCAATTGGCCGCGCGTCTGGACCAGGAACACGAGGCGGGGTCTCAATCGGTCGACCGGATCCGCTTTCTCTGGTCGGTGGTGTTTGGACGACTTCCGCACGAGACAGAACAAGCCTCGGCATTGCGCTTTCTGGAAGAGCAGCAATCCCAATTATCGACGGCTGCCGAGGGAATCGCCGACCCGAAACAAAAGCCCGATCCTCGGCTTTGGAGTTGGATTACCTTCTGCCAGGCGCTGCTCGGTTCGAATGAATTCCTGTATATTGATTGACGAGGTTTACGGAAACAGACTGTTTCCCTGCCGTTCTCTGCTGTTTTCAACGACGTGATGACTGAACCCGAACTCGTGAAATCCCCGAGTGAACTCTTTGAGTTGAGCATGATCTGATGCGCGATTCCCAACTTTCTCGCCGTGAAATTCTCTCGTCCGCCACCTTTGGCGTCGGCAGCCTGGCTTTGGCGAGCCTGATGCAATCTGACGGATGGGGGGCCGAGACGATCAAGCCCGATTTGAACCGGCCCACTTACGATCTGCTGCCGAAAAAAACCTTGCACCCCCCGAAAGCGAGGGCGATGATCTCGCTGTTTATGCAGGGGGGACCGAGTCACATGGATCTGTTCGATCCGAAGCCCGAACTGAACCGACTGGATGGCCAGAAATTTCAGGGGGAAATCCAATACGACAACGCGGCGCAGGCGAGTGCCAAAGTGTTGGGGTGTCCCTGGAAATTCGAGCCGCGCGGACAATCGGGGATCGAGATTTCTGAGCTCTTGCCACAAACGGCCGAGATTGCGGACGATATCACTTTGATTCGGTCGATGTTTACGGGGGTCAACAATCATGGTCAATCGATCGATGCCTTGAATACCGGTCGAGCGATCTCGCATCGTCCATCGCTCGGTAGTTGGCTGGCGTATGGACTTGGTTCCGAGAATCGGGATCTTCCCGCCTTTGTCGTTCTGACCGACCCCGAAGGCTTGCCGGTATTGGGGATGCAGAACTGGTCTAATGGCTGGCTCCCTTCGCTGTATCAGGGGACCGTGGTTCGTCCGCGTGAACCCCGTATTTTGAACCTCGATCCCCCGGTCGAGTTACGAGGTAAGCCACAACAACGATATCTTGAGTTCCTGGCGGAAATGAATCGGGACCATTTGACGCGTCACCCGGGTGAACTCGATCTGGAAGCCCGGATCGCCAGTTATGAACTGGCCGCACGGATGCAGTCAGCGGCAAAAGAGGCGGTCGACCTGAGCCAGGAAACTGCCGCGACACAACAGCTCTACGGGATTCATGACCCGAAAACACGCGATTATGGGACTCGTTGCCTGATTGCCCGGCGACTGGTCGAGCGGGGGGTTCGCTTTGTGCAACTCTACACCCGCTATCAGTTATGGGACCATCATGGTGACCTTAAAACGGCCTTGCCGGCAGCCTGTCAAAAGGTTGATCGCCCCAGTGCAGCCCTCGTGCAGGATCTGAAGCAACGGGGCCTGCTCGACTCAACGCTGGTTCATTGGGGGGGTGAGATGGGTCGGTTACCCGTGGTGCAGAACGACGCGGGTCCTGATAAAGCGGGTCGAGACCACAATACCTACGGCTTTTCCACTTGGCTCGCCGGCGGTGGGGTGAAAGCAGGTTACGTGCATGGCAAGACGGACGAATTTGGCCACAAAGCGGTAGAAAACATTGTGACCCACAACGACTATCAGGCGACACTGCTACATCTGTTCGGCCTGGACCACGAAAAGCTCGTCTTCACTCGCAATTTGCAACCCGCCTCTCTGGTCGACAAGCAACCTGCCCGGATTGTGACCGAAATCCTGGCCTGACGGCGGGGAAAATCTGTTTCGTCCGCAGCGGATTCCTCCGAATCCCCTTCCGTAGCGGTAAGATCTCTCCCGACACAAACGCCAACAGTGAAAGTGATCAACCCGCGATGCACACGTTTGCAGGAACAGAACGATTCCTCACCGAAAACCGGTTCACCGACAAATTCGGTGCGCGGCAGTGAAAACTCGGTCTGTCCAATCGAAGCGATCTTGGCGCGGAGTGAGATCTCGAGTTTCCGTTTGCATCGACCCCGCACTTGGTTTGTGGTTGAACCATTTTTTAACGACTCTCGGTCGGCAATGACCCCGCCTTGCTGGGTTTGCTTTGTGTGACTCGCTCACGCAGTTCTGCGGCCTGCGCCAGAATCTCTTTGGCGGATTCCTCGAGCCCCGATTTGGACAAATATCGGCTCAAATTTCCCGAAACCACGTTGATTTCCCGGGTGAGAAATTCATTTTGATGATAAGTGGAAACCGGGATCTTGAGACAGGTCGCCCAAGCTTGGCTTAACAATTCGATGCATTGATCGATTTTTCCCTGCAGTTCCCTTTCCACAGCCAGTGTATTTCTCGCATCGAGATAGATAAGCCAGTAGGGGATGGTCATTGCGGAATAACGATCCCCAATTTGGATGGCTTGTTCGAGGTTTTCGTTGGCTCGGGTCTGCTCGCCATACTTTCGTAAAATCATCGAAATGCGGTACAGCATGTCCATAGCTAATGATGGGGATGCTTCAACCCAAGTCGGATCCTGGAAGAATTCCTCTTGCAGCAAAGTCATTTTCGCCAGCATCAGCTGTCGCAAAGCATCCATTTCGGGGGTCTGAAGATCTCGCAGCGGTGGCTCAACGAGCTTCAACGAGATTTCGACATCGGTGGCAAAATGGTGATTGAAGAGATTCCCCGTTTGGTTAAGCCTGACAGCCGCGAGCTCTTGCAACTGGTTGGCTGTTGCTTCGGAAGCCGAGGACATCGTGAATTCGACAATACGTGACGACAGTCGTGCTTGCAACTCCGTGGAAGTTGATTTGAGATCCCGCGCCCGCTTTTCCGACTCGTGGGCAGCTTTCGCCGCAAGGATCGCGACTGCATGATTCGCAATCGCCTCTGTTGT
>JBIKZJ010000391.1:0-6107 GCA_044354755.1 Schlesneria sp. | reverse complement strand
TGCCTATTCAGAATAGACCGGTTTTGATATGAACCGGCCAAATTCGCCACTTCAAGGTTGAAGTGAGTTTTGCGAGGAACGCATGAATGGCACGGATGTCACGATTCCTGATCTGTTTTTTACTGTGTGTTCCTGTATCGCTCGTTACAGGGTGTACCAGTGACCCCATGGGGCTCCGCTCGACCTATCGCGATCGAGTGGTCCCCCCGTCGTCAAATCACCGTCCCATCTCGAATTCACCGATTGCGATACAGCCGGGTTTGGCACCGGGAACATCCGTGGCAACCGGACCGGCCCTGACAGTGTCGCAATCAGGGATCTCGAATCAGGTTCTTGCTTCGGGGCCGACGACAGGCCTGAATAGTCCCTACTCGATGCTGGCCAGTGCCAGTCGACAGGCAGATGGTCGAGAGTTTCCGCTGTTGACCAAAGAAGTCCGCAAACCTCGATTTGGGGGGGCGGTCCATCGAAATCAGGCGGTGCAAAATACGGCGATTACCGGGGGATTTGCTACGTCACCTGCGGAAGATTTGAAATATCGAGGTGGCCGAACGATTCGTCATCTGAAGTATTTGAATATCTACGTTGGCGGCTCTGAGGTCTGGGATGCCAATGACTGGAAGAATATCGATAAAAAGTTGGCCGCCGCGATGTCGGATCGGAAGCTGAATAACGTGCTGGTCCAGTATTTTGATCAACAGCATGTGACATCGCAGTTTCTGGGTTCCTTTTTCATGAGTGGCTGGAAGCCCAGGCTGGTGAAAAAGAATGATCTGGAAACGCAGATTCAATCGCTGTACCGTCAGCACGCCTTTGACGGACAAGACTTGCCGAATACGGTGATAAACCTGATCTTGCCCAGGGGAACAGTTTTGGCCGACCCAAGTGTGGGGCAGCAGACCATTGTTCTCAATAAGGCCATTCCGTTAGCCGAAGCAGAAGATTCGACGGGAGGCCTCGGCGGCTACCATGGCTCGGCCCATATTGATGGCAAGACCATTTATTACTCTGTCGATGTCTTCTCGGAACGATTGCCGAATGGGGGAACCAATGGGATCCCCGTGTTCGATCAGAACTGGAAAAACGTGGTGGCGACGTTGTATCACGAGCTTCAGGAAGCCCGTACGGACCCTGATGTCGACGATGCCGCGACAGATCCGCGCGGATTGAGCCTGATTGGCTGGACCTCTGATAGTGGTCAGGAAATCGGCGACTATCCGATTGCAGAAGCCAAAGATTTGTTGCAGGTTTTTAAAGAAGTCTTGTTAGCCGATGGAAGCGGTACTGTACCGATTCAGTTGTGTTACTCAAACGCGGTTCATGGGCCCGAAGGACCGATTGATTATCCACACGGCATGGAGCCAAGACCTGGGACTGTCCCGCCGCGCGAGGACCCCGTACCCGTCAAACCTGACCCGAATCCTACTGCCCCCCAGGGTCCTACCATTCCTGAGAATCTGCCGCCAAAAGTCCAGAAAATGATCACCGATTGGAATCACTTGGAAGACTACGTCAAACTGGCGATTTTGAAGTTGCTGTCTTAGTACCGGATTGCGCCGACCGAATCTTGTCGTTGAGGGAATTTGGTTTGAAACAGATTCGTGGAAAAAGGGCACTGGTCACTGGTGCGGCGTCGGGAATTGGGCGTGGAATTGCACTGGCACTGGCTCGTGAAGGGGCGGATGTCTTTGTCTGGGATGTCAATGAGCCCGGTTTGAATGCCGTCTTGGCCGAAATTCGTTCGCTGGGAGTCAAGGCGGCGGGCCAGCAGGTTGATCTGACAAACTCGGACGAAATTTCGGCTGCAGTCAGTTCGCTCCGAGAACAATGGGATTCCATTGAGATCCTCGTCAACAATGCGGGGGTCGCCTTTTATGGTCCCACGCACAAGATGACGGCGGCCCAGTGGGACTGGCTGTTGGCCATCAATCTGCTGGCACCAATCCAGATCACGCGTGAACTTCTTCCGATGCTGTTGGAACAACCCGAGGCGCATATCTTAAACGTCTGCAGCATCTCGGGACTGGTTGCGGGGGGACGTTTTGCCGCATATCACACCAGCAAATTTGGCTTGATTGGCTTCACGGAATCTTTGCGAGCCGAGTACGGACGGCGGGGCCTGGGGGTCACCTCGCTTTGCCCAGGGCCCGTTCCCACCAATCTGTATCGCGAGTGTGCCACGGGGAAGGAAGGGAAGTCCGCACCGGAACCTCCCCGCTGGCTCTGTGCGACGGTCGATCGCGTTGCGGTCCGTGCCATCAGGGCTATTCGTCGCAATCAGCGGATGCCGGTTGTCGGGCTGATGGCACATCTCTTGTTGAACTTGAAATGGCTCGCCCCCGGCCTGATCGACTTTCTCAATCATTTTCGCCGTAAAAAACGGGTGGTCGAATCAGCCCCTCTTTCCGCAGATTTGAACGGATCCGAATCGCGTCGGGCCGCATGAACGTCATGGGCATTCTGGATTTCCTCACACTCGGCAACCGAGTAGAAAAACCGAGTAGAAAACGGGGGCGGCAGAGGGACTTGTCTTGCGGGTCTTCACACCGCGAGGTCGTACCCGATCCTTCCCTCCTGTTTCGTGAATTTCAGGTCGATTGTGGTAGCTCCAATTGACGGCGAGACTCGGTTGTTCTAAGAAAACGGGGCGGAGACGAGTTTTACGATGACGGAATTTTTGAAAGATCTCTCCTGCGATGAACCCACATGACGAACTGCTTTCACTGACCCGTCTCTTTCCTGAACCTGAAACGCTGTTTTTGCGAGCCGAGCATATTCCGTCGGCCATCACACCCGAGCCGTACAAAACGATGCTCGTGCACGATCATCACATGACGCTGGCGATGGAGGCTCATCATCGCTGTTCGGTTGACGTGCGCGTGCTCGATCGCCAATTGAATGGGACCGAATATGCGCGAAAAATCCAACTTTTGAAACAGGGGACGGAATCCGTGGTTCAGTTTGGAATCATCCGATTTCATCTCGAATATGTCACGGAAGCCGTTCGGGATGAGGTTATCGCCGGCCAGACGCCGCTGGGGCGAATTTTGATCAATCATAATGTGCTGCGGCATATCGATCTGGGGGCCATTCTGGAAATCACCGCCGGACCGGGATTGGCACGTTATCTCCCCATGTCGGTTGGCGAGGTGACGTATGGGCGGCTGGCAACCATTTTCTGCAACCGTCAACCTGCCCTGGATCTCTTCGAAATTTCCGCACCACTTGTTTGAGGAATCGCCCTGCGCGACTTTCGTCGATGACGCTGGCGATCTACATTAGGGTGCCAGGGAATCGTGTGCCGTGGTAATCGGCAACGACGGCTGGTCAGGCTTTGGTCTGTGTGACAGGAAACTGACGCGGTGGTGATAACGCGGTCCGTGACAAAACCGCTGACTTGGTCAGCGTTCTGCTCTCTGAAAATGGTGAAAAGATATGCTCGTCAGCTGGAACTGGCTTCAACAATACGTCGATCTGGATGTGACTGTCGCGGAATTTTCCGATCGACTAACGATGTCGGGCTTGAATCTGGAAGAGTTTCACGCGGTCGACGACGACTGGTGCATTGATTTCGAAGTGACCAGTAATCGCTCTGATTGTCTTGGGCATCTGGGAATTGCTCGCGAGGCCGCAGTCTTGTACCAGAAACCACTCAAGTTTCCGGCGGCGTCGGTGCAGGCGGGAGCCACGGAAACCGGTGCAGTGACTTCGGTTTCTATCGAGTGTCCCGATCTCTGTTCTCAGTATCATGCGCGGGTGATTCGAGGAATCAAGGTTGCTCCCAGTCCCGCCTGGTTGGTCAATCGGTTGAAAACAATCGGCATCCCTTCGATTAATAATCTGGTCGACATTACCAATTACGTTTTGATGGAATGCGGCCAGCCATTGCATGCTTTTGATCTGCAAAAACTGCAGGGAAAAAAGATCGTTGTTCGTCGAGCCCGGCCGAACGAAAAACTGCAGGCGATCGATCATAAAGAATACGCACTTTCTGCTGAGATGTGTGTGATTGCCGACGGGAATCACCCCGTCGCGATTGCAGGGATCATGGGTGGTGCCGAAACGGAAATTTCGACGGCGACCACAGACGTGCTGATCGAGGCGGCACTTTTTTCGCCGCTTTCCATCCGCAACACCTCACGCAAGCTGAAACTGAGAAGCGATTCGTCCTATCGTTTTGAACGAGCCCTGGATCCACAGGGTCCCGAGTGGGCCAGTCGCCGATGTTGCGAGTTGATCCTGGAATTGGCGGGGGGCGAGTTGCTCGACGCGCCGATCTTTGTGGGAACTTTACCACCGGCTCACGGGGAACCGGTGAAGCTCCGCTTTGCACAACTGCGCCGCGTGCTGGGTATCGAAGTTCCCGCCGATGAGGCTACCCGGATCCTCGAAGCACTCGGCCTGAAGACGCTGGAGCGAGAGGCGAATTCTTCGGCCACGTTTTCGATTCCGACGAACCGCCGCGATTTGACGCGGGAAATCGATCTGATTGAGGAAGTCATTCGAATTTATGGGTATGACAAAATCCCCGCAGATGCCATGGTTCCGCTGTGTGCCAGCAAAAAACGATTCCAGGATCGGGTCAGTGATCGGGTACGAGAAACACTGATCGCAGCCGGTTTTTATGAAGCGATGACCGTTTCGCTCGTCAGTGAAACCGAGCGAAAGCTGTTCATTCCCCGGGGCGAATTGCCGCCGCTGACGATTGAGCATTCGGACTTTCCCGAATTCAGTCGATTACGACAAACATTGATTCCGAGCCTGCTGGGATCGCGTCGCGAAAATGAGCGTCATGGCCAATTCCATGCACAGCTTTTTGAAATCGCCCGCGTTTATCTGTCGGCAGACAAAACGATTCCGGAAAAACAAGCCGAACCGCGAGTCGTCAGTTGCGTCAGCGGCCGCGCTTTTCATGAACTCAAAGGGGTTGTCGAACAGCTCGCGCTGCGGGTCAATCCCGGTGTCCGTGTCGTCGTTCGCCCTTGGGATCACCCGCAATTTGTTCCCGGACGGGGGGCCGAGGTGCTGCTGAACGGTTCGCTGTGGGGTTGTCTTGGCGAACTCGATCGCATGGTAACCGATCAACTTGGTTTGCGTGATGCTGTAACGGTCTGCGAACTGGATCTTGCGATTTTGGAATCGCATGCCAACCTGGTTCCAACATTCCAAGAGTTGCCGACACATCAGGCTGCAATTCGCGACTTGAACTTTGTCCTGGATGAACCGGTCGAATGGTCAGCGGTGGAACAAATCGCCCGACAAGCCGGGGGACCATTGCTGGAAACGGTCTCATTTGGTGGTCAGTATCGTGGGAAACAGATCCCGGAAGGGAAAAAGTCGTATGTGGTGACACTCACCTATCGTGCCGACCGAACTCTGACGAGTGACGAGATCGAAACGGCACAGCAAGCGGTGATTGTCGCCTGTACCAGCCAGTTATCGGCAACTCTGCGAACCTGATCACCTGCCGGTGGTCACTCGATTGAAATCAATTCGATGAGCTTTGCCAATGACAAGCTCATCGAATGGTGTGTTTGTAATGTTTCTGAAATCGATCGTTCCAGGAGGTTTTGCATATGTCCCGAGGTTAATCGCCTCGGGGCCTTTTCGATGCTGACCCGGATTTGGTCGATTTGCGATTTCAGCACATCCAGTTGAGCCTGCTGTGAACGGAGGAGTTCGACAACCGCTTGGGGCAGGTCACGTTTTTGCAGTTCACGTTGGGACAACTCGTGCGACGTGTGGGGTTTGGTGAGACCCGGATCGATTTCTGCGGAAGGGGACGAGTGATTGACGGATTGGGAAAGGGGCTTGGCCAGTTCATCCGTTAACCAACTCCAGACGGGTTCGGAATCGTTCAGACCGGAATCGGGACGTTCCCGATTGGTGACCGCAGCTTGGTGGTTCCAGGGGATTTCTGTCTCCGCCTCTGTTCCTGTTCCCGGCTCTGCGACGTGACTTGCGTCCAGGATTTGATGGGATTTGGCTGGGATCATCCCCGATCGATTCCATTGCAATCTCAATCGTGACGATGGAGGTCGACAACCCGGCAAATTGGAATGAAGTTCCCCTTCGCCTGACATCGGGGCGGAATCGTTGCCGGAATC
>JBIKZJ010000297.1:0-8193 GCA_044354755.1 Schlesneria sp. | reverse complement strand
CTCTTCCAACGAAATCCCAGCGATCAGGAAATCCGGCTGGGCCAGGCTTTTCTGCAACCGACCAGTGCGATCGCTACGGGTGGCTCCGAGGTGACCATCCATCCCGAAGCAGATCGTTGGACACGTTATCTGCAGTCGCTGCTGGGGCTGAATGAGCTGCTATTCATTGACTGAACGGCAAATCAACTCTGTTGACAGTGCCCATCATGAATTGCCGAAAAGGACCGATTCAAACCCACCAAGCCTGAAATTTCCGAGGGAATGAAGTGGTAAAAGACCGTCGAGTTGTGGTTCAAACACCCCGGCGGGGATCGGGTTTGCCTGCAACCGACTTGACGCTTCGAGCCTGTTCCGCCAAGCCCTCGGCCGAGATCAAATCGACCAGGTCCTGAGCAACCCCGTCCATCTCGATCACCAACGAATCCACCTTGCCGGTGAAGTACATGTACATGATCAGCGCGGGAATCGCGATTCCCAGCCCGGCAGCCGTGGTCAATAGTGAGAGACCGATCCCGCTGGCCAGTGCCTCGGATTTTCCCATCGCCGCCTTTTGCGAAATTCGATTGAAGGAATCGATCATCCCCACCACGGTCCCTAGCAAGCCTAGCAAGGGGGCAACGGTTGCAGCACCATTGAGAATGCGGATGTGCTTGCGGAGTTGACTGATTTGCCGCTCACCACCATCGATAATCGCCTGCTCGACTTCGACACTGCTTTTCCCCCACTTGCGAATCCCGTTCGCCAGAACGAGTGCCATTGGACTACGGTTCTCTTCACAGAGCTTTGATGCCATCTTCGGATCAAGATTCCCGGCATCCATCTGCTCAAAGAATCGCTTCACAAAATGGCGGGGAATCACCCGCCCATGACGCAGCACTACTAGCCGCTCAATCGAAAACCAGACGACAATGATGGAGGTCAACGCCAGGGGATAGCGAAACGCCCCCAGAGCAATCCAAACCTCGTAAGGTTCGCTGGGAATTTTTCCTTCATTTGACCAAGCGGCTTCACGACTCCAAGCCAGTTTTCCGGCATCCGCCGCAAGATCGGCCCCCGGCGAATCTTGAGCCGACGCCTGTGTCCAAATCAGGCTGACGGCAATCAGCAGCAAGAGAACCAAAGACGCAAGTGGTAACAACCGTTTCCGATGTTGTTGTGGATGTCGTGGTTGACATCGATTATTGGGCCTGAGATTCATCGTTCCCTCTTCCGTTCGAATCGTGCGAACTGACCTGACATCCATCTGCCTTTCTGGCAACCTGCGATGCGCATTCTACTGATTTCACCAAAAAACCAAATCCCGATCCTCCGGCCCTTTTTTTCCGCTTGTGTTTTCTCGTCGGAACGGATTCCCGTCATCAGGAACGGGGGCTGTCTCAGCCGCGATTTCCTTCTGATTCGCCTTTCAGAGTCCTCCTCCTGAGGTGAGATTGGATACTGCAGCAGGGGTTCGGGATCGAGTTTTTTTCCGAGAGGACCTCTACCTGACCGATCATCCGATCCCTGCGGATTATGATGCCTCATAAACGGTATAGTTTTCCTTCGAGTCCTGCCGATTCGGTGGATGGGGGCCCGATCTCTCTCGCGATGAAGGAATTCCGGTGTTAGAGTGGACTATCCCAAAAAACGTGTTGCCGACGGTTGCGGCAACACCTCAATGACAAGGCAGGAAGGCGCGTGCGATGGCAAAGCGAAAAGTTGGTGTCTGGTTGATTGGTGCCTGGGGTGGCGTCGCCACGACTGTCGTTGTGGGCTTGGCAGCGCTTCGCAAAGGTCTGACTGACACAACGGGACTTGTGACTTCGTTGCCCCCCTTCGCCGGTCTGGATCTGATGAACTGGGACGAAGTCGTTGTTGGTGGACACGAGATTCGCGAGACCACGTATTTGGCCGAGGCGCGAGTCCTCATCGAAAAATCGCACGTCTTTAACGAAAAGACGCTGACCGCAATTTCATCCCAATTGGCCAAGTTCGATGCCAATGTCCGCCCTGGGACACTCGTGAATGTCGGAGCCAAAATTGAGTCGCTCGCCGGTCCCGCAGCACTCAAAACGCGAAATGAAACCGCCGGCCAAGCGGTCTCACGATTGGCCAAAGACCTGACTCAGTTTAAGGCGGACCATAAACTCGATCGGGTGATCGTCGTGAACGTCTCGTCCACCGAACCACCGCCGCCCGATGAAGTCCGTAGCTGGAAGTGGGTAGACATCCAGAAGTCTCTGGCGGCCAAAAGTCACTCCCCCATCCCCGCCAGTACACTCTATGCCCTGGCCGCGATGCAAAGTGGCAGTCATTTTGTGAATTTTACCCCTTCCATCGGGTCGGATCTGCCGGGCTTGGATGAATATGCCCGTCAGCAGCAGGTCCTACACGCCGGTCGCGATGGGAAAACAGGCGAAACATTGATGAAAGCCGTGCTGGCACCGATGTTTGCCGCACGGAATCTGAAAGTCATGAGCTGGGTGGGCCACAACATTTTTGGCAACCTGGATGGTAAAGTCCTCGAAGACCCTGCGAACAAAGCCAATAAGGTCAAATCCAAGGATCACCTGCTGACGGAAATTCTGGGGTACAAGCCGCAGACCCTGGTTTCCATCGAGTACATCGAATCAATGGGTGACTGGAAAACCGCTTGGGATCATGTTCATTTCCAGGGATTTCTCGGGACACCGATGGTGCTGCAGTTTACCTGGCAAGGCTGCGATTCGTTGCTCGCTGCCCCACTGGTGATTGACCTGATCCGCCTGACCGAACGAGAAGCGAGACGCGGAAAAACAGGACTGATGTCGCACCTGGGTTCGTTCTTCAAGAGCCCGATGGGGACGGACGAGCCTGCCTTTGCTTACCAGTTCCAGGAACTGATGCAGTGGGTTCATTCCGTGACGAACGAAAGCCAAACACCCAAGGATGCCTGAGACCGCAGGGGGGATTCGCGGATTGGCGAGAGATTCTTTTCGCCAATCTGCTTCCTTGCGCCGTCAATCACCCCAGTGGAATCACCCCAGTGGAATCACGCAAAATGCCGCAAGCTCTGCCGAGAATTGTGGGGAGTGACCCATGCCTGTGACCAGCGACTGGAACCAGTCTCTCCCAACGCCGCTGCAGTCTCGGCGGCGGTTTTTGCAGGCCGGAACAATTCCTCTGCTCGGTTTTGGGCTTCCCGAGCTGCTCTCAGCAAATTCGTCAGCTGCCATCGGCGGCAGATCGATCAAATCCTGCATTTTTGTCTTTCAGTATGGGGGACTCAGCCAACTGGATTCCTGGGACCCGAAACCGCTGGCCCCCGCCGAGGTGCGAGGCCCCTACCGTCCCATCTCGACGGCGGTCCCCGGCTTTCAGGTGGGCGAGTTAATGCCGAGATTGGCAAGATTGGCAGACCAGTATGCCGTGATTCGCTCGATGAGTCACCACGTTCCTGTCCACGATGTCGCAAATAAAATGCTGCTGGCCGGTCAAACTCTTCCCGCCAGCGATGCCCCCTCATTTGGGGCCGTTGTTTCCCGGTTACATCCGGCAACCGCCAGCATGCCGTCGCATGTTTGGTTACAAAAGTTCGGTGGCGGGGCGGCACCTCCCGAGGCAAGCTATTTGACGGGAGGCTTTCTGGGGATGTCGCACAGCCCGCTGCTGATTGGGGAAAATCACGATGATCATCCCGCGAATCCGGCGTTCCGGGTCAAAGCTTTTGATACCGCAACAGGGGTATCGCAGGATCGCCTGAATGCCCGTCGTCAATTGCTCGACCGGGTTGATCAGGGGCCTCTTGCAAAGAGCGGCGATCCCCCATCCGCCACCTCAATCTCCCAATCCCGCTTTCGTGAAAGGGCCTTTGATTTGCTGGCAAGTTCGCGGGCAAAAGAGGCGTTTGAAATCGAGCACGAATCCCCTCAAGTCCGCGATCGATATGGGCGAAATCCACTCGGTCAGAATCTGTTGCTGGCCCGGCGGTTGGTTGAGGCGGGAGTTCGGTTGGTCAATGTGGTCGCCTGGACCGGATTGGCCCCTGCGGAAAAATTTGTCAGTGTTGAAACATGGGACATGCACGGCAACGCGGGGATTGATATTTTTGCCAATGGTTGGAATGGGCTTGGCTGGGCACTTCCGAAATGTGACGAAGGGGTCAGCGCTCTGCTCGAAGATCTTGCGGACCGGGGAATGCTCGAAAGCACCCTGGTCGTGCTGGTTGGGGAATTTGGCCGAACCCCCGCGATCAGCCGGGGCAGTTCTGCGATTGGTCGGGATCACTGGCCTTACTGCTATTCTGCAATGCTCGCCGGGGCAGGGATTCGGGGTGGAACGATCTACGGATCCAGCGATCAACAAGCCGCGTATGTGAAAGACCGTCCTGTCACCCCAGAAGATTTTTCCGCAACGCTGCTGCATGCGATGGGGATCCCCCCCGAGACTCGTATCAGCCCTGACGGATTCACTCGACCCGCCAGTACGGGACGGGTGATTGACGAACTTTTTTGATCACTCAGCCTAAAGATAGCAAATGTAAACCGCGGCAAACACCTGAAGAATCTGCGATTTTACACCCGTCGATTATCGATCAATTGCAGTGGCAGAATCAGTTTTCCGTTTGTAGAGGCATTCAACGATTGACTGAAAATGAAGTATCAGACCGGCGTGCGATTCGCCGACCTTATCACATCAGGCGGTAGAAAAGTCGTGGGAAGGCATGATTTATTGATGAATCTTCAAAAGGCCGTCACGCATTAGTTTCCGCTGAGCCAAGGGCTTGTGTAGTTTGATCCCGGTTCGGGGCTTGAAGAACTGGTGGCTGCTTGGTCGGGAATCGCGAGTTCTGCACTGATTCGGAGCCTCACATGATCCACCCAACCCTTTTCGCTGATCGCGTCCAGATGGCATTCCACCCAACGCCACGTGGAGTTGTTGGACTGGTCGATGATTTGCTGGGCTTATGTCGGCACTACCAACTCCAAATGCGTTTTCAAGACGGCCACTGCGTCATCCGTCGGCTCGGAGCAGAAGCAGAAGAATCGTTGGATATCACGGTCCCGAAGTCCGTATTCCGTGCCGCAATCGCGAGGGTCGCTGCGATCTGCAACGAGCAGCGTCCTGAATCGGTCACGCCTTATCGCGGGGAGGGAAATATTACCCTGCTGCCGCCGGATTTGCAGTGTTCGGAAAAATCAGACCGACTACGGTTCATACGGCATTCTGTCGCGCACTGATCGCGGTGCGGTTCTTGTTGCATTGTTCCGCGTCTCGGAGGTGATTGGCGTGTTCAGCGGTGACATTCGCGATCCTGGGCTGCTTGAGGAAACGAAGTGTAAGACACAGCGACAAAAAGCATTAGAAGACGAACGCCAAGGAATATAAGTCTGCAAAGGTGCCGTCTTAATTTCCGAGAGCCAAGAGCGGTAAAATTCAAAGATCGGTCCACTCACCCGCGTCGAGTCGATGCGGTCCCCCGCCTCGATAGCCCGTTACGGGCTCAAAACTTCCCGGCGGCCCGAATTCCACAGCGGCACCCAGCGCATCCCCGATTGCCAGGCCAATCAAGGCCCCCCGACAGCGATCGTTCTTGGGCGAGACGGGCATGGCCTGGCCTCCTTTTAGTTTAGCTGCGTACAGACTTCCGCATCCCCACCCGATGGGTCACATAATAGGCCAGCGCGGCGTCAAGATGCTCGCTCGTCCGAATCGTCTGGAAGTCAATCATCTGGCGTGCACAGTTGCGATGTAAGTCTTCGACGAAGGCGGTGACCGCTTCGATGTAACCTTCACGTAACGAGCGGGGATCACAAATCAAGTCTCCTGCCTCTTCCATCCCCTCAAATTTGGTGGTTCCCGCATAATGGAAGTCCAATTCCTGGTCATCCATCACGTGCATCACCATCACATCATGTCCACGCGTTCTCAGCAGCTTCAGACCCTTAAACAAACCGGCGCGATCGACAAACAGATCCGAGATCACGACAATCAAGCCGCGTCGCGTCTGTTCGTCCGCAACCTGTGCGAGCAATTTTTGCAGGTCCGTTTTCTTGGCGGGGTGTTCTTGATCCAACGTTGCCAGAATCGCATGTAAGTGATTCTGCTTGCTGCTGGCGGGAACCCGCGAGCGAATCTCGCTGTCGAATGTTGTGATTCCCACAGAATCCTGCTGACGCAGCAACAAATAACCGAGCGATGCCGCAATCTGACAGGCGTATTCGTACTTGGTCAGCCGACCAGAACCAAACAACATCGACTCGGAAAGATCGACCAATAACGTCGTGCGAAGATTCGTCTCTTCTTCGTATTGCTTAATATAATAACGATCGGTCTTGGACCAGACTTTCCAGTCAATGCGGCGAATGTCATCACCCGGCGCGTACTCGCGGTGCTGGGCAAATTCGACCGACTGACCAAAGTACGGACTGCGATGCAGGCCCGATAAAAAGCCTTCAACGACATTCCGAGCCAGGATTTCCAGCCGAGAAATTCGAGCGACCGCTTCAGGCGGCAAAAATCTTCGCGAGGTTTGGGTCACGAGAGAGTTCCCCTTCTTTGGACGGTGTTGACTTGATCAACTGTTCGACGACCTGATCCGACGTGATCCCTTCGCTTTCCGCAGAGAAGTTGACCACGATCCGGTGCCGCAAGACGGGTGCCGCAAGTGCCTGGATATCTTCCGTGGAAACGTATGTCCGCCCATTGAGTAAGGCTCGAGCCTTCCCCCCCAGCAGCAGAAATTGCACCGCACGAGGACCCGCACCCCAACTTAATTGGTCACGAACAAATGCCGGGACCCCTGGTTCTCCGACACGTGTCTGTCGGACGAGCGCTAATGCATAGTCGACAACATGGTCACTCGCTGGAACCTGCCGAACTAATCGTTGCAGTGCCAGGATTTCCTCACCATCCAAAACTTTTTGAATGTCATCGGTCTGAATAGACGTTGTTCGCTTGGCGATCTGCCGCTCTTCCGCAAATGAAGGATATTTCACGAAAACCTTAAACATGAAGCGATCCTGCTGCGCTTCGGGCAGCGAATACGTCCCTTCCTGTTCGATCGGATTCTGCGTCGCCAACACGAAGAAGGGGTCGGCGAGGACGTGACGAGTCTGGCCGACGGTCACCTGCCGTTCCTGCATGGCTTCCAGCAAGGCCGCCTGAGTTTTTGGCGGTGTACGGTTGATTTCATCGGCCAGTACCACATTGTGAAAGAGTGGACCCGAAATAAAACGAAATTCCCGCTTCCCCGTATCCCGATTTTCCTGCAGCACATCGGTGCCGGTGATGTCAGCGGGCATCAGATCAGGAGTAAACTGGATGCGAGCGAAGCTCATGGACAGACATCGGGCTAATGTACTGATCATCAGCGTTTTTGCCAGACCCGGTACACCTTCCAGGAGGCAATGCCCGCGACTGAACAAGGCAATGAGCAATTGCTCAATGACATCGTCCTGGCCAACGATGACTTTTGACATCTGATCGCGAATGGATTGATACGCTTTTCCGAGTTTGGCAATCGATGCTTCGATCTCGGCTTGTGACACAGAGTCGCTCATGACGACGCGGTCTCCCAGTAGAGTGGAGGAATCTCGACCTGATCTTATGCTAGCGGTTGAAGTAACCGGATGCGACCCCCATGAATCACATTTCGCACAATCAACGGATCCTCGCCGAGATTCGCTGTGATCAGACCGCCGGGAAGTTATACTCGACTGATCATGTACAGATCACCGGCTCAGGATCGCCCCACCACCGAATCACATCGCATTTCCGGCGTTAGAACAGCGGTTTTTCCGGCAATCAAAGAGCGGCTGATGGTATCGGCAGGGGGGCTGGCGTGGTTCATCGCGATCGCGGTGGCACTGAGTCTCACCCGCACGGTCAATCGGGAATCGTTGTGGGTTTCCGAAGTCCCGTTGCTGCTGATCCTGACCTTCCTCATCGCAGCATGGCTGCTGCCGCTGAATCAAACTTCCTGGGTCGCAGCGCTGGCGATCGTGATCAGCGGCCAGATCGATCTTCACGCAACATCCACTTGGTCGGGATTTTTGATCCGATGGACCTGCCGCCTACTGTTGATCGGCAGCCTGCTGTGGGGGGTTCGTTACGTCAGGCGACGACTGGAACAGGCTGAAAGACTGGCTAGTACGGATGATTTGACGGGCCTTCCCAATCGGCGAGCCCTGTTGGAGCGAATCGCGGATGAATTCGTGCAGCCACCTTCACGGG
>JBIKZJ010000171.1:0-12315 GCA_044354755.1 Schlesneria sp. | reverse complement strand
ACGGGGGACTCTATTTTGCGTTGCCATCCTGGATTGTGATCGGTTTAAACAAGTCAATGACCGACGGGGTCACTTGGCGGGGGACCAATTGCTGATCGCGATGGGAACGGTGTTCAGGAATCACTTGCCGGAAAACAACTTTGTGGGACGATTCGGCGGGGATGAATTTGTGCTGCTACTTCCAGGGGCCGGACAAGACCAGGCGGCCCAAGTGATCGAATCGTTACGAATCGCTCTTAGTCAGGAGTTGCACGAGACGGGAACGGATTTGACATTCAGCACTGGGGTGCTCATTGTCAATGTTCCCGACACCAATGTCCCCGACACCAAAGGCCCCACAACCGCAACCTGCGTCGCACATCCGCTCGACTGTTTGCACCTGGCGGACGGGGCAATGTACGCGGCAAAACGCGAGGCCCCCGGCCATACGCATTTTTGCCAAGCCATCAGGTGCTGAATCTCGAAGGACGATTTCTCGTCAGGGCCGCGGGGAATCACCAGCTATTTCTCTTGTTTGTCTTTCTTCGGTCGCTGGTTTTTCACCGCGTGAGGGTGCGACTGTTCGTAGGTTTCTTTGAGCCGTTTCGTGCTGACGTGGGTATAGATCTGGGTTGTCGTCAGGCTTTTGTGCCCCAACAGTTCTTGGACCGAACGGAGGTCCGCACCACCATCCAGCAAATGGGTCGCGAAGGAATGTCGCAACGTGTGTGGCGTGGTCAAGCGATCCAGTCCGGTCAACTTGAGATGCTTTTCCAGCATTCGTCCAATGCTGCGTGTCGTGAGACGGGTTCCAAATCGATTCAGAAATAGGGCGTCCTGGTCTTCCGGGCCGGCACCAGGAGCCTCTTTCCGTACCTCAATCCAGCGGTAGAGCGCCTTCGCCGCATACCGGCCAATCGGAGAGATCCGTTCTTTCTTTCCCTTACCAAAGACGCGAATGATGTTGGCATCCTGATCCCAGTGTGCTTGATTCAAGCCAACCAGTTCGGCAACGCGTAAACCAGCGGAATAAAGGGTCTCAAGAATCGCCCGATCTCGCAGCCCCTCGATTTCATTGGCCGGTGGTGACTCGAGTAGCGTGGCAATCTGCTCGGTCGTCAGGAAATGTGGCAACTTCCGACCGATGCGCGGGGTCCGCAAAGCCTTGGCGGGATTGGACGAGACGAGCCCTTCGCGCTGACAATAGCGAAAGAAACTCCGCAAACTGGCGAGTCGCCGTGCGATCGTGGTTCGCGCGTAATCGCATTCATTCAGGTACGAAACATATCCTCGTAACTGACCAATGTGAATTGCGCCGGGCGAGGTAACTTCGCCGACCCGATCGCGGAAATAATCCAGCAAGCTGCCAAAGTCTTCACTATACGACTTGAGCGTCAACTCGGACGAATTCCGCTCGATCTTGAGGTACCGCAGAAAACCATCAATGGCACCATACATATCTTGATCCCCGGGACTTACGCCGCAGAGCGAGGAATCCGGTTTTTTGGTTCGCGTGGCTGCTGTGATTCGCCCGACTCGGCCTCACGCAGTTTCCGCACACGTTGACTCAACGTCGCCGCATCATACCAGGAAAAGCTCAGTTCAGGATCTGCGGCATAATTTCCCAACGTTTGCAGCAGTTGATCGGCACTCGCATCATCGTATAAAAAAACAAAGCGTTCGGACCCCTTGATCAACGCGAGGATATTGACGCCGTGCTGTCCCATTATCGCCCCTTCCATGGGTCCGATTTCAAAAACTGGTTTTGTCAGGAAATGTTCCCATTTCCACTGACCTCACGAAATGCCTATCGACACTTCTCGCAGCGAATTGCCTGTTTCTGCACAAAAACGGAACCTCGCCTGCGGACCAGAAACTCGGCACAATCACAATCGTGA
This sequence comes from Schlesneria sp., assembly GCA_044354755.1. Taxonomy (GTDB): domain Bacteria; phylum Planctomycetota; class Planctomycetia; order Planctomycetales; family Planctomycetaceae; genus Schlesneria. The sequence continues at coordinate 10,438 of JBIKZJ010000171.1, read as the reverse complement.
TCACCGGACGAGTCAACCAATCCGCTGTGACCGAACTTATCGGCAAACTGGTGATAAAAGTTTAACTTTGAGCTATTGATACCGTTCCCTGCAAACGGAGAATCAACGGCAAAAACTGCAGCAAATGAAGGGGCTTGCATTCCGACACCCCAAACGCCGATTGGTAATTGGCCATCAAAGCCGCTCGACTTCGGAAAACCGACAGCAACGGCAGGCACCCCTCCAGCGAGAGGGAAAAACACTTGATTTCAAATCTCGGAAAATTTGAATAATGAGAAAATTCATTAAGTGATTCGCACGAATCTGGCAATTTTTGCTTGCACAGTGATTTGACGACTGGACGCAGGGCGCGATTCGAGGAACAATAGGAAAGATGTAATGGTTATTTCGGATGGAATCTTGACTGAATCCACTTTTTTCAGGAGCGTCAGACGTGCCTCGACTCTTTTCAATAATTGCTGTGTTGGCGCTCGCCGCAAACAACCCAGTACCCCTCTTCGCCCAAACAGCGGCTGCACCCCAGTCACCACCTGCCGCGACCCCCTCGAAATTCGAGGCATTGACAACGGGGACCAAGCGATTTGATGGTCTTTGGACTGTTTACACCAAGGATCAGCAGATTCTGGTTGACCTCAAGCAAGCTCAGTTGGGACAAGATTTTCTGATGCTCAGCTCGATCGCGCGCGGGGTGAGTCAGGGAATGGTGCTCGGGGGAATGACCTTGGGTGAAGAAGTCTTGTGGTCATTTCGAAAAGTGGGAGACAAGATTCATGTTTTGCGACGAAATGTGAAGTTTAAGGCCAAGCCAGGGACCCCGGAAGCGACCGCGGTGAAGTTCGCTTACAGCGATTCCGTGTTGTATGCACTCCCCATTCTCACCGACACCAATGGGGGCCACCTCGTCGATATGACACGCATCTTTTTGAGCGATGACGAGTTGATTGGTCGGATGCTGGGGGCGTCGTTCGTGTTTGATCGCAGTTCGATCGCCAACGTCAAGGCCTTTCCGAAAAATGTGGAAATCGACATTGCCTGCGTCTATTCTCGCGATCCGTCGAACGAGTCTGACTCGGTTCCGGACGCACGGGGAATGCAGGTCATGATGCACTACAGCATCAGTCAACTTCCCCAAAGCGGTTATCGTCCCCGGAAAGCGGATGATCGAATTGGCTATTTTTTGACAGTCACCAAGGATTTCAGCGATAACAGCGATGATGCCCATTTTGTGCGTTACATCAACCGTTGGGATCTGCAAAAACTCGATCCGGCAGCGAAGATTTCTCCTCCTAAAGACCCCATTGTTTTCTATCTGGAAAAAACCGTTCCCGTGAATCTGCGTCCCATCGTTCGGGCTGGTATTGAAGACTGGAACAAGGCCTTTGAAAAACTCGGCTTCGATAATGCGATCGAAGTCCGTCAACAGCGGGATGACGACACGTGGGATCCCGAAGATGTGCAGCACAACACCTTCCGCTGGATCACGGCCGAAGCCGGTTTTGCCATGGGCCCCTCGCGAACAAATCCTTTGACCGGTCAGATTCTGGATGCCGATATCATTTTTGATGCCAGTTTTCTCCGCTCATGGAAATCAACGTACGAGAACTTCACTCCTTCCAGTGTCGGTGCGCTGTTGGGGGATGAGCCAGCCCAGACAGCAATGAAATCCTCGCAACTTCCCAGCTCCCGCCGCCATCACGATTGTCGTTTGACCATCGGAATGCAGCAGCAGACCGGATTTGCTGCTGCGATTTTTGCCGCTCAGGGATTGACCGAAAAACGAACCGAACTGCCCGAAGAGTACCTCACTCAGGCCTTGAAAGAAGTCGTCATGCACGAGGTGGGTCACACCTTGGGATTGCGTCATAACTTTAAGGCAAGTGCCTGGAAAACGCTGGCCGAGATGGAAGATGCCGCCAAAGCGAATGAACCGACCGTTGGGAGCGTCATGGATTACTCGCCCGTCAACATTGTCCCCGCAGGAATCAAGCAACCCGCCTACTACACCACAACGCTGGGTCCCTACGATTACTGGGCGATTGAATATGGCTACAAACCCATTAGCGGTGACGAAAATGCCGAGCTGGCGAAGATTGCGATTCGTAGCGGCGAGAATGGCCTGGACTACGGAACTGATGAAGACACCGAAGCCAACGACCCAGACCCTTTCTCATTCCGCTTTGACTTGGGAAAAGACCCCGTTGCTTATGCGCAGCGTCAGATCGCCACGGTCAATGCCATTCTGCCAAAATTGCTGGATCGAACCGTAGAGAATGGCGAAGGGTATCAGCGAGCACGCCAAGCATTTGGTGTCCTGCTGAGCGAACACTACCGGACGATTCGCTTTGCCGCAAAGCTCATCGGTGGTGTCCATGTTTCTCGCGATCATAAAGGGGATAATCAGGCTCGCCCCCCCTTTAAAATGGTTGACGCAGCCCAGCAACGTCTCGCGACCAAGCTGATTCTCGATCAGGGTTTGGTTTCCCACAAATTTGACCCCGCGTTGCTCAATTCCTTATCGGCAACCCGCTGGTCTCATTGGGGATCGCCAGAAATTCGCCGTATTGATTACCCGATTCACAACCAAGTCTCGGTCTTTCAATCCGAAATGCTGGCTTCGTTGTTTGGCCCGCAGGTCCTCGCACGACTTCAGGATGGAGAATTGAAAGTCCCCGTCGGTGAGGATGCTTACACATTGGCCGAGCATCTCAAAACGGTCGTGGAAGGGGTCTTTGTTGAATTGACAGCCCCCCCCGCTGGTGAATTCAACAATCGAACCCCCTACATTTCCGGGTTCCGACGAAATACCCAACGCGCCGCACTCAAACGACTGAGTGATATCGTTCGGAAAGCCCCAGCAGACACTGCCTCGCAACTGAAGCTTCCCGAAGACGCTCGAGTCCTTGCTCGCATGCATTTGACCGATCTTCAGACCAAGGTGGAAGCGACTTTGGCTAAGGCAGACTTGAAACTGGATGATTATTCGCGAGCTCACCTGTTCGACGCCAAACTGCGAATTAAGCAGACGCTTGAAGCCGAGTCCGATGACTTTGGCAAGCCACAAGCCGCTGGTGGGGGAGGGAGCCTGTTCCTTTTCCGTGATGCCACCCGTGATGCCATCACGAATGATCGCAACGAATCGATTGAGACGACCACAGAAAATCTTCCTTAGTGTTCGAAAAAATGATGTGATTCTTCTGCGAATGGCGAGTATCGACTGAGTGAGAATACGAATTCCTCAATAGTGATACAGGGAGAAGGGATACTCCATGATACTGTCGATAATTCCATGAGAACGGGAAACATCCTCGTCGCTCTATTCAGCTCAGTGCTGGCTCTGTCGTTACTTTGGCTACAAACGATCCCTCTGGGTGTTCCTGGGGAATGGACGTGGGATCGCTTGGGGACAGAGCCCGACTTGGGCTGGAATTTTGGCAGTGGCCTTGTTGCTGCGGCAATTTTCCTGGCTTTTATCAGGCAGGGTTGGTTGCGTCGTCAACGGCAGGGGGCAGGTCGTCCCGGTCGATTTGAATGCTCGGCGTGGCTGATCGGCCTCGTGCTGATGAGCTTTACATGGTTGTGGGTGGTTCAAGAGATTTCTCCCGTGAGAAATCGACTGGGGAAATCGGCATTTGTCCTGTATTACTCGAGTTCGTCGGGATATTTTACGCGGGCTCGCTATGAATCGACCGATATCACCGATTTTCTCGCGGGGTATGAAGCGTTAATGCGTGAGGGGGATGTCCTGCATACCGGGACACATCCTCCGGGTTTATTTTTAGTTTTTCACGGCTTGATTGCCGTTTGTGAAAGATCGTCAAACTTATGTTCGTTTTTGGACTACACGCAACCGGGGTCTTTTCGTGAGGCTCTTGATGTGATCGCCGCAAACGGGCAGAGACGCCACGTTCCAAGACCGCTGCTTCCGTTGGATCGCCGTGTACTTTGGCTGGCAACACTGCTGGTGATGCTCTCGGCATCGCTCGCGGTCATTCCGCTGTATGGGTTACTTCGTGAAACGAGTTCGAGTTCCTCGGCATGGATCGGTGCTGCACTTTGGCCGACAATGCCGGCGATTGCCATTTTTACGCCTAAGTCGGATGTGTTGTTCCCCTTCATCGCCCTGATGTTTCTTTGGACTTGGCTCGTGGCTTGGAGAAAACAGTCTCTCTTACTCGCGGTTTGTGCAGGTTTCATCGCATGGATCGGACTTTTTTGTAGCCTCGCTTTCTTACCAATTTTTCTGATGGCGACATGTATGACCGCTGGGTCATCTTGGATTTTTGCGATGAAGATCGATAGTATCGTTCAGCAGGAACCTGTCGGTCGGCCATCGAGATTTTTCTTGTTCCCCAATCGCAGTCGGGTATGCATTGTTGCCGCGTTGATGGGCATCTTTGGTCCGGTGTTTTGTCTCTGGTATTTCGCCGGAATGAATCTTTTGCTGGTGTGGTACTGGAATTATCAAAATCATGCCGGATTCTATCTGCAATTTCCGCGAACGTGGTGGAAATGGTTGCTTGTCAATCCACTAGAATTGACATTTGCTGCAGGACTGCCCGTTGTGTTCCTGGCGGCGATGTGTTGCAGCCAGACGCTCAGGCAACTAAAAAAAACAGGCCAGGCATCTTTACAGACAACGCTTGTGGTTTCCATCATCGGCGTCTGGGGATTACTTTGGCTGACCGGAAAGAACTCGGGGGAAGCGGCTCGTCTCTGGATCCTCTTTCTCCCTTGGTTAGTCTGGTTGGCGGCAATTCGACTCGACGAAATTGCCGTCAGTTGTGCGGATTTACGGTTGCGTGAACGACATCTCCTGGCTTGGTTTGGGACACAATTCGTTGTTTCGTTGTTGACAGTGATTCGCGTCAGCGGATTCCATTCCGATGCGGGAAACCGAGAGTAAAGTTGAGAAATCTGAAAAAATCCGTGATAGGTAGTAACCGTTTTTGTTGTTTCGTTGTTGACAGTGATTCGCGTCAGCGGATTCCATTCCGATGCGGGAAACCGAGAGTAAAGTTGAGAAATCTGAAAAAATCCGTGATAGGTAGTAACCGTTTTCAACATGACCATGGGTTCTGGACGATACAAACGTACTCTAGCGAATCTTCCATAATTTGACGGTAACGATATATTGGCGGCGATGATATGATATTTCGCGGCGATGATGAGGGTGAGTACGATTCCCAACCGAGTCAAGTGATCCCAACGCCGGTTGATAATTTTTTTAAATTAAAGATTTTATAAAGATTCGAATTAGTTTGGAGCGTTCATGTTGTTGAGTTTGGTGGAAGACTTGGGTCGAGGCTGTTGTGAATTGGCTCCAAACACAGATACATCACGAAGAGGAACGATGCTTTTGGACCGGTCCCTGCATCAGCACATTCTTCAGCATAGCTTGAATGTGATTCGCAGCACGAATGCGGAAGCGACTCCGTTCCCCCATCTTCAGCTGACGGGAATTTTTCCTGACGACGTGTTTTATCGGTTGATTACAAGCTTTCCCACCGCTCGTGATTTTGCGGGGACGAATCAGAAAGATCATTGGAATTCCAACGGCAGATCCACACTTCAGCAAATGAATCTCTGTGAAAATTCGTTAAGCAAACTATCCGATTCCGATCATCGATTTTGGTCAACCCTCCGCGCCGCCATCAGTAGCATCCCTTTCAAGGAAGCGATTTTTTCCAAATTCGCACCCAGTTTGTCTCGCCGCTTCAAACTGGAGCCCGACAAGGCGACACAAATTCCCGCTTACGCACGCAGCCAACTCCAAACCGAGTCCCAAGGATTTCGAATGCCTCCTCAGTGGGATACTGGCGAAAAAATCGTCACGATGCAATTCGCACTCCCCCACAATGATTCGCTCGAAGAATGCGGAACGGAATTCTATCAACTCAGCCTGAATCCGTTTCATTATTTGCGTGAGCCGCGTGGGTTCATGATCTCAAAATCGATGCCGTTCTTGCCAAATCGAGCTTTTGCGCTCTCGGTTTCCGATGATCGCGGTTCAAAAAGCTGGCACGGTCGCCGTAGTTTAATCAACCCCTCCGGTATTGTACGCAATACACTGACGCAGATATGGTATACGGATCCCGATGAAACGGATCGAGAACTCGAGGCCCATCGCAATTATCTCAAAAGACCAGAATCCCGTAGAAGAATTGCGTGAATACGATCGTCTAAAAACGAAATCCTCGCCACATGCTCCAACTCATCAGTTGGACGGCAACAAAATTGCCATCCCGCACTGTCGGTTGGGTGTGACAGATCGTCGCAGGAGATTTTTGGGAACGTCCGCATGACGTCCAGCTACTTCGGCTGGCCGATCACTTCCAGCTTTCCATCCGCAGTTCGTTTGAAGACCGCTTTGGCATGCGGATCGACAATCAACAACGAGTCGTTCCACCAGGCGAGTCCCACCGGGTTTTTCAGCGGTTCCCCCACTAAAAACGGTTCGGGTTTTTCACCCGGATTAATCTTCCAGATCGTCTTGGCATAACCATCTGCGACATACCCTTCTCCCTCTTTTCCCAACACAATGTGATGCTGGAATTGAAAGGGCCGCCCCGCTGTGATCACTTCCCGCTGCTGTCCATCCGCTGAAAAGCGAAGCACCGCATCGGGTCCATGAGAAACCACCCACAGCCGACCTTCTGTATCCAGCGTCATGCCGCGCGGCGCCGTCACTTCAGCGATGATTTCAGGAATCCCGCCAGCGGCAGGAATTTTCACCACGCGCTGAATTTCAATATCACCCGCGTAGATTGTCCCCTCTTTGTTCACAACCAGCGACATCGGGATGCCGATCCCCCCTTTGGTTAAGGGTTGTGGCTGATTGTTTTCATCAAAACGATAAATCTCGCGGGTACTCGAATCTCCCGCTAGCAACTTTCCCTGATGATCAATCGCCAGACAGCGAACGGCATTCAGCGGTGTCCGAAATTTCTTGGACCCCTGAAAATAAATCGACCACTTGTCTTCGGAAAACTTCCAAATTCCCGGGAGTTCCCGGTCGGCAACATAAATCGTCCCCTCTGCGGCCACCGCCACCGCCAAGGGATAAAGCAACCCGTCAGCGGCACCGAGCGAAGAGCAAATCCCCGCCAGGGAAACCCACATCGCCAAACAAAACGGCATCAAGCGGAAAACGTTCAACATCAGATCACAACCTCTGCGGAAGCGGACAGGCCTGCCATCAATAGTGAGTATAACCCGTTTGCCGGATTCCATGCCATCGAATCGGGGGCTGGAATCCGGACCGGCCATTGATTCGCTTTCGCCACGGGCCAATGGCGAATGGAAAGCAAGTTCGATAAAGTCGTGGTCAACGGAGAATCCCCATGACTGCTGACGACGAAATCCTGCATCCGAACCAACCCAGTCATCACCAATCCTATTCCGAGATTCCGGGAAAACGCCCCCGAATTGTCGTGGTTGGCTCGATCAACATGGACCTCGTCGCACAAATGAGTCGTCTCCCCAGGCCCGGCGAAACGGTCTCCGGCGAAACATTTCAAATGATTTCCGGTGGCAAGGGGGCAAATCAAGCCGTCGCTGCCGCCCGATTGGGGGCCAGTGTCACCCTGATCGCACGAGTGGGGGACGATCTGTTTGGTGCCAACCTTCGACAATTGCTGATCGACGAGGGGATCGACGTTGACTCTGTCTGGACCACACCCGATTGCTCGACCGGAGTCGCCTGCATTGGCGTCGAAAAATCCGGGGCTAACGCGATTACGGTGGTACCGGGAGCCAATGGCCGCCTGACCGTTGAAGATGTTCAGCGGTGTACGCACCTGATCGCCAATTCGGACGCACTGGTGGTGCAGCTCGAGACTCCCCCCGATACCGTTGCAGCAGCGATTGCAATCGCTCAGCAGCACGGGGTTCGTACGATCCTCGATCCCGCTCCAGCCCCGGAAGGACGTCTTGCGAAACAACTGTTATCGGTGGACGTACTGAGCCCTAATCAAACCGAGGCGGAATCGCTGACAGGAATGAGTGTCACCGATTGGGAATCGGCTCGACAGGCGGCATCCCACCTGCAGCAGCAGGGTGCGAAGGATATCGTGTTGAAAATGGGAGCACACGGAGCGTTGGTCTTCTGCCGGGATGGAACCTGGTTCTCGATTGCCGCGAAACCAACGAACGTGATTGACACGACCGCCGCTGGCGATGCGTTTACAGGTGCGCTCGCCGTGGCCCTGTGCGCGGGGTGGTCACTTCAGCAGGCAACCCAATACGGGGTCACCGCAGGAACCCTCGCCTGCACACGTTTTGGAGCCCAACCTGCCATGCCAACGCGTGCAGAATTAGCGGATTTGACGGATTGATTGAGGGACTGGATACGACAAAATCGTAGGACCCCCATTTCTTCCGGCCCCGTCCGGCCGGAAGAAATGGTCGTTGTAAAATTGGTGACGGGATCGCGGTATCATCGCGCGTTGAATCATTGACGTAGTCCCCGGGCGGGATCGGACATTGTTGCCCAGCGACGTTCGAAGAGGTCGGCTGAATACCGACCCGCCTGCGCCTGTGACTACGGGTCAAACGGTGAAGGCATGTACCAGACGGTAAAATCCCACCGTTTAACCGCGCCTCGAAGAGAAGCGCGTCAAATTTTTATTTTGTGCTCACCCTTATATGGCCGCCAATTTGACCGCAGTGATTGTGATTTCTCATCCGCTCTTCGATAATCAAGAGCTGTTGTCCGCTGAGTGTTTTTGAAAAAAGGATTCCTGCCATGCGACTGATGCTGCTCCTTACGGCCTCTGTTCTCTTGCTCTGTGGTTGTTCGGAAAGTCTTGAAAAACAAACGCAGAAATCGAAAAATTCGATCATTGGCAAGACGACTCAAGAGATTGGACAATTTGACTCGAATGCCGGTCTGACGGTGAGCGACTCCAAAATCCAGGCGACCGACCCGTTGACTGCCGGGACTTCGGCTTACGGGCCCATGCTCGAAAAAATCTCGAAATCGCATATCGAACATGCGGTCCGATTATTCGAGGCCGAAAATGGTCATTATCCGAAAAACTACGAGGAGTTCATGGAAAAAATCATCAAGGCCAATCAGATCCAACTGCCGCTGCTCCCCGGCGGAAAACGGTATCAGTACGACGAAGCCAATCACGCCCTCGTCGTGGTCGATGCTCCGACTGAAAACCAGTAAACCCACAAGCAACTCTTCGCTGGATCCCTCCGTGTCGCACGGTTTTCCCCGGTCCGGTGGCGGCACTCCCCTGGGAAAACTCGGGTGTGATTCCTCGCTCGTGTGTGATTCCTGGAGTCTCTTGGACATACGACTTGGGAACGCATTCCGTTCAGAGCCCACAGCTTCTTACCGTTCCAATCCCGTTCTCATCCCGTTTTCAAAACGGGATCAAGACTGGTCCCGTCAAGCGACAGGCAAAAACTGCTGGTGACTCGATTTTCACCTTCACCTAGAATCAATGCATGGATGGAACCCGTCTCCAAAAACTTTTGGCAACGGAAATGGATTTTGCATCGTCTCAAGGGAGTGGCGAGGATGACTTCGCGAAAATTGCGTACCCTGTCTCTGTTGGTCTGTTGCGTCACATCAGGAACTGTCGCCTGGGGTGCCGACGCACCCAAAGTGGCTGACACCATGGCTTTTATTCCCCGTCAAAAAGACGTGGAATATGAAATTCCCAAGCCCGCTGACTATTCCAAGTGCAAAGTGGAAGTCGAGCGTAAAGGGAAGGTCAATGGCTGGGTGGTACTGGGGCCATCCGGCCAGATCCTCCGAAAATTTCTCGATACCGATGGCGTAGGTGGCATTGACCAATGGCGCTATTTCAATAATGGGATCGAGGTCTACCGCGATCTGGATACCAATAACAACAATAAGCCAGACCAGTCTCGCTGGTTGAATCTGGGGGGATCCCGCTGGGGGATCGACCAGGACGAGGATGGCCGCATCGAAAAGTGGAAAGTCCTCTCCGCCGCCGAAGCCTCGAAAGAGGCGATCCGGGCCTTGATTGTCGGGGACGAAGCCGGTTTGCAAGCGATTATGATCAATGACGAAGATATCAAAACGCTGGGAATCAACTCGCAGCTGGCCAGCAAGTTACTCGAGTCGGCTGCCGATGTGGGGAAAAAAGCAAAGGGTGTGATGGCCAAATCAAAAAGCCTGTCGGCACAGTCTCGCTGGACCCGCTTTGATGCACAGTCTCCCAGCCTGATTCCGCTGGATGACGAAAAGGCGAATGCCGACCTGCAGGTTTACGAAAGCGCGATGGCGATCGTTGAAACGCAGTCCAAATTCAACGCGGTCCAGATCGGCGAAATGATTCGAGTTGGTGAAGTCTGGAAGCTGACCGAAATTCCGAATCCGATTGAAGGCGAAGTGACCACCACCAACGGTGGAATCATGATGGAACCCCTGATGGCAGCCAGCAGTGTCGCTGCGGGTCCC
>JBIKZJ010000390.1:0-6138 GCA_044354755.1 Schlesneria sp. | reverse complement strand
ATCCCTTCGGACAAACGAAGAATGATTATGCACATAATCTCGCTGTCATTCCATCCTGAAGCACTTTTCTAATCAACTTTCGCTTATTTTTGGCGTGCCGCTCCTTCTCCTGAGAATCGCCTGCGAACCTGGTTTCATCGTCAAAACCGATTTTTTGATCATCCACAGCAGAATCCAGGACAATTTCCCGGAAAGAACCATTTTCCTTCAATCAGACTCAATTTTGCTGGATTCACTCGGGTTTTCACAAAACAAGATCTTCTTTCCGTTTTCTGGAAATCGGCACGGAATTGACCGATCACGCCCCAACCCGCAGCATGATCTGAAACTGGTCTTGGCAGAAACCGCAGCTTGGCGTAAAACCCGATCCTCTCCCTTAACAAATTGACATGATGGCCTTTTCTGCTGGAGCTTCCTGGCGATGATTTCGTCTCGAACGTTGCTGATGTGTGCCTTGATGTGTTCGATGATTACCAATCTGGGTTGTGCCAGCTTTTGGTATGATTTGCAGCCGTACCGACTTCAACGGCTGAATCAAGGTCCTGCCCCAACCCTGGACCCCGAGTTTACGCAAAAAACACGCAACGGCTCGACCCAACTCGTGAAACGAGTTAGATCTCAAAAAAAATCGTCCATTTCCGCGAATCAGGCTGAAGTGACGGTGATCTCATTTCCCCTGAGCATGAATCGGTAATGCAACACCCCCGCTCGAACCCTGTTGGTCATCAATTTGCTCCAAATCCAATGAGTTGAAAATCGGTGATTCAGGTAAATTCAGCAAAATCATGTCGTCTCTTCAACGGAATCTGGTGTCTTCAGGGTTTCATTCCTGTCGAATTCGATTGCCGCTTGAGTGTCGCTTGTATTTTTCTGAAATTCACGCACGGTAGGGGCACGATCGCACGGGATTTTTTCGCTCGTTTTGGTCATACACGCACGCACGAACGCCGAGAATCGCCGGTCTGCGTCTGTGGACTACTGCGGAGCAACTACCAAGCAAAGCCGAAACGTAAGTTCTCGATCTTCGTGTTTTTGTTGCAGAAACAGGCGACACTTTGGCAGTTTCCATAATGACAACCAAACCGCATCCTGATCGTCAGGGAAATCGGTTGCGGTTGCCCCATCAGAAAAAACGGGATCGCCAAGACGGCTCACGATCTCTTTCGTAGCCGCGAGAAATGCAGCATAAAAAACGTTTACCTGATTCTCATACTCAAGGTCGGTCAGAGCCTCGACATCCGTGAAAGCCAAAATCGTGATTTCGACACAATCAACGTGCTCGCCGTCGCAGTAGACATCTGCGAATCGTCCCAGTTGATCAACGTATGTCACTCGATGGCCGACTGATCGAAAATTCAAAAAACCAATACCCTGCAACGTGGTCTCTACGCACGTTCTCGCCCATGACCACGATTGTTCAGCTCGCATTGCGGCCGTGTCTCCGATGCTCATGATTCACTACTCCATCGTTTCTAGACTCGTGTCTCCCCGGCACCAGGAATGGTCAACCGCATCGCTTTTTTTACCGAATCGAGTTTACGCAATCTGCAAAACGGTCTTTCTCTCGCCCGAATCGGGATCCAAAAAGACATAAACGGACGCTCGGTCATGGAAAAGCCCGTCGATAGGCTCGAAATCAGTTTGCCCTCAGAACTCAATTGGCCCGTTCTTGCTGATTTGCCATTCCGCGTTTTGAATCCAACGAGGCGGAGTTGACGCAGAGCGAAATGAACGTTGCAGAGTCGGCTGGAGCCAATGCCGCAGGTCACACGCGTTTGCATGGAAACCCGCGAGTTGGTGGACGAAATAAGCTTCCATTTCGACTGAGCTCAGCGGGTCAAAATGGTGTTCCTGTCTCAGTTCCAGCAAGAATGCGAGCTGATCGAGGGGTATCAGAGATTCAAATGAATCTATAAAAATTTTGCATCTCACGGAAAGCGATTGAGGTTGTATCAAGACAAAATCCCGCAGGAAAAAAATGGACAACGTTTTTGACAATTTGTAATTGGTTTTTCAATCAGGGCGTTGCGGTGGTTGTCGTTCTTACCAGCGACGAGGTCGTCACCCATCCAATCCCCGCCACGATCTTCGCGATGCAGCATCTCACTATCATCCCATCCGTTGCCAATCACTTCCGCTCGAACCCGAATCGCCGTTTGAAATTTCCGCCATGAACCGCATCGTGTTGGTCAAATCCACACAAATGAGTGTTGCCTGCCCCCTCTGCGATCGCTCAAATGTTACTGGAGCACCATAGCACTATGAATTTACTGGTCCAAGTACAAGTTGGTCGAGAAACTCGTCATAAGAATTGGCGATCAGATAAACGTTCCGTCGTTTGACACCGTCTGGCATTCGCTCGCCGTAGTCTTCAAAATACGTTTCTTCGTCCAGCGGTTCGTTCGCCATGTCCCAGTAAAACACCTTGCACAAATCATTTCCTTTGATTCCCAGGCAAATCTCTCCCACCCCCCCCCGTCGCACGCAATCGGAATCGGAGTCATGGTCTCGCTTGATGGATTCTCGTGTATCACTGATTGGGAATCTCAGGTCTTGTGCTCGCCTGTATTTTGTCGTGGAATGAAGATATCATCCGACTGAAAGTCTACGATCACCGCTCACACGAACGTGTCGGGTGACGAATGTGACGTCGCATAACCAATCGGCGCGAATTTCCGGTTGTGATTCCTTACCGACCCTGAATCCGTTTCCTGCTCAAACTCGGCGGAAAATCGAATATGAATATGTGGTATCGGCCTGAATCTTCTCGGCGGTCGTTTTGGTGCTGTCTGCTGACGCTGTTGTCTTTTGTTGGTGCTTGCTGCTGCGGTTCACCGTCCGCCGTCGCCGCCGAGCACGTGATTGGTAGAAAGATCGCAGATTTTTTTCTCCCTGATGCGACGACAGGCAAACTGGTTGCACTGTCCGATTTTCGCGATGCCAAGGTACGAGTGGTGGTCTTTTTGGGGACCGAATGCCCGATTGGTAACGCGTATCTTCCGGATCTGATGGAATTCCAAAAGCGATATCGTGACCAGTCGGTACAGGTGATTGGCATCAACGCGATGCTTTCTGATACCGAGAAATCGATTGCCAACCATTGCGCTGATCATCACATCGACTTCCCCGTCCTGGTTGATCAAACGCAGGCCGTTGCGGATCAATTCGGAGTCGTCCGAATTCCGACCGTCTTTGTTATTGATGTCCGGAATCGGATTCAATACATCGGCCGCATCGACGACCGAATCGGCATTGGGTTTCATCGCGATACCGCGAGACGGTCCGATCTCGAACAAGCGGTTCAGGAAATCTTGGCTGGGAAAGAAGTCTCGATCCCCCAGACGCAAGTCGAAGGTTGCAAGATCACCCGTCAGTCACGACGTGAGAGGACGCGACCGACAACGTACGCGCAGGATGCGGCAGCGATCCTTCATCAGCGGTGTGCGGGATGCCATCACCCCGACACGGCCGCTCCCTTTTCACTGCTCACCTACCAGGATGCCAAACAACGAGCGGAAATGATTCGCGAAGTGGTGGCTGACCGAAGCATGCCTCCATGGGATGCGGATGCTCGGTTTGGCAAGTTTGAAAATGACCTGCGACTGCCGCAACACGAAATTGATACGCTGCTGGCGTGGATTGACGAAGGCGAACCGTTGGGGGAAGAAAGCGATCTGGCGGATCCACCAAAATTCGTCGCGGGCTGGCAGATCGGTCAACCGGATCTCGTGTTCCAGATGCAAGAGGAATTCGTGGTTCCCGCCTCGGGGACAGTCCAGTATCAACACTTCGTTGTGCCGACAAATCTCGATCACGATATCTGGGTGCAGGCGGTCGAGCCACGACCTGGTCATCGGGGGGTGGTCCACCACATTATTGTCTACATGCGTCCGGCTGGTTCCCAAGAGCAAAAGGGTCTCCCTTCGGTGGGGGGCTTTGCTGTCGGTGAAGAACCGATCGTGATGCCCGAGGGGACTGGTATTCGCATCCCCAAGGGTTATGAACTGCTGTTTCAGTTGCATTACACCCCCAACGGCAAAGAGGCAATCGACCGATCCGAGGTGGGGGTTGTATTATGCAAACAACGGCCAGAGCGAGAGGTCCGTGGAGGCGCGGCAATGAACACGACATTTCACATCCCCCCTGGAGACCCGCGTTACGAGGTCTTGTCATCCACCACGATTGCGAAAGAAATTGAATTGCTTTCACTGATGCCACACATGCACGTTCGTGGCCGAGATTTCCAATTCACGGCTCATTATCCCGACGGCCAAAGCGAGGTGCTACTCAACGTGCCGAACTACGACTTCCAATGGCAGCACCGGTATCGGCTCGCAGAACCAAAGAAGATCCCCGCAGGAACCAAGATTGATTGCATCGCACATTTCGATAACTCGTCCGAAAATCCCGGCAATCCCGATCCAACGAAGACCGTTACCTGGGGGGACCAGACGTGGGAAGAAATGATGATTGGGTTCTTCACTTATGTGGAACCCAACGTCGTGGTCAAGCCCCCAGATGATTCGCCACTTCCTTGAATTCCCCGGCGGGATAGCAATGTTTGTGTCTTGGAAGATTGTGTCTTGGAAAGCAAGTCGACGCGGGGAATGCTTCGTAGTTTGAAGCGATGGAGCGAGTTGTGAGCGAATATCAATTCATCATCGCGGAACTCAAAACCTGAAGGGAGCGCACCGCCACGTCGTTGACCGGCTATTTGTGAATCCCCAGTTGGGTGATTTTTTGTTGCAGATTTTGTCGGTGCATCCCGAGTTGACGGGCCGCTTCACTCACATTTCCCTCGGCACGGTTCAGTGCGGCGGAGATTAAGGATCGCTCTAAAGCCTCCACGATTTGGCTTTTCGCCTCGACCAGCGGCATCCCTTGATATCGTGAGAATTCCGATTCGTCGTCAGGTTTATTCCCTGTCGACAGTCCCAAATCAAGCGGGCCGATCTGCGGTTCGTCCGCCATGGTCGCGGCGCGGAGGATCGTCTGTTCCAGTTCGCGCACATTCCCCGGCCAGAAATGGGCCAGTAATGCATCGACGGCTGCTGGACTCAGTTCGGGTCGAGTCGTCTGGGACTGTGCCCCCCAACGCTCGAGAAAAGCATTCGCCAGCACCAGAATGTCTTCCCGACGCAGACGTAATGGAGGAACGCAAAGCTCGATCCCCTTGAGTCGATAAAATAAATCCTGTCGAAATCCCCCCTCGGTGATCGCCTCTTCCAGATTTTGATGCGTAGCACTCAGGATCCGAACATCCACCGGGATCGGACGTGGTCCCCCGACGGGCTGGATCACTCGCTCTTGCAACGCCCGTAAAATCTTGGTCTGTGCCGCAGGGGCCATGTCACCAATTTCGTCCAGAAATAATGTGCCGCCGTGGGCCTGTTCAAAGACGCCAATTCGATTCGTGTCGGCCCCAGTGAAGGCTCCGCGCACATGTCCAAACAATTCACTTTCGGTCAGCGATTCCGGAATCGCAGCGGTATTCACGGCGATGAAGGGCCCCGCTGCTCGATCACTCAGGCGATGAATTTCGCGCGCAATCAGTTCCTTGCCGGTTCCCGTTTCACCCCGAATCAACAGATCGGTCCGGGAACGAGCCACTTTTTGCATCTGCTGGAAAAGCCGCTGCATCGGGCGACTGATCCCGATCAGCGCACCACAGCCTTGCTGAAATTCCAGCCGACTCTGCAAGTCGATGACCTGTTGTTGTAATTGCAGTCGCTCTGCAACACGCTTTGCGATCGCCCGAATTTGTTCGACTTCGTAAGGCTTGTTCACAAAATCGGCAGCTCCCAACCGAATGCATTCGACCGCAGTCGCGACATGATCCACTGCGGTTAGAACGATGATCTCGCAGGGTTTGATTTCGGCCCCCAACTGACGCAGGACTTCCAGCCCCCCCAGTCGCGGCATCTGCAAATCCAAAAACATCAGGTCCGGACGTTCGGCACGAAACAGGTCGATGGCCATTTGACCATCACTCGCCTCCTGAATAACAAACCCGGATTGCGTTAGTGCCCGGCGAAGCGCGAATCGCGCTGGTGCTTCGTCATCTGCGATCAGGATATTCAGGGGCATCAGCAGACTCCGCTTTCGCAAACGTTTCCGACCAGAACGAGTTCATCGTTC
>JBIKZJ010000389.1:0-6149 GCA_044354755.1 Schlesneria sp. | reverse complement strand
AAGCGCGGGAGCTCATGCGATGAGTAACGCCAGAAATGCGACTGCGGGGAAATTGCAGGGATCCCCAAATCAAACAGCGACTCGATGAACGGATCGGCGTCAATCGGGATTCAGGCCGGGCCGAACGGGTTTGAAACGGATTTCACTTGATTCCTGTCGCTGTCTGCGCCACGTCTGCTCGGCGGAAATGCCGGTCAGGCGATTTTAACGCAAAGACGCCAGGACGCGGGGACGCCGGGAATACCCGAACCGAAGATCCGATTTTGACTTTCCCTCTTCCTTGCGTCTCTGCGGCTTGGCGACTTTGCGTTCAAATTTCCGATCATTTCCTGCGACCCGATACGGGGGCGAGGGGAAGAGCACTTAGCTTCTGCTGTGACGAAGAATCACTCAGCTCCAATGCGACAGAAATCGCTGGCGGTATTCTTGGGGGTCCGTCGGAAAAACCGTGTCGAAGGTCTGGTCGTTGGTGGCTCCCCGCTGGAAGCGGCGTTTCTCGAAGGTTGGCATGGTCAGTCCCGTGATCGCCGCCACGCCCCGACGGACGACCTCACCCTTCAATGCGTACAGCCTCGCTTCGTTCCAGTCGGTTAACTCGATGAACGGAATCCCCTCGGCGACTTCAATCACGTTCGGCAGGGCAAACGGACTGAAGCCCCGAAAGCCTGTCGCGGCGACTGGGGCCGAGGAACGGACGTGACCCCGGCTTTGACCCCCTGAATAGGTCAGCGAGTGCTTAATCGCATGCACTCCCCAACCCTCCTGGTACAGCATTTGATTGTTCAGCACGCTCCGAATCGTCAACTCGGTATTCTCATGGATCGGGTAATCCTTGAGATTCTCGTCACCGCCGTCCCCATCCACCAGCAGTTTCCAGTCGGGGTAACGAGCTCGAATCGCCTGACAGAGCGCCAGCGTCATCGCCGCCGCCTGCACATCCAGCGGTTTGTAGTCTTCCAGCACGGCAATTGCCGCATCGACCGAAATGGCCGAGGCGGGAACTTCGATCCGTTCCAGCAGGTAGCCTAAGTCGAGTTGTTCCAGGAACTCTTGTCCCTGCCGGGCGTCGGCCCCGTTTCCATCCACATCCAGCGTAAACGCTTTCAGGCGTTGTGGGGCTTCGCCTCGCTGCAGCAGCAAATGATACAGGGTTAACAGTACCGCCCCGCTGTCGATCCCGCCGGAAAACAAGACCCCAATCGGCTCGGTCGGCCCCGCCCGATCCAGCCATTTGCTCAGTTCGGTGGCCAAGGCCCCGATGTAGGCGGTACCAATCTCGTCCAGATTGGTGCTCAATCGATTCCGCTGGGGATTGAAGAATCGGGTATAGGTGGGACTCGGGTCGGGGCAACCGACGAGTGCCAGTTCCGTCAGGTGATGCGCCGGGACCATGCGGGTGTAGCTGGGATGGAATTGGCCGTCGAGACCCTCTTGTTTCAGCCAGTTCCAGATGGTATCGATCCGCTCGGCAATCACGAGCACCGGTCCGGCGTGCTGTTTGGCGATGAAGTAACGGAGCGGGCGTCCGATCGAACGGGCCATGCGGATGATCTTCGCCTGTTTGTGAATCAGGGCAAACTGTCCGTCAATCCCCCGAACCTGCTCGGGGTCCCCCGAAGCGACCCGCGCCAAAGCCTCGTCGGCAGACATGTTCAAAAACAGATTGCCGGCAGGATCGACCAGGTTGATGAGACGTTCGATCAATTGAACCGACTGCATGATGACTCCCGATTAACAGAGGAAGGAATTTCCCGTATCATGCAGACGAGCCCGCGCCGAGGCAATGGAACGGACTTGCGGTCGGGAACTCTGATTTGCTTTGCCTTCTCAGTGCCTCTGTGCCTCTGTGGTTAATTTTCTTCCGGATTGAATACGAAGACAGGATTAACCACAGAGACACAGAGGCACAGAGAAAAAGAGAAAGAATTTTTTTGGGCTCAAAACAGAAGAACTGGAAAACGGGTTTGACCACAAACCTCTTGTGCCACAAACCTCTCGTGTAGGGTGCGAAAAATGCGAAGATTGTGAATCAGGAATTTAAAGAATAGGAAGAGCAGAAACTCTACGCCTCTGACAACTGACAACTGACAACTGACAACTGACAACTGACAACTGACAACTGACAACTGACAACTGACAACTACCATGACACACCCCGCCCCTGATGCTGTAGCCCGCGATGAAGTTGAACGGTTATCTGCCGAGATTCGACGGCATGATGCTCTGTATTACCTGCAGGGCGCTCCCGAAATTTCTGATCGGGACTACGACCGGCTGATGCGGCGACTGGGGGAACTGGAAGCCAATCACCCGGAACTGCTTTCGATTGACAGCCCCACCCAGAAAGTGGGCGGGGCGCCGATCGATGGGTTTGTGACCGTGGACCATCGGGTTCCGATGCTCTCGATCGAGAATGCCTTCAGCGAAGCCGAATTGGCCGAGTTCGGTAATCGCGTCGTTAAGCTGATTGGACCCGATCCCGTCGAATGGGTGATCGAGTACAAAGTCGATGGTGTGGCCCTGTCGCTGATTTACGAGCAAGGACATCTTGTTCGGGCTGTCACCCGCGGGGATGGACGCCGGGGAGATGATGTGACGCATAATGCCCGTACGATGCGCGGCGTCCCCTTGCAACTGATTGGGCCGGTCCCCGATGTGCTGGAAGTGCGGGGCGAAGCCTATATTGGCAATCGTGATTTCGCGCAGCTGCAAGCCGAGATGACTGCCGAGGGGGAAGAGCCGCTGAAGAATTCCCGGAATGCGACTGCAGGGGCCATTAAGCTGCTCGATCCGAAACTCTGTGCCAAACGGAAACTCCGCTTTTTTGCGCATAGCGTCGGCAGTCTGGAAGGGGCGAGCTATGCGACCCATTGGGAATTTTTGCAGGCGATTCATCGGATGGGGATTCCCTCGGTCCAGCATACCTCACTGCAGCCCGACTTTGCGGCCGCGATCGCTCAAACTCAGCCTTTGATGGAACAACTGCACGAACTTGATTTTGAAGTCGATGGGATTGTGATCAAGGTCAACAATCTGAATGTTCGCGATCAGTTGGGAATGACCAGCAAAAGCCCCCGGTGGGTGATTGCCTATAAGTGGGAAAAATACGAAGCCGAAACGCGGGTGGACGAGATCCTGATCAGTGTTGGCAAGACCGGAACACTCACCCCCGTCGCCAGCCTGAAACCGGTCGAAATCGCCGGGACCACGGTCTCGCGCGCCAGCCTGCATAATCGGGACGAGATCGAACGACTCGGTGTCCAGATCGGTGATTGGATCATCGTCGAAAAAGCGGGGAAAATTATTCCACACGTCGTGCGTGTGGAACAGCACAAACGGGATGGTTCACAGCTGCCGTTCGACTTTCCGACGCATTGCCCGGAATGTCAGACGGCCGTGGTCAAAGAGGAGGACGGAGTCTACATCCGTTGCCCGAACCCCGCCTGTCCGGCTCAACTGCGGGAAGGTTTGCGCTACTTTGCTTCCCGTGCCGCGATGGATATCGAGGGACTCGGGATCAAACTGATTGAACAACTGACTGAAAAAGGGTTTCTCACCAGTTTTGCTGATATCTATCGCCTGAAAGCTCGCCGCGACGAGTTGCTGAATTTGGAACGCTTCGGGGAAAAATCGATCGAAAACCTGATTGCCGGGGTGGAAGCCTCGAAAACTCAGCCCCTCTGGCGATTGCTGACCGCACTGAACCTGCGTCACGTCGGCACCCGAACCGCTCAACAACTTGCCGAGCGATTTGGGACGATGGAGATTGTGGCGGGGCAAACGGAAGAACAGCTCAGTCAAGTGGACGAGGTCGGTCCGGTCATCGCCAAATCGGTCGCTGCCTTTTTTGCGAGTGACTATGGTCGCCAGATCATTTCCGAACTGAGGGCTCTGGGTCTGAACATGGGTGATGCGGCCGCCGCCGCTGCCGTGGCAGCGGAACGGGCCGCCGGACGCCTGATCGGCAAAACGCTGGTGGTGACGGGGACACTGACTCGTTTTAAGCGAGACGAGATTGTCGAGTTAATCCGTAAGCAGGGTGGGAAATCGGCTGGCAGCGTTTCGAAGAAAACGGATTATGTCGTCGCGGGGACGGATGCGGGAAGCAAGTTGGCGAAAGCCGAAGAGTTGGGTGTCACGGTGTTGACCGAAGATCAGTTTTTGGAGCTGATTGGAGAATAGGCGGGACTGAGTTTTCAGTTTTCAGTTTTCAGTGTGCAGTGTGCAGTGTGCAGTGTGTACCTCACGCACGGGGTTGGTGTTGGAATCGGATTTTGCCGGTATCGTTTGTTGCTCCTGAGCTGCACGAGGCGACTGTGCGGTTCTGCGGTGATGCAAAGTTTCTGGGTCGACCCAGCGTTTCGGGAGCGACGAAGCGCGATGAAAATTCGGACTCGAGGTGATGTCACCCTTTCGAGGGCGGGCTGATTTTGGAATAATCGTACCGGCAGTCTCGTACTGGCTATGATGTGGTGTATTTCGGGAATCCAGGAAGATCCTCAATAATGACTGATA
This sequence comes from Schlesneria sp., assembly GCA_044354755.1. Lineage (GTDB taxonomy): Bacteria > Planctomycetota > Planctomycetia > Planctomycetales > Planctomycetaceae > Schlesneria. The sequence goes on along the minus strand of JBIKZJ010000389.1, from coordinate 1,634 downwards.
CGATTCAATTTGCTGGCGAGATCCGGTCCAATGCGATTCGTCGGATCGTTGCCGATTATGAACCCATTTCCTTGCGCACGTTCACTCCGTCGCAGGCAGTGTTCGCCAAGTCGGCTGGGGCCTGCCACTGGACACCTGAAGGCCGCAAGCTCTACGACTTTTCCTCGGGAGTTCTCGTCGCCAACCTGGGGCACAATCCGCGACGGTGGATGCAGCGATTTGGTCAGTATATGGGCTGGACCCCCGAGACCTTTGCCGCAACAACCGCAACAACAACCGCAACTGCCGACGAATACATCCCGGCGGTCACCATGACCGCGTACAACGGGATTACGGAAATTGAAACAATCGCCGTCGAACGATTGCTGGCCAATTTGCATCGGAGTCGGGGGAGCGAACGGCTGACCAGGATTTTGTGGGCCGCCTCGGGTTCCGAAGCGGTTCATAAGGCAATCGGGGCCTGCCTCGGTTGGGATCGAACTCGCGATATCATCCTGGCAACTCGGTATGGCTTTCACGGCAAGAAGGGTTTTGCCAATGCGGTGACGGGATCGGAAAAAGATCCGGAACGAGATCCGCGGGTCCGCTTCATTAGCTTTCCGATGGAGGAAATTCTGGATGCCGGTTACGACCCCCACTCGATCGATTTGACCAAGTATCGACAGGAACTGGACGATCTCTGGAAGCAGTTTGGCCGCAAATTGAGCTGCCTGATTACCGAGCCTTATCTTGGCGGGGGGGGAAGCTTTCATCCACCTGCCGCTTACCATCACCTGCTGCAACAGTTCTGCCGTGAGCATGACCTGCTGTTCGTCTTTGATGAGGTTCAGGCCAATTTCGGTCGGACCGGGGCGATGTATGCCTTTGAATCGTATGGCGTCGAACCGGATATGGTGGTGTTGGGGAAGGGACTCGGAAACGGGGTTCCGGTGGCGGCAATTGCGGCGCGTGGGGATGTGATGGCCGCCATGAAGTATGGCGAGGCTTCGGATACGTGGAGTGCCAATCCGTTATCGAGTGCTTCCGTGCTGGCGACACTCGACGAATTCGAGTCGACCACGGTGCTGGAACATGCGAAGGGGTTGACTCCGATCTTCCTGAAGGGGCTGCAGCGACTCAAGTCCACCGGGCTCGTGAATCATGTTCGTGGTGAGGGGATGGTTTTTGGGTTTGAGTGCCAGCCGTCAGGAAAACGGACCGCTGCCGAAGTCGCTGCCAAGATTGTCGAAGCCTGTTATCTCGGTCACGAGAATGTCGGGATTCATCTGCTGGGGGCACTCGCCGGCAAGGTGCTGCGCGTCAGCCCACCACTCACCATCACCGTCGCTGAAGCCGAACATTCGCTTGACCTGCTTCACGAACTGGTTAGCTCATTGGCGGGTCGACTCAAGGGGGAATGATGGTGGTGATGGGGATGCGAACAGGGGGGCCGGGCGCGGTGTTGGATCCAGGGATTCTCGGACCCTGCTGCTTCACCCTGTGACGCGCGAAAAACGGTGACGCGCGAAAAACGGTGACGCGCGGAAACGGCTACGGGCGGGAAGGGGCTGGTTGGTTCCGCAGTAACGCAGCCTGGATTGCAGACAAGGCGTCGGGGGTGCCGTTGAGATTTCCTTTCAGCGGAGCCAGGTGAC
>JBIKZJ010000388.1:0-6158 GCA_044354755.1 Schlesneria sp. | reverse complement strand
TGTGCTGCCCCCCCCTGTGCTGAACTGGAAGCGGTCGATCGAGTCCCATTCCCTGAGGGAATTAAAGTGGTATCCATCAACCAGCGAACCAGCGAAAACTGGACTGGACGACGAGTAGTCTCTGGAGCCTGAAAAACGGTCACAACCACCGCAACCAGCTCATGCATGGGAAGTGGCCTGAGTTCCACCGAATACCGCCATTCCGGGTCGTCATCCAATTCCTGCGATTCAACCCCCTTGAGCGGCACAACCCCCGCGACGATCTCATCCAGTTTGGCCTGACAGAGCAATTGAGCCTGATTGAGATCGTAGGCGGAATTCGCCTGCTTTCTGCCAATCGTGGCCAGTTCAATCAGAGCAATCGAACTGGCCAGCAGAATACTGGTTGCCAACAGAACCTCCATCAGAGAGAAACCGCGGCGCGAAGGGACCATCATCGCAATTCCTGGCGACGGGTCTCTCCAATTTTTGCAATCCCAGTCAGTCCACTGAGCTTCACATCCAGATGCAGGTCCGGTTCACCATGCAGTCCGACAACGGCGGTGGTTGTCGCCCCGTCAGGATAGAAGACAGCAAAATCGGTCCATTCTTCGTCGTCATCTGCCGCGACCGAGTCCCCAGAATCGATGAACTCTTCATCCATCGGAACTTCAAAACAGATCCCATCGGGAAGTTCTTTTTCTTCACTCAATCGATCTGACTGTTCATTCAGGGGTGAGTGTTCAACAGCCCCCCCCTGAACGAGTTCCATCCCCGTTTGTTCCGCAGATTCCAATTGCTCCGCATCGCTTGCATCGTCTTCAGACAACGGCAAAACCTGAAATTTTCCCGTGTGTAATTGGATGCGAAACAATTGGGCCTCGCCAGACTGCATCGCCTTCAATCGTGCTTTCGCCATCGCTGCAGAAACTTCCTGTGCTGCGGCTTGCAGTCGCATTTTGTTCATGGGCGACTTCAGCATCGGCCAGGAAATTGCTGCCATCCCGGCCAGTACAGACATGACAACGACCATCTCCATCATGGAGTGACCGCGGCGCGAATGATCAGCGTTGTGGACAAACTTTGTGTTCAAGCACTTCATGTTCAAGCACCTTCCTTCTTTTCGCCGTCCCAGCTGACAATATCATCATCGGTATTTTCCTGGCCGTCCGGACCAAAGGACCAGATTTCTGGTTCTTTGCGTTTGTTGTGGGTGCCGGGAAACTGATACTGATAATCATGTCCCCAAGGATCCTTGGGAATCTGAGATTTTTTGAGATACGGACCGTCCCAACTTGATTTTGTTTCTTCGTCTTGGGAAGGATCTTCCAGCAATGCCGACAAACCAATTTCGGTATCCGGGTACTCACGCATGTCAACGACATAATGTTCGAGACTCGACATCAGCATCCCGATCTGAGTCTTCGCACCGTTGATGTCCGCCTTTTGTTTACTTCCCAAAATGCGTGGCCCCACCATGGAAATTAATAGTACGAGAATTGCCAGTACGACCAGCATTTCCACCAGGGTGAAGCCACCCCGCGGCCGTTGAAAAGTTCGTTGAGTTTTCATGAATTCATCCTCTATCTCTAAATCGACTTTGTTGCCTGTTCCATCCGTGTGTCGCAGGCCATTTCCTGACCAGAAACGTTCCTGGGTTGCCCTCTTACGTGCCCGTTTGCCCGCAAGTCATCTCTCGTAGGTTCACTATCCCATCGTGGCACTCATTTCAAAAACAGGGAGCAATAACGCCGTCAGCACAAACAGCACGACGGCCCCCATGATCAAGAGCATCGTTGGTTCGAGCAGACGTACCATGATGTTTAATTGACGTCCGATGCGTCGATCAATTCCATCCGCGACGTTGATCAGAACCTTTTCCAGATTGTTCGATTCCTCAGCGATGCTGATCATCGCCATAATCGGTTTGGGGAAGAGTCCACATTCCCTTAACGGTCGCGACAAGGTTTCACCCGACGAAATATTCTTAGCGGAACCATGAATCGCCTGAGCAAGCACTCGATTCCCCGTGGCATCACTGCTGATTTCCAGTGCTCGCAACAGAGGAACCCCATTTCGTAAGAGTGTCCCCAATACGCGGCAAAACCGTGACAGGGCTGTGGAAAGAAAGATCGGGCCAATGGCAGGAAGCTGGATTTTGTATCGATCGATCATCAATCGGGCGGCGTCCGTTTGCAGTCGTTTTCGTAACCAGACGAACAGACCGAAAAGTCCTGCGGCCAGGATCAAGCCATAATTTCCCAGAAAATCGCTGATCCATAAGAGCGCGATTGTCGGTCCGGGTAATCCCCCCGCTTTTTCCAGTTGAGAGAACAACTCCGCAAACTTGGGGACAAAAAAGACGATCAAGACCACCGTCACCACGGTTCCAGCGACTGCGAGAAATGCGGGATAAGCCATGGCACCCACGACTTGCCCCTTCATTTCTTCCTGCATTTCCAGAAAATCGGCAGTTCGCTTCAACGCATCTTCCAGAAAGGCCCCTTCAGATCCCGCGCGAACCATGCTGATAGCCAGTTCGCCGAAGATTTCAGGGTGTCGAGCCAGCGCTTGATCAAAGGGAACCCCCTCGGCCACTTTGTCTCGCACATCCGCCAGGACTTCCGCCAGGATCGGCTGTGCGGCTTGCTCGACCAGAACATCCAAAGCCGCCATCAACGAAACACCATTTTGCAGCAAGTCCGCCAGTTGCGTCAAATTGTTTGCCAGCAACTCGGCCTTGATCCGTTTTTTCTTCGGCCAGAACTGAATCGGGCCTTTGGTTTCATCAACGCGCACAGGAAATAAACCACGCTCTTTCAGCAACGAGAAGACTTCTCGCTTGCTGGCAGCTGTGATTACGCCCGAGAGATCTTTTCCCGTTGCGTTCCGCGCTTGATAAGAAAAATCCGGCATCAAAAACCCACTTAAGAAAACAAAATCGTCAATCCGCTTTTGTGACTCGTAAAACTTCCGCCAATGTCGTCTGACCGCGCTGGACCCGGAGCCAGCCATCCTGCCTTAACGTGCGCATGCCGGCCTTAATCCCCGCTCGCTTGATCACATTCGAGGGAAGCCGTTCGGAAACCAGTTGACGTAACTCGTCGTTGGCCTCAAGAAACTCGTAAAGTCCGACTCGACCCGAGTACCCTGTACCACGGCAGGCACGACAGCCGACATTCCGATAAAGCGGGGCACCACTGGCACGAACCTCTTCCATCGGAAAGTCGGCAGGAATTTCTTCGGCGTGAGGCTCATAAGGGGCACAGCAGGCTTTGCAGAGTGTCCGCACCAGCCGCTGCGCCATGACCCCTTCAATCGTGCTGCTGACCAGGAAGGGTTCCACACCCATGTCCACCAGCCGCATGAAAGCGCCCGCCGCATCGTTCGTATGCAATGTACTGAAAACCAGATGCCCCGTCAGCGACGCCTGGATTGCATTTTCCGCAGTCTCCTGATCACGAATTTCACCGACCAGAACCACATCCGGGTCATGTCGCAAGATCGCTCGCAAACTCGCGGCAAAGGTCATCCCCACCTTTGCATGCACCTGAATCTGATTGATCCCATCCAACTGATATTCAATGGGGTCTTCGGTGGTAATGATCTTGGTTTCTTCGTCTTTAATCTCAGCCAGCGCACTGTAAAGAGTCGTCGTTTTGCCGGAACCGGTCGGCCCCGTTACCAGCACAATCCCGTGCGGCAATCGAATCACGCGATTGAATCGCTCGTAGATATCCTGATCCATCCCAATGCCGCGCAACGAGAATTGCATCGCATCCTTGTCGAGAACACGCATCACGATGCTTTCGCCATGCAGCATCGGAATCACAGAGACGCGGATATCCACTTCCCGGCGCGAGACTTTCAGTTTGATACGGCCATCCTGAGGAATCCGTTTCTCGGCAATGTTCATCTTCGCCATGATCTTCAGGCGACTGATGATGGCTGCCTGAAATCGGTTGATTTCTGGAGGCATCGGCTGTGTTTGCAGAACGCCGTCAATTCGGTAACGAATCTTCACACCGGCAGCCTGTGACTCGAGGTGGATGTCGCTTGCGCGCGCCTCGACCGCTTCGCAAAGGATTTCATTCACAAGATGAACAACAGATGCCTGTTGCGCCATTTGCGATGCTTCAGACCGATCCCATTCCAGTTCGTCGAGAACTTCGACTCCGTCGTTATCGGCTTCGGAATTCGCGATTAACCCATCAATCGTCTCGGCACCAACTCCGAGATGAGATTTCACCAATTTGGCAACTTCCCATGGAAGTGCGACCATCGGAATTACGCTGCAGCCAGCCGCCGCACTCACTGCATCCAGCGCATGCAGATCAAATGGATTCCCGGTCACGACAACCAGGGATCCCTCGGATCGGCGAATGGGGAAGACCCCGTAGCGATGAATCAGCTTTACCGGGAATTTATCCAGAACCGATAAATCCGGCTCGACTGTCGACAAATCCACAAAATCCAACCCCAAGGTTGCGGCCAGCGATTTAACAGCACTCTCCTCACTCGAAAAACCAAGTGTCACGGCAACCTTATCCAAGGATCCGTGATTCATTTGAGCGTCACGTGCAATTTGAAACTCTTGAGCATCAAGCAATCTTGGTCCGCTCGCAAGTTGTGCTGTTTGCATCATGGTTTTGAGTTCGTGAAGAACGACACACTAACGCTTGGCCTACTCAACCAAACTCGTTAAACCCGTTTTTTCCATCATCAACGTATTGTCCAACATCGCTACAGACCATGAATTTGGCTGCGGGTCCTCAGGACTCAGCGTCAATAACGCCACCCCTCCAAATACGAACAACCACTAAAAGATTCAGATAAATCAAAATCTCAGGCCATCCATTGCATCAATCAGCAGAAATTCAAGTCGACTGTGGGCAGGCATTAAATTCGGGCAGGCAGCAATTTTTTTCAGGCGGGAAACAGGGCAGGTTTCTAGGGAGGATTCATTTGGAATCGCTGATCGCTCACTTTTCACATCGTGAAACAGATCAACAAACATTCACTCATGCAAGCAATTTAGGCAAAGCTTTGCCCACCGTCAAGGTTTAACAGGCGAGTACCCACCATCCGACCGAAATTCACATCCTCGAAGTCGAGTGACTTCGAGGAAAAAAAACACCAAATCAAACAGCACAAACAATTGATGTAAAACAACTTACGTTTACACCACTTCTCTAGGCCCTACCTCGAAAAATCCTTGACTTACCTCGGTATCGGCGGATCGAATTGGGATCCTCCCGCTTTATTCGATTTTCCGCCAGCCATTTGTGGGGACAAAGTCGACTTTGGTCCATAAAAACCGGTTGATCGTTCCTTATCGGGCTTAAAACGAAGGTTTTCTCGGTCAGTGGGGTTACAATAAAGCGAGAGAATTCTGATTCTGGATCGTATTGGATGGGAATTGTGGGAATTGCCGGTTCACTGATGAGGCGGTAAACTGATTTGATCGTCATGGAAAGCTGGGACATCCAGAGCTTTGCAGTCAGCGTTTTTAGGAGGAGCCGGTCGTGAGCACAAATGCATCGCAACCCGAAGTCTTCGAAATGGAGATCGAGACCAGCCGCATCCCGCGCACCTTGCTGGTGGCGTGCGTGATCAGTATGGGGATGCACGCTCTGATCCTGGCCTCGCTGGCCTTCATCAAATTTGCGGAAAAACTCGACCCATCGGCTCTCATCACCACCGTTCTCGATCAAGAGGACGATCCGATGCAGCATAAATTTGATACGGCAATGACAGATCAGATCGGCAATGACAGCGACATCAATACTTTCACTGCTTCACAAGAGGCGGCAACGGTGCTCTCGAAAGATCCCCAAACCGAAATCGAAAAAAGCGTCGACTCGAATCTCGATGTCCCAACGCCGATCGTAGACGATCTTCCTCAACCCGCAAAATCCGATGTTTTGGCCTCGGTCGCCACCTCGGGTACGACCGAACATGCCGGGGGAGTCGAAGGGGCCGTGGATCGGATCGCTTGGGAAATTGCGAACTCGTTGCGGGAAAAAAAGACCCTCGTCGTTTGGTTGTTTGATGTCTCGCCATCACTCTCGAATCGTCGTGCGCAGATCGCGGACCGGGTCGAAAACGTTTACAAACAACTCACCCAGCTGAACGTTGGCTCCGACAAAGCCTTGCGGAGTGCTGTGGCGGTATTCGGT
>JBIKZJ010000053.1:0-20656 GCA_044354755.1 Schlesneria sp. | reverse complement strand
TGCTCCAAAGATCTTCTTTGTATTGACGACCGCGAACAGTGAAGACGCAGACGTTCAAGGTCTCCTCACAGCGTCCGTGGTGCGATGAGGCCTAACCCCTCGCTCAAGCGGAGCGCCAACGGCAGGCCGCCAGGCCCGCGCGCCGCCCTTGTCCATGTTGCACCGCGCGGGCCTGGCGTCCTGCCGCTGTCGCCCGCTTAGCTCGAACGTTAGGCGCCACAATTCCCTGCTTTCGCCTTGTTCTATTGACCCCGAAAATTGGAGCATCGAAGATGACAATGACCAAAAAGGAAATTCGAAAGATTGCGAATACATTCGCCAATCTGCATCAGGACGATGCTGGACGAATGCTGACGCTTGCCATAAGGGGCGAGGAGAGAGTCTACGCCCACAGCAGTGCGCCAGCTGCGACAGCGACCCCGCTCGACCCATATCCGACCTACTTACTTGAATACGCAGCTCAATTGCCCTGGAACGGACTTACGCCAGTACATACTCGCCCCCACACGACTTGCGCGGAGGCTCACGTGTGGTGCGAACTTAAAGGGCGAGGCAATAATCCGAAGAGCTACACGCTGGTGTCATTCAATGCGAAAGGCATAATTGCATCTCCGTGTGCGAACTGTGCCCAATGGGTTGAGAAGGCATTTGGTGAGGTTTACAAGGAAACTCCGGCCTATGAGGGCCACAGCAAGCAAAAGCCATAGCACACATGCGAGTGTGAAGCTTTTCTTCATTCCTTTATGAAGTTTGGCCTCCGCATGGCGCCGTACGCACTGACGCCTAACCCCTCGCTCAAGCGGAGCGTCAACGGCTGGCCGCCAGGCCCGCGAGGCTCTTTGGTTTATTCTCCGCCTCGCGGGCCTGGCGTCCAGCCGTCGTCACCCGCTTAGCTCGAACGTTAGCCCTTCCGATTCGCCATTATTTTTTCATTTGATGGCGAATGCTTCAATCTCGGACCATCAAACACAATCAATACCTCGCCACAGACAGCCAACACTACCGCCGCGCGGATCATCCTGGCGGCGACTACAAATCGTTCGATCAACGTCTCTCGAATGAAAAACGACATGACAACACCTCTTTCAATTTTTGTCATGACAGAGAACGACGATCCGTTCGGCAAAATGCTCGATGAAGCTGGCGTCTCGTTTACTCGCCGTCCACCGCAACCCGGTGTGACTATGAACGCTGGCGACACCATTCAAATCGTGCAAGACATCGCATCGAATCCATCATTGCTAACCGCGATCGCAACCGTTCTCGTTGTATGGATCAAATCACGCACAAGTCGCAAAGCAATGTTCACAACCAAAGAGAACGAAGTCGTCCATGCCTTTGAAGGCATGTCGCCAGATGAAATCGAACGTCTCGTCAAATTGTCGCGCAGCATTGCGGTCATTGACACGGCACCGAAAACAAAGATTAAAGACAACAAGAAGGGCCCTGGTAAGTGGGTGCCACAGGGTAACGGGGGGACACAGAAACCGACTTGTTTTGTGTGTGGTGATACGGTGATGATGGATGCTTCACGGCAAAACAACACAGAACCTCAGAGCTGCTTTGACGCCCAGTGTCGCGTGATTGCCGAGCAACGAAAACGGCTGCCGCCTGGCTCGTTTCAACCAGATTTTTCCCTGCAGTCTCGGTTGATTCGAACGCGGCGCGCTGCGGCGAAACAACATCGGTTGCTGAGTCAGCAAGTGGCCGAGTCTCGTGCGGCCGAGAACGAGCAGCATTGGGGGGACCTCAGTGAAATCACTGCGGCCCCTCCCACCGCTCGCGTCCTGCGACTGGTGATCCCGAATGGCCGTGCCCCACTGCAACCGCAGGATGCCGCACGCCGTGAAACGCATCGGAAGCATTTGCAGACGATCCTGGCAGAGACCCAAGGCTTGCCCGCTCTGTTACCAATCACAGCGGATCAACCGACTGCGGATGCTGCTGAGGAATCGATGTCTGGGCAGCTTTGCACGATGTGCGGCGGTGGCTGTTGCGTCCGAGGAGGCGACGCGGCGTATCTGACCGCAGAGACGATGCAACGCGTGATGGCCACGCAAATCAATCCTGAGGGGGTGGAGCTTTTGGAACGATACATGAGCCTGTTGCCTCAGGAATCGACGGATGGGTCCTGCATTTACCATGGGGCAGCAGGGTGTGCCCTCCCTCGCGAATTGCGTTCCGACACTTGCAATCGTTATTGCTGTGCATCACTCATTGAACTGATCAGCGCATTCGGGCAATCCGACGGTTCTGAGACGGTGGCTCTGGTGTTACAGCGGCATCAAAATTTGTGGGAGCAGGGCTCCCCTTCACTGGAAAATCCGATCATCGCCGCGGCGGTGATGACGAATGTTGACACCGTTCCCATCGCACGATGACTCGACATGAGTTGCAGGGTTCTGGAAGAACCGACGGAGTTGCCGCGATCGCCGATCAAAACGAATGCGGAAAAAAAGGAATTCTTTTGCCCGCAGTCCGGTGAACGTCAGACTCCGGGCAACTTCGACTCAGGATTCGGCGGTTTTCGATTATCCCACTTAAATGCTTTGCGATCATTTCCATCCGGACTGTAGACCCGCCAATCCATGGAAAAATCGGCTGCGGCAACAAATTGACCACAGCTTGCATCATTCGAAGTCTTCACCTCAAAGACTCGATCCACCCGAGAACCGATCATCACTGTGGGGAGTTTCCCCCGAAGATAACCCCAAGGCTTTTGTTTGCTGGAAACCAATCCCCAGTCCGATGGTTGAAACGGTGTGGGGAAATCATGAGATCGAATCAATTTCTGTAAATTCACCGAAAACAGCTCGAACGTTTCCCAATCAACGGTTGCGGTGATCTTCGAACCCGCGCTGGCACCAAGCATGCCCGGTGCGAACTTTGTCAGATGCGTCCGCAACAAATTGAGAGCACCCCACCTTTCTTTCGGGAGACTCGCGGGACGGTTTGGCTCGGCATTATTTCCAGGATCATCTTGACGATGTTCGGGGGCCATGCCCAGGAATCCGCCGAAACGTGGTGCACCACAAAGATTTCCAATTTCTCCAAAATCAAAGCCATTCCTACGTATCAACGAGGCATTCATCGCATTTTGATTCTGATTGCCAGCACCGTGTAAAGTATTGCATAAATCCAAAAGTCCGAAAGCGGTCACCTGCGAATCTGCCGCTGCCGATTTAAACTGAGAATAATCGATTCCGTATTCCTGCGTCAGGTTTTTCGAATCCAGGTCCTTGAATACTTTTTCAAGCACATTATGATTGTATTTTGATTTTGGATGATAGGTCTTACCGACCATGAGTAGCCTGGCAACTTGAGCCAGCACAACCCCTGTTGCATAGTAGTATCGCCACGGGAGGATGTGATGATATGTCCATCCATCCGCAGTGGGGGTATTATCGGATCTCGCTGCAAAGGAAATGGAAAAGGTGATGCGGCTCATCGGCTCACTTTACTCAATAAATATCCCGTGCGGTATTGGATTCGCGGGTGATGGGATCGATGCACACGCTCAAACGAGCGTGTGCAGGTCACCGAGCATGATTGCCGGGCAGTCCCTGGCAACGCTTCGATTAGAACGTGTACTGGAAGCCATCCGCCGCCACGCCGACGTTGACTCGTTCAATCATTTTCCCTTCCATCATTCGTGTCAAGAACTCGCGACTAATATCCGGTAACATGGTGTTGGTGAGGATGGCATCAATCATTCGCCCTCCCGATTCGCTTTCGGTGCAGCGTGAGACGACCAGTTTTACGACCTCTTCGCTGTAGGCAAACGGGATTTTGTACCGTGCTTCGACCCGTTTTTTGATCCGGTTCAACTGCAACGCGACAATCTTCCCGAGCATTTCGTCGCTCAGTGGATAGTAAGGGATGGCGACTAACCGTCCCAGTAAGGCGGGGGGGAAGATTTTTAACAACGGTTCCCGGAGCGCTTTTGCCATTCCTTCGGGCGAGGGCATCAATTCGGGATCCTTGCACAACCCGGCAATCAGATCGGTACCGGCATTCGTCGTTAGCAGGATCAGTGTGTTTTTGAAATCGATCATCCGCCCTTCGCCATCTTCCATATAGCCTTTGTCGAAGACCTGAAAAAACATTTCATGCACATCCGGATGCGCCTTCTCGACTTCGTCCAGTAACACAACGGAATACGGTTTACGGCGGACGGCTTCGGTTAAAACGCCCCCCTCACCATAACCGACGTATCCAGGGGGGGATCCCTTAAGCGTACTGACCGTGTGCGCCTCTTGAAACTCGCTCATGTTGATCGTGATCAGGTTTTGCTCACCCCCGTAGAGCGTTTCGGCCAGGGCGAGTGCGGTTTCTGTTTTTCCGACGCCGCTGGTTCCGGCAAGCATGAAAACGCCGATTGGTTTGCTGGGATTATCCAGCCCCGCCCGCGAGGTCTGGATCCGTTTGGCGATCATCTCCATCGCATGATCCTGACCAATCACACGCTGAGCGAGCGATGAGGCGACTTTGAGGATCGTTTCAATTTCGTTGCGGGCCATTCGTCCGACGGGGATTCCGGTCCAGTCGCCGACGACCGACGCCACCGCCTGGTAATCGACGGTCGGCAGAATGAGCGGCGTTTCGCCTTGCAGTTCACTCAACTGGTCCTGAACTTCTTTCAGCCGGGTCATCTGTACCAGTCGTTCGGCTTCGCGTTCGGCCTCCTGTTGCGGATTGGCAGGGGCTGGAGCTGTTGGGGCGACTGCGACCGCGACAGCCTCGGCAGCCGCCTCAAGCGGGCTACCCGTCCCTTCGACCGGGCGGATACCGGCCCGTAGCTTGGCACGCAGTTCAAGCAGTTCGTCGACGAGCGTCCGTTCGGCGTTCCAGCGGCCTTCGAGTTCTAACAGTCGACTCTTTTCCGTCACCAGAAATTCACTGGCATCCCCTTCGCGTTTGCCCACATCGATGCCGATCGCTTTTTCACGGCTGATGATGCCAAGTTCGGTTTGCAGGGCTTCGATCCGCTTGCGGCAATCGTCAACTTCGGCGGGGGTTGCGTGCAAACTGACCGCGACTCGGGCACATGCGGTGTCGAGTAAACTGACCGCTTTATCGGGTAATTGTCGAGCGGGGATATACCGGTGCGAGAGTTTGACCGCGGCTTCCAGTGCTTCGTCCAGGATTTGCGCCTTGTGATGTTTTTCCATCGTACTGGCGACACCGCGCATCATCAGAATGGCGCGGGCTTCATCGGGCTCATCCACCTGAACCGTCTGGAAGCGTCGGGTGAGTGCCGGGTCTTTCTCGATATGTTTTTTGTATTCGGCGAAAGTGGTGGCAGCAACGGTTCGCAGGGTGCCTCGTGCCAGGGCCGGTTTCAGCAGGTTCGCGGCATCGCCGGTACCCGCTGCTCCCCCGGCACCGACCAGCGTATGGGCTTCGTCGATGAAGAGGATAATCGGCTTGGCTGAAGCCTGTACTTCGTCAATCACCGATCGCAGACGCTGCTCGAACTCGCCCTTCATGCTGGCTCCGGCCTGCAACAATCCGACATCGAGCGATCGAAGTTCCACGTCTTTCAGACTGGGGGGGACATCGCCGCGGGCAATCCGCTGGGCAAAGCCTTCCACGACTGCGGTTTTTCCAACCCCCGCCTCCCCGACGAGGATCGGATTATTTTGTCGTCGTCGCATGAGGATATCGATCAGTTGGCGAATTTCGTCATCGCGGCCAACGATCGGATCCATCTTGCCACTGCGGGCCTGTTCCGTCAGATCGACGGTGAATTTTTTCAGCGCTTCTTGTTTTCCCATTTGGGCCGGGGCCATTGCGCCGCTCGCCTCGCCCGGTGCAGCTCCACCAGTTGCTTGAAAGCCATCCGAGGCCGACAGCCCTTGTTCAGACGAGCCCTTGACGATTTCTTCAAATTTTTCGGTCAGTGTTTCCACGTTCACCTTGCCGAATTCTTTCGAGATTCCCAGCAGGGTGTTTCGCAGTGAGGGAGTTTTGAGCATTCCGACCAGCAGATAGCCGGTCCGGACTTGCGTTTCACCAAACATCAGCGACCCATACACCCAGCCCCGTTCGACCGCCTCTTCGACTTGCGATGACAGATCCGAAATCGAGGTGGAACCTCGGGGAAGTCGGTCGAGTGCTTCTGTCAGATCACGGGAGATTCGTGACGGATCCAGGTTGAACTGCTTGATGATTCGGTGCAGGTCCGAATCTTGCAGTTGCAAGAGCTGATTCAACCAGTGGACAACTTCGACATAGGGGTTGCCCCGCATTTTGCAAAAGACCGTTGCGCTTTCGATACCGCGATAGGCGACGGCATTCAGCTTACCGAACAGATTGACTCGACTGATTTCTCGCATGGGATGCTCTTATTGCATTAGTACTTGGTCTGGTTAAAAAAATGATGCGGCGATGATGCGGGAAGGGGAACAATCCCCGCAAATTGGTCCGAATTGGTCCTGAGTCGCTGGGGAGGCTCATTGGCATCAGGACGAGTTCGCCGGCCGCGTCGCGGGGGGATGTGAACGGGACCGCCGGGCGATCATGGGATCAAGGGTCAGGTCTGCGGCATTCTGAGCTTTGGGATTGTTGCCGATCCAGGTGGACCAGCCAAGGCGTCCCGTTCGGGCCAATTCGACGGGGACAACGTCCTCTCGTTGCAGGATCAGTTGTAAGTCCCAATCGAGTTCATCGCCAATGAAATTGCGAACAATGGCTGTCACCCGTGGCAACAGGCGTCCACCGGGAAGAAATTCTTCGTAGTCATTGCGTCTCATCGGGCCGAGAATGACCCGAAACTTGTGTTGGCCATCCGACACGCGATCCCCCAGGATCGCAGAAACACCGAGGGTCCCTGTTGACGCAGAATCACCGAGTTTGCATCGGCAGTCTTCGGGGAGCCTCATCCAGTGCAAGATAAATTCATCAACGACAGCAGGGACACTCAATAATGCGGTCAATAGCGATTGCAATCGGAGTGCACTGCGGGCAGCGCAGCCAAAGTGTCCGGCAAAATGAAGTTTGGCCAAATCGGGAAGTGCATCGCGTTCTTGCAGCGTAGTCTGTCCCAACCCGCACAAGGCACCGACATAAAAATGAAAGCGGTCTGTGTCCGGCCGATCCAGCTGAAACGTCGGTTCTGCCATCGCTCGAGCGCGATAGAATAACGACAAAAAACGATGGATAAAAACATCGAGAAACCGTACAAAGGTCGGATCCTGGGCGTTGTACTGGCGGTCGCGTGCATGTTCGGTGAGGTGGATTGGAAGTGGTCCGTTGGGGCCCAGTAAACCAAAAAAGCGGGTTACCAGTCGCCAAGGTCGCCCCTGTTTTCCGGGGGTATGCGACGCCAGCGTCGAATTGGCGAACGCGAGCGACGGATCCTGTCCAAAGCGGAGCGGATCTTCGTGCGGATGCAACGACTGACCCATCCGCGGTTGATCGCGGTATTCACATTCCAGTCGCCGTAGGGCCTGGTAGAAGTCGAAATGATGTGGAGCCTGCTGGAGCTGTTGGTGGATCCCTACAGCACCGTTCTCCGTCCGATCCGCGCTGGCCATCGAGCCACCTCCCCTCGTTCGACGGTCTTGATGACCGTTTCGGTGAACGCATTAATCGAGACATACTTGGCAAAGAATTCGTCGAGGACAGCACCGAGAATAAAAACTCCTGCCCCGGCAAACGCGGCTTCGTCAAACGTAATCGAAACTTCAATTCCACGCCCGCACGTAATGGGGCCTGCAAGCGGCAGTCGGCGAATCACCGGTTGCGATGACACACCCACTAACCCTTCAATCTGTTTGCGGATCTCGGGTAGACTGGAATCTGCGTACAGTGTTAACATTTCGCGTAAAGCCTCGACCCCTTTTAATTGATCATCTCCGACAATCGAAAGATAATTGAGCGACAGATGGCTGATCAGTCGCCAGCAGACTTCGCCGTTTTGAAAAACGAGTGGCTGGCCGGGTTTCGTCGGGGTGATCAGACTGCGCACCGATTTCACGGGAGCACTCGCGTCGAGGGTGAAGTCCGTTTTCCCGACCCCCAGCGGCATCTGTAAAGGGAGATCGCGATTGGTACAAAGTATCTCAGGAGCCAATTGCCGCAGGCGATGTCGAAAGGGGCCTTCCTGTCCATCCACCAGCGAGAGGAAGACTTCATTGCCAACATAAGTCGATCGAGGGCCATTGCGGCGCTGACGCGACGAAAGCTGGCGCGGCAGGCGATGGAGTGTGTAAAAGGCCCCTTGATGAGCCTGACCGTTGTATCCATAAAATGGTAGGAAGTCCTGCTCCTCTTCCGCCGCAGAGCCGTAGCCTCGCAGGCTGGTCACGCTATGCACCTCGAAATCCATCGGCCGAGTTCGATCGGGAATCAGGTGATAATCGGCAGATTGATCGCTGAGATGGATCCGGTCGGCCCGACGTGGAAACAGATTAATTGCGGGTGAACATCCCAATACGAATTGAGAGGGATCAACATTCCCTTCGAGGGCGGCATCGCGGCGATTGAAAAGGAAGACCAGTTCGATTTCGGATTCTGAGCAACGACGAACACCCCGTAACAGGTCGGTCAGTTCGAAAAACTGATAGCGTTGTGGACAGGCGAAATACTCTTGTAGCAGGCGATATCCCTGAAATGATCGCGGGGTTGAAGGAAGCAGCCCCTGTTTGTCCTCAAAACCGACGCGACAGATGCTGGTGGGCTTCAGCACTTCTTGCCATGGGGCGGGGCGTTGAACTGGGCGAACAACGACCGCCACGGTATTTGCCAGCAGCTGTTCGTAAATTCGAACGGGCAACTGGTCATCCCCCTTCAAATAAACAATCAAACGGTCGAGTGACAGTTGATTGATTTTTAATCCGGCGGTTGTGCGCAACCGAAGTTGCAACGCGGCTTTTACAGTATTTGCACCTGAGATCCCCGCAACTCCTGCGAGTTTCGGCATTTCGAACGAGGCGGTGTCACGAATCATGTAGTCGGCATGAACCACTTCGAGCGGCCAGAGCGTCGTCGCTTGCGATGTGCGATATTCGCAGGACGTTTGATCATCTTTCCCCAAAATGCTCTTCAGCACAGTCCCTCGCGGCAAGGGGAAACCATTGGCGAGTCCTCCATCCGACAGATTCGGGTGAAACTGGACAACGGTCATGGAGGGGACTGGTGCGAGGTAATCGGGATAAACGATTTCCATGAGGTGTTGTGTAAAGCGGGGAAATTCCGCATCAAGTTTCAGATGGACACGCGCCGCCAGGAAACTCACTCCCTCGAGCAGACGCTCGACATAAGGATCAGGACACTCCTGTTGTTCCAGGCCCAGTCGCCGTGCAATTTTTGGGAATTCCTCGGCAAATTCCTGACCCATTTCCCGGAGGTACTGCAATTCCTGCTCGTAGTATCTCAGCAGTCGAGGGTCCATACTTCATACCAAGTCAAAAGGAATTCGCGAGCAGATTGAGACAAATCCTCAGGATTAACGGGGATCGACTAACGGGCATCAATGATTTCAAATGTTCCGCTTTCGAGGTCGATCTCGGTCTTCAGAAACAACGACAGGGAAACGGGCTTGGCCTGCAATTCTGCATCAATTTCAAACTCGAGCAATCGCGTGTGCGAGTCGTCTGAGGCATGAGTGATGCGAATATCGAGCGTTTGCCGTCGCAATCTTGGCTCAAATGCGATGATACTCTCGCGCAAACGTCTTTTAATGTCTTCACGATTCAGGTTCGAGCGACTCGTTCCCGTCAACTCGGGCAGGCCAAAATTCAAGACAGACTTTGCCGCATAGGGATACTGATCCAGGTTTTCCACCACTTCTAGATGCGTCGTGTTCAGCAGCCATCCGAGATCCCGCAACACCGACTCGCGCAATCGAGAAAGGGACAGCACACGTCGCTCGCGCGATTCATCAGACTGGCCCGGTTCGTCATCGATCAGTCGATCGAGTAAGGACGGTTGGAGGCGTTCCTGAGTGGTTAATTCAGCCATCGATGACTTCCCCTACCGCTGGTGGAGCGTCAAATACAATCTTGCGAACTTCCATCATCGGAAAATCACCCGCGTCCGTGGCAAGCATGCGTTGTCCCATTCCCACGAACAAATCCGGAGAGACCTCATTCCATTCGGTTTTTTGGGACAGGCGGATCCGGGAATCGGAACTCGCCTCCGATCCGGGGTAACGAGTCGGAAGCAACGCCACCGACTCTCCTCCGTTTGTCCACTGAAAATGTGCCGGCATCCAGACCACATCGCGAAGGTCTTCTGGAGGATCAATCTGCAGTACTCGGATGTTTTCCATGGGGATCCAGTAATAGCGGCCATTCATCACGACTTCGAGAATTGGTCCCAACCTCAGATCGGCATCCGCGATCCACTCAAAGGGGATCCCTTCATTTTCTGGACCGGAGGAACCAACAAAAATTCGCCCAGACTGTGCGGACGCCTCATCGAACGCGGTCTCGCGAAGCAACTGCGACTCAACAGGACTTCCTGCGGTGAACAGGCGAAAAGATTCCAGGAGATGTGCCACCCATGCCTGAGGCTTGCCAAACACGACGGGGGTTCGCTGCCCCTGGAAGACCTGCTGCCGAAAGAATTCACAGCGAATCGACTCGCGATAGGTTTGCACCATCGGTAAAGCCATCGCATCCAATTCACCCGCAACATTCAGTTGGTTTAAGGCACGGTCCCATTGCCCTGTGACCGTCAACAACTGGAATAAAAATACTCGCAATTTGAAGTTGGAAGGATCGTTGCGGACCTCGTTTTGCAACTGAACCAGAGTCTGCTCCAGGTCGCCACTCCGCAACAATTCGTCCGATTTCATTAAAACCTCGAGTCAAAAAGGGGATTTTGCTGATCATCGTCGACGCTTGGCAACCGGCAACCCTGCCAGCAGTACCATCCGAGGTCGAAAGCCATGGATGGTACCGTCAGCAACAGAGGTCCACCAACAAAACCAGGACTGGTCTCGTGATGTCACCCGACAATCATGCTTCGGCATCATTCTTGGCGATATCAAACTTGAAGGGAACCGCTGTTCCGCCCGAGCCGTCTGCTTTTTGTGGCGTATAAATGACTTCAAACTCGGCAAAGTTCAAAGTCAGGTTTTCTGTCAACCGGTCTTCACCGCCACTACCGCCCGTGCTGAGAGACGTAACCATAATCTTCGTTAATTTGAGCTTAATGTATTCCAGCGGAACTTTTCCCGCCTTGCGAATCGTCAGCACCCCCGTCGCGACGTGATCGCCAGTTGCCAACTTCTGCATCAATGTCGGTGTCGAATTGTCAACATATTTGGTCACGGATAAATCCTGGAAATTGGCCTTTCCAGCGCCGCCGCCGCCACCGACATGAAATGAGCCGGATTGGGACATTCCCCAACTCCAGGCAAGAATATCGATCGCTTTTTTTGGGCCGTAGACTTTGTCATTGGTCTCGCCATTAATTTTATCCAATTCGAGAAACATATCGACAGCCATCGTTAAACCCTTTCAGTAGTTTTTAAACATTAACAGCAAAATGCGGTTAATCACACACGATCCATCATTCAAACACGAGGTCAGGCCACGCTTCTTCTTGCCGCCTGTCGTTTCCCTTTTTATTTCCATCTGCCGCAAGCGTTATAAATCTTTCTTTGACGGCACTCAATTGGACGGAACAGCCATAAGTCCAATACAACTCACCGAGGCGATCAACCACCCTTTTGGGACGGTAGCTTTGAGACCAAACGCAGAGAGACCGTAAGCCCTTCGAGTTGATAATGAGGTCGCAAGTAGAATTTCGACGTGTAATAGCCTGGGTTTCCTGCCACTTCTTCGACCACCACCTCGGCCGCAGCCAAAGGCTTGCGCGATTTGGTTGCTTCGCTCGAATTAGCCGGATCCCCATCGACGTACTGGTTAACCCAGGTATTCAACCACTTCTGCATATCATCTCGTTCCTTGAACGAGCCGATTTTGTCGCGAACTATGCACTTGAGATAGTGTGCAAAACGGCAGGTGGCGAAAAGGTATGGCAGGCGTGCAGCCAAATTTGCATTCGCGGTTGCATCCGGATCATCGTATTCGGCGGGCTTTTGCAACGACTGTGCTCCAATGAACGCCGCAAAATCCGAATTCTTTTTATGGACCAGTGGCATAAAGCCATTCTTCGCCAGTTCCGCCTCACGTCGATCGCTGACAGCGATCTCCGTCGGGCATTTCATGTCCACGCCACCATCGTCTGTCGGAAAGCTGTGGACGGGAAGTCCTTCGACTGCTCCACCCGACTCGATCCCCCGAATTCGTGAACACCAGCCAAAGGCTTTGAATGACTGATTAATATTCGTGGCCATGGCATACGCCGAATTGGCCCAGGTAAACTTGGTGTGGTCTTGCCCTTCGGTCTCTTCTTCAAAATCAAAGCCCTCGACAGGATTCGTTTTCGCTCCGTAGGGGAGACGAGCGAGGAATCGAGGCATCGTCAGACCCAGATACTTCGCGTCATCCGATTCCCGCAGACTGCGCCAAGCAGCATACTCAGGTGTGGTGAAAATCTTGGTCAGGTCGCGGGGATTGGCCAATTCTTGCCACGAATCCATTTGCATCACAGTTGGTGAGGCACCGGCAATAAACGGCGCGTGACATGCGGCAGAAATCTGTGCCATCTGCGTCAACAATTCAACGTCAGGAGCGGTTTGATCGAAGTGATAGTCCCCTACCAAGCAGCCGTAGGGCTGACCACCAAACTGGCCATACTCTTCTTCGTACATCTTCTTGAACAACGGGCTCTGATCCCAGGCAGCACCTTTGAATTTCTTGAGTGTTTTTCCCAAATCTTGTTTTGAGATATTCATCACTCGAATCTTCAGTGTTTCGTCCGTCTCCGTATGGGTAACCAGATGATGCAATCCCCGCCAGGCTCCTTCAAGCTTCTGGAATTCCGCATGATGCAGGATCTGGTTGATTTGATGAGTCAGTTTCTGATCGATCGAGGCAATCAGCGATGCAACGGTCTTGAGAACGTCATCGGAAACCGACGCAGTCTCTTTCAATGCCATCTCGGCCAGCGTGCGAACCGCATTTTCCACCGCGAGTTTCGCCTGATCGGTCTTGGGCTTGAATTCCTTCGACAACAGCGAGGAAAACTCGTCTGCCGCGATGGTTGTCGCCCCTTGCGATTGGGCTTGCATTTCGTTTTCTGCCATCGATTGAACTCCGATATTTTTACGATTTACTGATGATGACTGTGAATGATTTTCTGACCAGAAGATTCGAACGATCGAAATTAACCAGCCGCAGGCTCAGTCGATTCAGGCTTAGGAGCTGCGGTGAGGGATTGCAAGAGAGCGGGATCTTGCAGCACTTTCGCCATCAGCTCTTCGGCACCGGTTTTTCCGTCCATATAAGTCAAGAGATTGGCGAGTTGCGTTCGTGTTTCCAAGAGCTTATTCAGCGAATCGACTTTTCGGGCGATCGCTTCAGGCGAAAAGTCGTCCATGTTTTCAAAGGTGATATCCACGCTCAAATTTCCCTCGCCGGTCAAGGTGTTGGGGACCTGAAACGCGGCGCGGGGCTTCATCGCCTTCATTCGGCTATCGAAATTATCAATATCGATTTCAAGAAATTTACGATCAGCAACCGGTGGTAACGCTTCGGAGGGGTTACCTGACAAATCGGCCATCACTCCCATCACAAAGGGGAGCTGAACTTTTTTCTCGGCACCGTAAACTTCGACATCATATTCGATCTGAACGCGCGGTGCCCGATTGCGAGCGATAAACTTTTGACTACTCTGTTTGGCCATGCTGTGATCCTGCTGATTGTGATAAAAATGTCATTCGCCATGGATAAAAACTTGCTGATCGCTCACTTATTGCGGTTCCATAAACCCCCGGATTGCCTCGGCTTGCGGCAAGGAATCCGGGAGAATATCCCGAACGATCTCGAGAAAATTGGCCGGGACCAGACGTTTGCAGCGCTGGATCAAAAGTGGCAGCGGGCTAGATGGTTCGTACTGACTGTAGTAATCGCAGACCTTGTCGAGTGCCGCAATGACATCATCGCGTGAAGTGATCTGGCCGCTTAAACGCTGTGTACCCCCGAGAGTACCCCCTGGGGAATCGGTCATTTCAGCCGCACTTCCAGCGACCGCGGGTTCGCCATCCTGACCGACGACACCACGTTTTGCCAATTGTTCGGTATAAACCTTGACAATCGCCTTCAAATCATGGATCAACGGTTTGAAATTGACTCCAGAACCACTTCCGACATAGCCTGAAATTTGCTTTTCAATGGAACTCAACAGTTCGATTGCGGCTTGAGCCGCTTCGCAGTTCGAAGTGACTTCTTCGTTGGAGACATCGGGATCAGCAAATGCCGCATGGATTTTACTCCAATCAGCGGGTTCGGTGACACCAGCCTGTGGTGAAATCTCGCCATTGGCGATGCGAACGTCTTTGAGACTAAACCGCCCCACAACACGCGAGCTTACTAACGGAATCGCCTGCAGCAGGTTGAGTGTTGAAGTCGGATCACATAAGGATTCCAGGATGTTCACACGGACGATCGGATCATTCCCGTCATCCGGATCGAGTTGGGGATGCACGGACTCCCAAAAATGTTCGACGTATCCAGCAATGAGTTCGAGATCTTTGGAAAAATCAATCAGTCGCCCAAGCGCCAAATCGATCCGCGCCAGCGGAACCGCCACCCGAAAGTCTTTGGTCCGTTCGATAAGCTCTCGAGCCCGGGACTGTGCCTCCCGCCAATTCGGTTCTTCTGCGGGGATCACCTTCGAACCGTACTCTTGCTCGGGTTTGCCAATACATGCCCGCTCGAGTTCCCCAAAGGCGGCGTCATATTCCAGATTCTCGCCGCTGGGCGAATCAGAACTGATCGGCTGCAAGCAGGCTTCGAGGTCGATCATTTCTGCCATCCCCAAAAAACTCTCGAGAAATACAGATTTGAGTGGTTGCTCGAGAATCGGCTACTAAATGTACTGGAATGATTTGGATTTGCAAGTTCGATTGGCGAGACACCATTTCAATTATTACACATCCTTAAAAGGCTATCTCGTTCGCAATTCGGTTTCAAGTGACGAGCGAATTATTCGAATACAATCCCGCTCAATTGTCGGGGAGTGCGAAAGGACTTCGGCTGCGCACACAAGCGAAAACACAATGGATTTTTGGTGATGACGAATTGCGGCGTGAGATGATTGCGTCTATTTTTCAAACAGATTGGAAAACGGCGGACCCACAGAGAGTATCCTGTCGAGCGGACTTGGGGATTTGCAGGAGCATTGGCCTTTTGATCACATGCGGAATGTCGATCCTGATTCTGTTGGGAGAATCACTTGATCCTGAAATTGTGTGTGACCCCCAATGCTTGATGAGGATTCATTTTCCGCAGCAGATACTAGGAAACTGGACGAATTCAGGCTATTCTCAGCGCCGGCGGTTTGGGCGAGCGCGACCGTTCGGGAATGGGTAAAATTTAACCCACGATCCGGAAGAACTCGATCGAGATGTCACCACTCGGTTTCAGGTCGGTAAAAACCGACGAAGAATGGGGGGGGAATCTTCCTTGCTGGGGACTTTTCGTTGTCTCGTAAATCGAGGGTTGGTGGGATCAGGTGCGGATGAGCTTTCAATTAGGTCGCTGACGAGTACACACTATGCCCCTCAGAGCCGAGTCCTCTTCCGACTCCGAAGATCCATCGCCCGACCACTTCGTCGATCCGCGTCAATTTGAACGTCAATTTCCCCGATTTTGTCTCGAGTTACATCGAGAACCGAGCCTGATCACCACCCCAGCAGCCATTGCCGCAGAGTTTCAACGGATTTTTCGATCGGATCGGACATGGGTTTTGCTTCCCTCGGGGACCAAGTGGCAACTCCAGGCGGTCAGCAACATTCCAGGCTTCCAGCGGCGAGCAGACGTTGTGTGGAAGCTTGAGCAATTGATGACGCTGCTCGAGCGGACAACGCTCAAGCGGACAGAGCAATCGTTTCAATGGTCTGTGGGAGATTCCACCAGCGGTCTGCCACCACGGGTTCGGCAGGGACTCGATCAATACCTGGATGAAGCCCATGTTTGCCTGATTCGTGTTGAGCCGCTGCGAGGGATGGAAAATCAGACCGATGCTGCGGGTGATCCACTGCAAAGGGACTTGATTGGCATGGTGGTCTGTGAATGGTTCCAGCCAACACAATTCCAGTTTGCCGAGCCCTGCTGGGGAGCAGCGCGGCAGCAAGCCGCAATCGCCCTGCAGAATGCCGTAGATTGGTCTCGAACACCCTTGGCGATGATTCTTCGCAGAGGGGGGCGGGCGGTTTCATGGCGATCTGCATCGGCAGCGGGTATTGCGTTCGCTGCGATTGGTTTGGGAATATTGCTGACTGCGGTGATCCAGATTGACTTGAACGTCGAAGCCTTGGGGGAATTAAAGCCCGTTCGGCAGCGTCACGTGTTTGCCACCTCGACAAGTATTGTTCGTTCGCTCGCTGTCACCTCGGGGACGAATGTCCAGGAGGGGGCAACGCTGCTGGAATTAGATAACCCGGAACTTGAACTCGAAATACGGCGTGCCGATGGCGAGTTGCAGACCGCAGAGAAGCGGATTGCCGCGATTGAAACGACACGGCTCGATTTCGGCCTGAGCTCTCCCGATGCCGTAAATCAAATGAATTCACTGGCAGGTGAGCTGAAAGAGCAGCAACAGAAACGCGAAAACCTCCGCCATGAGTTGGAATTACTCTCGTTTCGCCGTGATGAATTGAAGGTTGTCAGTCCGATTCGCGGACGAGTCGTGACCTGGGATTTAGAGCGGTTGCTCTCCCGTCGACCGGTTGCTCGCGGGCAGCGTTTGTTAACAATTTCCGATATCGATGGCCCCTGGGAGCTAGAGCTTCGTGTTGCCGACGAAGAGACCAGCGACCTGCTTCAGGCGTTCAGCGCCTCGAAATCGGTTCCACTGGACTTTGTGGTGGTGACCCAACCCGAACGGATGCACACGACAACACTCAAGTCGATTTCCCAGACGGTCGAAATTCGGATCGCTGGGGATGCTCCCAGTCTTTTGTGTCGGGCGGATGTGCCCGAAAACCTCGTCGATGGCGCGGTGGAGGGGATGAGCGTACGAGGGCGAATTCATTGTGGTCGACGTGCCGTGATTGTAGTCCTGTTTCGCAAATTCTGGCGCACCGTGAAGGAACACGTTCTTTTTCCGTGGGGATGGTAATTTCCTCCGGCTTTGGTCATGGTTTTGTGGTACTGATCGCCTCCTCGCGGAAATCCGGTTGTCGATCAGCAAGTGACAATGAGTCAGAGGAATCGACAGGAAGAAAACTTTGGCGTCATGGAAATTCAGGGATGATTTCCTGACGATCAGTGCGGCAATCACCGAATCCATTTCCGTTTCAATTCCAGCAGAGGTGAATCACGTGGTAGATTGGTCAATCAAGATGGCTTGGATGATGGTCGTGGCCTTGGCGACACCCCCGCCGCAAGAGACTCCAGTCGTGGTCGATGGGCTCGTCCGTCTGCTCGAAGTGGTGGATGTCCCCGCGCGACGAGATGGCCGGCTCGAAAAAATGATGGTGAAGGAAGGGGACGATGTTCACCAGGGAGACCTCTTAGGAGGTCTTGATGACAGCGAAGCAAAATTGACGATGAAGCGGGCAGAACTGGAATTCAAACTGGCTGCGGAAAAAGCCCAGAGTGAAATTGCCTTGAATTACGCATTTCTGACACAAGTGGTCGCTCGCGAAGAATTTCGTCGGGCAGAACAAGCCAGAAAGTCTTCGCCCGCGAGTATTTCGGCGAGTGAAATTGACAAGTTGAAGCTTGAGGCGGACAAGGCAAATAGCGAGGTAGCAAGGTGCACAGAAGAGAAGCGTTTCGCCTTGCTTGCATCCCAATCGCGAGAAACTGAATTACTACTCTCGCGATTGGCGTTGGAAGAACGACGATTGATCTCTCCGCTAAATGGAATCGTCACGCAACTCCACCGCCGGGAAGGTGAATGGGTTCATCTGGGCGAGAAGGTCGTGCGTGTGGTCCGAATCGATCGCTTACGGGTTGAAGCCTACCTTAACCTGCAATCGGGATTGGTGTTATTCGAGCATGCTCCGGTGGTGCTTGAGGTCGGTTTTGTTGATTCGCCGTTGCAGGAGTTTGCTGGAGAGGTGGTGTTCATGAATCCTGAAGCGGATCCTGTCAATGGACAGATTCGTATCTGGGCCGAGATTGAAAATCGCGATCGGTTACTGCGGCCCGGTCAAAAAGGCCGCCTGAAATTGTTTCCCAAAAAGAAAACACCGACAGCAATTCCTACCATCAGGCATCCTGATGATCAGGTCAAGCCAGACAAATGAGGGGAAATTCGGGAATGAACCGGGTGCTTATCTCTGCAAAATGGTGTTCTGGCAATTTTCCGTGAAGAACAAGTGAATGCAGTATGGCTCAGTCGAATCATTACGAAAATTCACCCCTCCTTGGGGGGGGCTCGGTCTCGCTGCGTAGAGACCTGCAATTCGCCACGATTCAGCGTGGGCTTCAAGTAACACAGGTGATTAAAGATCCGGTGAATTTGAAATATTATGAATTTGAAGAGCATGAGATGGCTGTGTTGCAGCGGTTGAATCACAAAATGAGTCGCGACGAACTTTGCCAATGGTTCAACCGCCGGTATCCGCCCCTGAGATTGACTCCTCAAGCGTTGAGCGATCTGATTTGGCGACTTTATCAGCAGGGGTTGCTGGTCACGAACACGGTCGGCCAGGGACAGCGCATGGCAGATCAAACGCGTCAATTATGGCGTCGGGAATGGATGCAGCGAATCAGTCAACCCTGGGCTATTCGCCTGCCTGGGATAAATCCAGGGCCATGGCTTCGTCCGATCAACCAGTTCTTCGGCTGGATTTTCTCGCCTCAGTTCGTCGGATGTGCGGGCCTCTTCCTGATGCTGCTGCTGGCTTTGGCGTTTACTCAACATCGGGCAATCTTGCGGATGACCCCCGCGACCATCGAGTTTTTTTCGCGTGAGAACATCTGGCTCTTTGCGATCGTGGTCGTGATTACAAAAATCATGCACGAGATGGGCCATGCGATCGCGGCTTTCCGTCAAGGCTGTGAGTGCCACGAATTGGGAATCCTGTTGCTGGCAGGATTCCCATCACTCTATTGTGATGTTTCGGATGTCTGGATGGTATCCAGTCGATGGCGGCGCATCAGCGTCTCGTTGGCGGGGATCTGGATTGAGATCCTGATTGCAGCGATTGCCTTGATAACATGGTCCGCAAGTGTACCGGGCGTGGTTCATGCGATCAGCTTTAATGTCATGGTCGTCTGTTCCTTGGGGACCGTACTGTTCAACGCCAACCCGCTGGTTCGTTATGACGGATATTATGTGCTCATGGATCTGGTCGGAATCTCGAATCTCGGTGAGCGATCTCACGAAGCGATCACACAATTTTTCCTGCGGTGGGGATTGGGATCTACGCAATCGCCACCGTTGGATACGCCCGAAGTTCCCCGATGGTGCCTGATGTATGGGTTTCTTGCGGCGCTCTATCGTCTGTTTTTATCGATTGCGATCGTATGGGGGATCCACTTGGCGCTCAAGCCGTTTTCGCTCAGCTTCATGGTTTGGATCCTGGCTGCCGTAGGAATTTTTTGTTGGGGGTTCAGGATGTGTCAGACAAGTTCGCATCGCATTCGAACGCTCGTCGCGATGGGGACTCCGGCCTGGTGGATGTGGGGAAGGGGACTGACGATGGTCAGTTTGTTGATTGTGAGTTTGTTTTTACCACTTCCCTGGTTTGTTTTCGGCGACGCACTGCTGGAACCCGAAGACCGACAAACGCTGGTCACTGCAGTCGCGGGCCAATTGGTTGAACGCAGAGATGTGGGTGATCTGATCGAAGTGGGCGAACCGATCGCCCGTTTTGTCAATCCGGAGATCCAAAGAGAAGTCGAACGGATCGAGGCGGAATCGCGTGTGGTCGCACACCACGTGCAGTCTCTGCGGGCTCGCCGCAATCAGGATCAACGTGCTGCCGAGCAAATTCCGGGTGCGGAAGCCACCTTGGCAGCACTGGAACATCGACTCCGTTATCGGATCGACGAACTCGATCGCCTGGAACTTCGCGCCAACAAAAAATCGGTGATTTACCCGGCACCATTACGACTGCGAAGCGGAGATGACCGGGAACTCCCCTTCTGGAACGGAACACTGTTGGACTCAAGCAATCAAACGGCCGTCGTCAGTCCTGGGGACGTGTTTTGCCAGACAGGTACTTTGGATCAGCTCGAAGCCATCGCAACCCTCGCAGAAGATGATCTGGAAGCTGTGGCAGTGGGCCAAACCGTCGACCTCTATTTGAAATCCTCGGGAAAAATTGTCCGGGGTGAAATTCTCCGAATCAGTCATCGCGAGTTGACTCCCGATGAAGATGCTTATTTCGGTTCTCCCTCATCCGTGTCGAACGACATTCCTGGACGAAAGAAACGGGATCAAAAGCGATATCAGGCACAAATCCGCTGTTTGTCCCCTGTGCCTCACGGGACGCGTGTGCGAAGCAGCAGTCGAGTGCGCATTCATGTAGGTCGACGCTCTCTGGGGGGCTGGATTGCCATCCAGTTTTTTAAAACCTTTCGCTGGAGTTATTAGCTGAAGCATCGATGTCCTGAAG
>JBIKZJ010000386.1:0-6165 GCA_044354755.1 Schlesneria sp. | reverse complement strand
ATCGGCATAGGCACGAAATTTGTCGGCACCAAACCTCGCTGTCAACCGCTCGATCATTTCTGAACCGGAAATCGGTTCAGGATCCGCACCCGGTTCCCTTTTGAGGATCTGTTGTTGGGGAACCACTTCGATCCGGCCATCTGTCCGTTCCAGGGCCACGACACCCTGGCCTTCACCGACCAGACGTGCCTCAACCTTCACAGTCTGACCGTCGTCTTCACGAACGGTGAACGTATCAGCGTGCGCTGAAAACACGAAACAGCAGCAGCTCAACAGCGTCGACAGCGGACAACGGATTCGCATGAAAATCCCCAGGGGAACGTTGTTTCTTATCCTTTCGGCTGTGAGGCTTTCCAAAGGTTCAGGGTGATGTGCGCCTGTCCCTGGTGATGGGCCTCATGCCAGCAGAGAATCTGCAGAATCCGACGGATATCCCAGCCTCGCTCCCGATACCAGACCGGAATGGTTTCCAGGTCGGCTTCGCTGTAATGCGAAAAACATTCGCGAACGTGCTCACGTGACTCGGTCAAAACCTGATGAATCAAATCGAGGGAAGGAATCTGGTTGTCAGGAGTGCTGCCAAACTTGAAACGAGGGACGAGGTCAGCAAAAGCAGGAACCAGCCCCCGCATCCGTTCCGTCGCTGTCAGCTCCTCGGTAACCCCGATGTGGGTCAGTTGCCAGCCAAGATGAGCTCGCTCGGGACCAGGTCGCCACCCCAGCACGGCTGCAGGGTCTGGCTGTTTGGCAATTTCCTCTAAAGTCAGCAACGTTCGAACACGGCAGACTTCCATCACATCCAGCATCACATTGATTGTATTCATCGTTTATTCCTGAATTGAGATCGGTTCAAATTGAGCGACGAGTTTTTCTAAGGCGACCTGAGGATTCATATTAAATAACGCTTTCCCCCCGGTACCCCATGCCCCTTGGTGGAAATGAAACAGGGCCGCTGCATCGCGTACGGTCGAGACCGCCTCGACATCTTCCATGTCCCCTCCCGCGATCGCTTCGAAGTGAACGTTGATCCCCGCAAATGCGGTCAGCAATCCCGAAGTCTTGTCACGACCAAACGTCACCTCGTCCGACCAGTCACAATCAAGCCACTTCAATCCCCGCGGCTTGCCGAGCGATTGTGCCATTTCGAAAAACTTGACTTCCAACATCTCACGTCGCCGATGGAACTGGGCGATTGCCCGTCGAGCATCGCGGCGTTTCCACCAAGCGGCGAGGGGAATGACGGCAAACGCCCCCCCCAGAACCATGACAAAACTGAACAGCAACCCCCAAAACCATCCCATGAACCTGTTCCCATCATCTCGGTGAAGTCGCTCACCCTTCTGATCCCTGTGTTCGAGCCATTTCGCGGACGAATGATCCTGACTGTATCACGTTCGCAAGAAAAATCACGGGACGAAGGTCCGGATTCGGTTTTCACCAGCACGACAAACCCACTTCCTTTGGCGGGGAACTTGCGGAAATTCCGACAACAATTCGATCATGAAAAAGGGCGAATCCGAGATGGCAAATCCGAGATTTTTCGCTTTCGGTGCGATCGCCAACAGAATCCAGCGTGAATCGGACACCAAAACCACACGAACATCGGAAAAAACGAAATTTGAAAATCTGCGTTTTTCTCAGTTCGATTCCGATTCCGTCGTCCCTGAATCAGCGAGAATACGCTAGTATCCTCAGGTGAGAGCATCGACAATCAAAACTTTCCACCCGTTCGAGTACGCCAGTGATCCGTTTTGATGTAAATTTTTCGCCTCGAGTTTGAGTCGGAAACGCTGCTGAGGACGCCCCGTCGCTGGCCTGCTGGGCAAACGGGAATGAGTCAGGGCAGGGGACATCTCCAGGCAATTCTGTGGAAATCCAGATCATGAAATCAACCGATTGGGTCGCGACGGCGGCTTTCCTCGGATCGTTATTCAGCGGTTTTCATCCTTTGGATGGCGACAATCACGCCAGACTTTGGGCACAACCCGGTGGCAGGCCCGTGCAGCAGCATCGGGCCGGACACAGTTCCCCTGCACCCAGCGCACCCAGTCGTCCGACCGCTCCCAGTCGTCCAACCGCACCCAGTCGTCCAACCGCACC
Source organism: Schlesneria sp. (assembly GCA_044354755.1). Lineage (GTDB taxonomy): Bacteria > Planctomycetota > Planctomycetia > Planctomycetales > Planctomycetaceae > Schlesneria. The sequence goes on along the minus strand of JBIKZJ010000386.1, from coordinate 4,065 downwards.
CAGTCGTCCGACCGCACCCAGTCGTCCGACCGCACCCAGTCGTCCGACCGCACCCAGTCGTCCGACCGCACCGAATGCCCCCATCGCACCCAGTGGTGGTAGTGCGAGTGGTGGTGGCGGCATGCCGCACCGAGTCAGGGGAGGTTCCGCACCTGTTGGCTCAGCACCCGGCGGTTCCGCCCCGGCGATTTCCAACCCCGGCTTTCGTAGTAATCTGCAACAAGGAGTCACTCCGAATGCTCCCGTGGGATCCCCTCCCGGTGCTTCGTCAGGCCCCACGTTCAACGGAAATTCCGGAATTCACCCAGGTCGGCCTCACACCGGTTTTCAGGGTGGAAATGCGGGGGGAGGTGCTGCGGGGAAAGCCTCGCCACAACCCTCGATCGGGGCGAATCAAACTGTCATTGGCAACTCCGCGACTGCTGTGACTGGTCAAGTCTATTCCAATGCGCCCCTTCAAAATGCCTCCGGTCAAAATGCTCCCGGTCAAAATGCTCCCGGTCAAACCAAGACCCCGACTCCACCAAGTATCCCACAACCCAATCATCGCCTGACAAATGGTTCGCCGCCGGCGGAAGCACCGCGGGGAGGCCATCGCCGTCTACAACCGAATTTCACCCCCCATTCAAACCAGGGAACTGCAAACCAAGGATCCACACCCAACTCGACGGCGAACGTTGAACCGCATCGCCGTCATTCCGCCACGGGGAATCCGCCTGAGAAACCCTTCTCAACCCCGTCCCCCAGCACTGTGGGCGGAGGCACCGGCTTTTCTGACCAATCCGCAAATCCGAGGCTCAATCAACCCACCCTCAGCGGATTGGGCAGCGGATCGGGGACACAACCTGAATTAACGCATCGTGCGGGAACCCATCCCGGATCAACCAGCCCCGGTTCCATCAACCACCTCCACAGACATCTCAATCGTCATGGCACCGGTAACCACGTTCCCAGCGGCAACCACATTCCCAGCGGTAACCCTGTTGGCAACGGCAACAACATTGCCAACGGTAACACATTCGGCCATAGCAATCAGACCCGAGTAGTGAGCCCTTATCCCAGCCAAGGGTTTCGAAATGGGACCGGATTTTCAGGAGCTCAGCCGTTTGTCTGGGGAATGACCCAGGGAGGATACGGCGTGCTCCCCTATGGCAGCGGCTATTTGAGTTACTCGAACCCTTACGTGAGCAACCTGAATCAGACCAACATCCCCTCACAGGGATTCAACTATTCGCAGCCGATTCCGATGGCGCCTCGACGATCTTCCACCCTTGCGGCTCAGCCCGGTTCGATCCTGCAAGGGGAAAGTCAGCAGCAGCTTTTATTGAATTCTGCGGTCAATTCGTTCAAACAAAATCAGTTTGCAGACGCCCTCGAAATCAGTGACTTGCTGATCGCCCTGTATCCCGCAGATCCTGTCGTCCATGAATTCCGTGCCCTCGCCCTGTTTGCGCTCGGAGACTACCAACAGGCTGCGGCTACCCTCCATGCGGTACTTGCCGTATCACCCGGTTGGGACTGGGAAACATTGATCTACATCTACAGCGATATCCGCATTTACACCACGCATCTTCGTACGCTCGAGGCGGTTTCCAAACAGAATCAGGACGACAGCGCCACCCGATTTTTGCTCGCCTATCACTATCTGGCAGGCGGGTCACCCGACGCAGCAGCCCGCATGTTAATACGGGTGGTGGCGATGGTTCCCCGCGATCAAGTCGCGATCGACCTGCTGCAGATGATCGCTCCACCGGAAAAAACAACCCCATCGGAATTCGCCGCACCATCAACAGCACCATCAACAGCGCAACCGACCGCACAACCGACGCCCGAGCCTCCCACGGTCGATACACCCCCACTGCAACCATCACCCAGTACTCCCCCCATCAACATCAACCCGACAGTTTTCCAGGGGAGTTGGAAAGCGACGCGCGAGGACGGCTCGGCCTTCTTACTGACGTTCGACAACGAAAAAACCTTCACGTGGAGTTTTACCCCCAAAGACCAACCGACACAGTCCTTCAGCGGTTTGTACTCGGTCGAAGGGAACACCTTGACCCTGGAACGAACCGGTGGTGGCTCACTGGTCGCCAGACTCGTTTCGACCAGCGACGCGGATTTCCAGTTCAAACTGGTCGGCAGCCCGACCACGGACCCCGGACTGGAATTCGCCCGCTGAGACCTGCCGAACGAATTCCGTGCCAGCCTTGCGACCACATCGGGGACATGCACCAACAGCAGAACGGCGACTGCATCAGACCTCGACAAAGTGCCTCCACGAAAATCTCCCGCATCAAGAACCGAGAATCCACCGGAAAATCATTTACCGGAATCATCCGATTCTTTGTTACAATCCTTGATTTCCGCCCCGTTTTGTGCAACGACCCTAACGATCCTGACTCCTGTTGCAGAATTTCATGGATTGCCTTGGTGATACCACGTCAGGTTTTCCAAGTCAGGTTTGCCAAAACGCCGATCTAAAGCAGAAACTCGAAAGCATTTTGACAACTGTTCCCAGCAGGATCACCGCGGAGAACTCGGTGGGGAATTTTTGCCTCGGAATTTCATTTTTTTCTGGTAATGGCTGGTTTTTCATCTGTTAAGCTGGTCAGAATGTTGAGAGTCGGCAAGAACTGCCGACATCCTCGTGAAAATCGGTTTGGTCTTGAGCGGAGTATGAATGATGGCCCCGAACAAAAAATATCTGAGTTTGGAAGAAGCCGCCGCTCAATTGGGGATCAAGACGGACGAATTGATTCGCTTGCGCGAAAAGGGAGACGTTCGTGGTTTTGCCGACCGGGGGACCTGGAAGTTCAAAGCCGACGACGTTGACGAATACCATCGCCGTCACCAGCCGGATTCAGACCCCGATTTGGATTTGATCGACGATTTTTCCGACGTGGGTGACGATGACTTTGGCCGGAACGCGACCGTGATTCGGAAAAAGGGGCAAACCGATTCCGACAGCGATGTCCGCATCGTCGAGACTCCTCATTCGGGTCCCAAGTCGGGCGGTAAGGCGAAGTCCGAATCGACTCAACCCGATTCTGACAGTGATGTTCGTTTGGCCGCAAGCGATAGCGATGTCCGTTTACTTCCTGCCTCGGACAGCGACAGCGATGTTCAGTTAATTGGTCCGAAGTCCGGATTAAAGCCAGCTCACAGTGATAGCGATGTGACTCTGGTGTTGAAAGAATCGATCGGCGGCCCCCAATCGCGCGAACCCGCAAAAACAGATGCGATGGTTTCGATTCCCGATGATCTTCACAGCGACCATACGCTGCATCTCGAAACGGCCGATTCGTCGATTTCCTTGTCACAGGACAGTGGGATCCGGTTAGGAAACGATAGTGGAATCTCGTTGTCGCAAGATAGTGGGATCCGGTTAGGAAACGATAGTGGAATTCGCCTGAGTGATGACAGTGGAATTCAGTTGAATCGCCCCGCCGACAGTGGGATTTCACTCGAAGGATTGGGGAGTGGTATTCGGCTGGCGGATAGTGGAATCACCAGCCGTGATCTCAGCGGCTCGGGACCACTCGCCAGCAGTCAAACATTTGATTTACTCGCCGAAAGCAGCGTTACGAAGCGGGGGGCAAGCAGTTCCAAACCCAAGGGGGGGGCGGCAGCTGCGGGCAAGAATCAGGATGTGACCGAACAGTTCTCTTTTTCGAGTTTGGATGAGGACGATCTAAGTGCCACCGCACCGTTATTGAGATCGGGTGACGAGGCGGCCAGTTCCGCTGAACTGGATCTGTTTGATTCTGGTGACAGTTCCGAGATGGCATCGCTTAGCGATTCGAATCAGAACGTCGTCATGTTTGAGGACGATGAAGACGACGCCCCGCCAGTCTCGAAAAAGCGTCCGCAAAAATCTGTTGAAGAGAGTATTTTCGAGATCGATGAGGTGGCGGAAGAGCCGCTGGATGAGCTGGAAATTTCGGATGATGATCTGAGCGAGGAAAGTGAGCTTGATGATTTGGCCTTTGACGATGATGCCGATGACCAAGAGGACTCGTTCTCGTCCGGATCCAGCAAGCTCGGATTTGGCGGAACCAAAAAGCT